>JAQBNS010000097.1 GCA_028288405.1 Chitinophagaceae bacterium
ACTTATAGTAAAATTCTTATCTTTGTCTTTTCACACTTTTAACCTGACTTTTATGAATAAAAAATTTTACACTTTTCTAATTTTAGTATCCGGTTTTCTTTCCACCCACTCATCACTTCAAGCGCAAAACAATACGGTGACATTTGACGGTGCAACGGATTTGATTACGGTACCGCATAGTAGCAGTTACGACTTAGGTACCGGTGATTTTACCGTGGAGGCGATTGTAAATATCAAAACGGGAAATTCAGGTTATATACCTTTGCTTTCCACCAGAACAATAGTCAACGGCCCGATAGAAGGGTTTATCTTCTACATTTATTCGGGCAATGAGCTGTTGTTGCAAATGAATGGTAACTCCAGTGTGTACACAGCAGTATCAAGTCAATCTTTGCAAGATGATCAGTGCCATCATGTAGCGGCGAGCCGAAGCAGTGCCGGTGTAAAGTTTTACCTGGATGGCGTTTACAAAGGTACAGTGGCTGGTGGCGGAAACACCATGACATCCCCCGGCCCGCTTTACTTTGGCTACGATTCCTATGATAGTTATTTCCTGGATGGATCAATCAGTGAAGTACGTCTTTGGAATATCGCTCAATCAGATGCCAACATCCTGGCAAATTACAACAGCCAGATCAGTGGCAGCAGTACCGGTTTGATCGGCTTATGGAGATTAGAGGAAGCCAGTGGGCAAGTGGTAGCAGACAATAGCCCGACTGCAAATAGCGGAGTTTTAGGGACGACAATCAATGTGGAAGCGTCCGATCCCACAAGAGTGGCTTTGTGTTCAAACGGTATAGTGACAGGTTTGTTTGATGCAAATACCCCTTCAAGCAAATTGTCTGTAGCGCCTAATCCTTTTCAGGAAGAAACGAAAGTAACGATCGATGCGTCTGCTGCAGATTATCTTGCAGAAGTATATACGCTGGAAGGACAACTGGTGCAAAGCGCACAGATCAGTAATGTCAATGAGTTTCAATTGGGCGGCGAGCTGAGACCGGGTTTATATGTATTGAAAGTGTCTTCCAATGCGTTGGTACAAACCACTCGTATTCTTAAAAAATAATTCATACTATTTATAAACTTCTCAGCTTTTTTACAAAGGCTGAGGAGTTATTTTTTAGAGAAAAGCTGTAGAAAAAACACAACAAAATGAGGTGTTTCTGAAACACTGTATTTTTAAAAATCCTGCTTAAAGGGTTAATCATGAGATGGTATAATAGTTGAGCCATGATACACCCAGCGTATGCTACAGGTTTATACGTTTCAACAATAAAGACAAGGCTATGTTTTCTTCTTTCCCTACTTCCTATAGAACGAATCCGAGACCGCCGTTTGGATTTTATGCGTTCATCCTGACAATTGCCACTGCCATTGGTTATGCAGTGTTCTCCTAATAATTGGGTAGTAATTCTCTAAAGAATGAGGATTTTTTTACCTGATTAAAAAAGGCATACTGTGTATTTGATGAAATAAAAAGGTTTTAGCCATGGCACTCACTTTGTCTTTGGATTGCTACAACCTTAATCGATACAACCATGGAAAAAACTGTAAACGCAACGCTTCACAACTTGGTGGACTTTGCAACTGACAAACTATTTTCAAACCCAACGGTAGAACATGCGAAAGAAAAGTTCTACGATACGAAAGATAGATTTTACGATGCGAAAGACAAGTACACGTCTAAGTTCAGTAAAAAATCGAACAACACAAATAATGCCTTGTTGTACACCGGTCTTGCCATTGCAGCGGCTGGTGCAGCTTACCTGATTTACAAAAATCGTGAAGCGATCAAAGAACAAATTTTGAGTGCAGTCGATAAAATAAAAGATGTGCAGGAGCAATACATGAACCAACAACAACCAGAAGACAATTCTCGCGCTTAACCAAGCCGAGCAAAATTGTCTGACATAAAAAAGACCTTCGGAAGAAGGTCTTTTTTTGTTAGATGAAGAAATGTGAGTTACAAGGCTCTGTTGCTTGGTGTGACCGGCTCCTGCTTCTTCCCCATTTTTTCTGCTGTCTTTTCATCCGATGTTACAGCGGCCATAGCAACATGTAGTTTGTTCCCGATACCGGAAATCACCATGTCTTTACCTGCCATCAAAGCTTCGTAACCGTCTTTCGCTACATCAGCGGGATCAGATAATTTACTTTTATCCTGAATGCCTTTGGAAGCTTCCATGTCAGCCTTGTTGAAGAAATCGGTATCCGTTGCACCTGGCAATAGCGCAGTGATTGTTACTCCTTTGTCTTTCACTTCATAGCGAATGGCTTCCGTGAAAGATTGTACAAATGATTTGGTAGCGTGATATACAGAATTCCATGGTCCCGGACTTTTGCTGGCAACAGAAGATACGTTCAGGATTTTTCCTTCAGCGCGACTGACCATTTCTTTCAGGTATAATTTTGTCAATACAACTACACTGGAAATGTTCAATTGAATAATGTCCAGGTCTTTTTGAAGGTCGGAATCAACAAAGAGTCCATAATGCCCGTGTCCTGCATTGTTCACGAGTATATCAATACGAATATTTTTATCTTTGATTTCTTCGTACAATTCATTCGCACTTTCAGGAAGGAATAAATCTTTGGCAATGGTTGTAACATGTGTACCATAGGAACTGTTCAGCACCGTCGCTGTCTTGTCCAGTTCCTCTTGGCTGCGTGCGACGATAACGAGATTGTATAAATCTTTTGCGAAGAGCTTGGCGAGCTCCAGGCCGATACCGCTGGTTGCACCGGTAATCAGCACATGTTGTTTTGTAGTTTCCATAGTGGGTTATGTTTGTTCCAGCAATAGAATATACAATTTGATGCCAATCAAATAAGCATATTATACTTGCGCCACGCATTAATAGGAGAAGAGAGTTGCGGAACAACTTCTCTTCTGTCGGGAATAAAATCAGCACAACCCTGCAGAGTACCAAAGAATAGACAAGGGCTTAAGAATCGTGACCTATCATTACCTTTCTTATGTTTAGTGTTTCCTGAAAAAGACATTGTATAATTTTCGGGATAATCGTATCTTCATCACGTAAGCCTTACCTAAGATACATGTATGAATAAAATCACAGAAACCTTTATACACATGATGAGCGTTTCGATACTCCGGTACTTTGTGTTGGCAGGTATACCTTTTATTTTGTTTTACCTTTTATTTCCTAAAACCTTCAGCCGGTTCAAGATTCAGGAGCGTTATGCATCGCATAAAGATTTTCTTCGTGAAATCTGGTATTCCATGCAAAGCACCTTGATGTTCATCGTGATTACTTTACTCATCTGGTTTACACCGGTCAAAGGCATTACCCGCATTTACGATCACATTCAGGATTATCCGGTATGGTATTTATTCCTGAGCGTTTTTCTTTCCCTGATCATTCACGACACCTATTTCTATTGGCTGCACCGTGTCTTGCATACTAAATTTTTTTACAGGCAAACACATCTGGTTCATCACCAAAGTATGAATCCATCGCCCTGGACGGCCTACTCGTTCCATTTATTGGAAGCTGTAGGTGAAGGCATGGTGCTGTTGGTCATCGTCATGATTTTGCCGATGCATCAGTATAATATTTTATTGTTTACCATTGCCGCCTTTACCATCAATGTATATGGTCACCTGGGTTATGAGATTGCACCGAAATGGTTTCGCCGTACTTGGTTGTTCGAAATCCTCAATACCTCTGTACATCACAATTTGCATCATAGCAAGTTTGTCGGCAATTACGGATTGTACTTTCGATTTTGGAATCGGCTGATGAAAACAGAAAATCCTCATTATGTAAAGGCGTACGATGCTGTGATGGAAAAGCGTGCAGAGAAAAGAACAACAGAAAAAGTCTTTAAGGCTGCCTGATCATGAAAATCGCCACTTACAATGTCAATGGCATCAATGGTAGATTACCGGTCTTACTGCGCTGGCTTGAAGAAGCCAGGCCGGATATTGTGTGTTTGCAGGAACTGAAAGCACAGCATGATAAATTTCCAAAGCAAGCCTTGCTGGATGCCGGTTACCATGCCGTATGGCACGGACAGAAAAGCTGGAACGGCGTGGCGATCCTTTCACGGAGCGAACATATAAAAGAATACAGCCGCGGTTTGCCCGGCGACGATGAAGATACCCATAGCCGCTACATAGAAGCCACCGTAAACGGCATGCTCATTTGCTGTTTGTATTTACCCAACGGTAATCCGGCACCTGGCCCTAAGTTCGATTACAAGATGGAATGGTTTAAACGCCTGCAAAAACATGCAGCGGAATTGTTGAAACTGGAACTGCCTGTCCTCCTGATCGGAGACTTCAACGTGATGCCAACGGA
Source organism: Chitinophagaceae bacterium (assembly GCA_028288405.1). GTDB lineage: Bacteria > Bacteroidota > Bacteroidia > Cytophagales > Cytophagaceae > JACMQM01. The sequence goes on from JAQBNS010000097.1 coordinate 4,323, forward strand.
TCTGGATGTATATAAACCGGAGCGCTGGGTCGATGACGCCTTGTTTCGTCCCGAAGTGCGCAAAGCTTTTAAGACGCTGGTGGATCAAGGTTGGGTAGATGCCATCAGAAAACTGCATCCGAACGAAATCATTTATACCTTTTGGGATTACTTCCGCAATGCGTATGGCCGCAATGCCGGTTTACGTATCGATCATTTTTTATTGAGTCCTGAGGTGGCGAAACGCTTGAAGAGAGCGGGAGTGGACAAAGAAGTCAGAGGATGGGAAAAGTCCAGCGACCATGCGCCGGTGTGGATTGAATTGAAGAAATAGAAGACAGTGGTCAGTTGTCAGTGATCAGGATAGATCTGGGTATAAAATTACCAGCTGTATTTTTATAAATGCACGTTTTTCGGTTTGCACTGCTATTTGTGTACTGGCACAGGCTTTGTCTTTTATTACCTGTAACAAATACTTACAACTATGGAAAAGTCAATCAATAATACGCTGCATAGCATCGTTGATTACGCGACCGATAAGTTTGTATCCGGCTACTGTTCTGCAAAGAAAGGTGCCGAGAAGATGACCTCTAAGTTTATGTCCAGAAATTCTAACTCAAACGTAGTACTATACTCCGGTTTAGCCTTGGCAGCAGCGGGTGCTGTGTACCTTTTGGTGAAACACCGTGAAGCAGTAGTCGCGGTGATGAAGGATTTCATCGAGGAACAAACTAACAGGTTTACTGCTCCGCAACAAGCATAGCGGTAAAAGTATGAGTTCAAATTATGCTGCAACTCCCGTTGCTATACAGGGCATAATGAAAATAGTCACGCCAGCGGCGTGACTATTTTATTTTAAAAGAAAGCATATAAAAACAGTTTAAATGACAGCGATAAAAATAGTATGTGGCATAGCTCTGATGTTTAGTTTGGCTTCTTGCACTACAGAAGAAAAAGAAATGACAGAAAACGATGTGCCTGCTGATACTGCGAAGAAAGGCGTTCAGCCGGTAGATTATATGCCTATGGGTACTAATGAATCATCAGCGGGCACGAGTAAACGGGAAAGAAAATTTCACATCCGATAAAAAGGCCGCCTGGTAAGCTCTTATAAGACCCATATTATTTTTTCCCAATTCGGATCAGAAAGAAAACAATCAGGGCAATGACAAGAAGTACAAGGAAAATACCGAAGCCCATTCCCAGTTTGAAGATACCACCTATTACACTGCAAGAACTTAAATAGACAGTGAGCATGATTAGGATAGCTACGATCGAAGCAGTTGTCTTTTTCATAGGAGTGATTTTAGTTTGGTGGAAAATTTGGGTTTGTCTTTGCTCATCATTTTGTAACCCACTGCAGCGCCCATGCCAAAGACGATATGAGCGGCCATTAGTTGCGCGTAATATTGTTTGCGGTAAGCGGCAGTTGTGGGATGATGTAAATGAAACAATTGTGTCCAACCCAAAACACCCATCAATCCGCTTAGAGCACCTAAAGCAGCACCACTGGCCAGAGAAGGCTTGAGGGGTGTATGTTCCCATACCTGAGAATAAACTCCGGTGAAAGCTAAGCCAATACCATAGTGAGTACCCCAGCCGATGGGTTTGGATTCTTCTTTAGAAAGAGAAGAATTATTTTCAGCAACGATTTCACTGAGTACATCGGGTTCCGTGAAATTTCTTTTCTGATTGCGGGACATCAGGTAACTGAATAAAGTCATGACCGATGTGCCGACAACTGTAGCGGCGATAATTTTTTTGGTTTCCATACTCATGATTAGCCTAAAGTGTGCCATGGAAGGAAACCACACAAAACATATAAAAACGAGGTAAAAGAAAATCGCGCTGTTGTAAAAAATACCCTTTATGAGCAGATCTGTTCTATACTCGATTCTTGCAGGATCTGAGAATAAGAATTATATTGTCTTACGTTCCTCCTCTTTATGCAAAGACTCCTACTCTCCCTTTCTGCATGCTTATTGACTCTTACAATTTATGCGCAGACCATCAGTCCGTATATTGTAACCGATCAATTGGGTTATCGTCCATCAGCTAAAAAAATAGCAATCTTGCGTGATCCTGTGCAAGGATATGATGCTGCGTCTAGTTACACGCCCGGAATATCCTACGCGTTGATTGATGCGACAAACAGCAATCCTGTATTTACAGGCAGTGCAGCGGCCTGGAATGGAGGGGTGACAGATGCCACGTCCGGAGATAATGTCTGGCGCTTTGATTTTTCATCGTATACGACAACGGGGAGTTATTATGTGTTGGATGTAACGAATAATGTTCGTTCGTATGAATTTGAAATTAAAGAGGATGTATATAACACGGCTTTGAAACATGCTGTGCGCAGTTTCTTTTACCAGCGTTCCGGTTTTGCCAAGCAGGCACCCTATGCAGAAACAGGCTGGGTAGATGGAGCGAGTCACGTGGGTCCCTTACAAGATAAACAATGCCGCATCTTCAGCGCACCAAGCGATGCCTCGACGCAGCGTGATGTGCATGGCGGCTGGTACGATGCCGGTGATTACAATAAGTACACCCTTTGGACAGGCAATTACATCATCGAGTTATTGAAAGCCTACGAAGAAAATCCTACTGCCTGGACCGATGATTATAATCTTCCCGAATCCGCGAATGGCATACCAGACGTATTGGATGAAGTCAAATGGGGGATGGATTATTTGTTGCGTTTGCAAAATACGGACGGCAGCCTGATCAGCATAGTAGGCGTGGCTCATGCGAGTCCTCCCTCTTCGGCTACAGGAAGAAGTTTATATGGTAACGTCAACACTTCCGGTACGTTAAAAGCCGCTGCTGCTTATGCTTATGGTTCGAAAATATTTGCCAATGCCGGATTGGGATGTTATGCCGATAGCCTTCAGGCGGCTGCACAGAAAGCCTGGGACTGGTGCGTGGCTAATCCTTCGGTGGTATGGTCGAATAATACACCTGCTTATGTTACTGCTGTGGGCGGCGTGGGTGGTGGAGACATGGAAGTGAATGATTATGACCGAACGATGTTTAAGCTCGAAGCCGCTGTACATTTGTATGATCTCACCGGTAATACGACATATAAAACATTTTTCGATAACAACTATACGACCTCACATTTGGTGCAATGGTATTATACTTATCCTTTTGAGCAGGCGCACCAGGAAACATTGCTCTATTACACGAAACTCAGCGGTGCTACAACATCTGTAGTCAATACCATCAAGGGACGTTACAATGCCGGTATAGAAGGAGACAATTCGTTTAAAGCCTACGATCAGGATACCGATGCCTATAAGAGTTACCTGCAGGCGTATGTCTGGGGAAGTAATGGAAACAAATGCAGTCAGGGGATTATGTTGTATGATGTGTTGAGTTACAGCCTGAATAGTGCACGAAATACAGATGCAACAAACGCAGCGGAACAATACATCCATTACATCCACGGATTGAATCCGGTACAGAAATTTTATTTGTCTAATTTCAATGCACACGAGGCTGACAATTCAGTGGCGGCTTTTTACCATTCCTGGTATGCACACGGCAGTGCGCTTTGGGACAAGGTAGGTGTATCTACTTACGGACCGGCGCCTGGTTACCTGGTAGGCGGACCGAATCCTGCTTACGATTGGAACTCTTGTTGTCCCTCCGGATGTGGCAGTCCGGGCAACAATGCATTGTGCAACAGCATAGACATTAGTAAAGTAAAAGGTCAACCGGACTCCAAAGCGTACATGGATTTCAATGAAAGCTGGCCGATTGATTCCTGGGAAGTAACAGAAAACAGTTGCGGTTATCAGGCTCCATACATTCGTTTACTTTCCAAATTTGTGAAGCAAAACGGCAGCAGCCCTACGGGGCCTTCACCTTGTACGATCACGGCTTCAACAAATCAACAGGAATCCAATCCATCCATCAATCTTTATCCTAATCCATCCGGCGATGCTTTTCAATTGGAAATCAAGGGATCCTTTCATGTCAATGTGTACACCTCAGAAGGTAAGCTGTTAGAATCTGTGGACGGACAAGACAAAATTAATTTTGGCACAACACTTCTACCCGGCCTCTACCAGATAGAGTGTATTGCGGGAGAACGTACGAAGGTGTTAAAAGCGGTGAAATATTAACCATTCTGGTAAGACAGCGTATAGTCATTAAAAGAATTGGAATGTCAGTTATAATTGATCAAATAGAAATATACGCTTCACCCATAAAACTCAAAGAACCTTTTGTTATTTCTTTGGGACCGATAACGCATGCAGAGAATGTAGTCATTGTCATTCGTACGCGCCAAGGAATAACGGGCTATGGAGAATGCAGTCCTTTTCTCACTATCAATGGAGAAAACATGGGCACCGCAGTAGTTGTGGCTCAAGTGCTGGCCAGGACATTGAAAGGTAAGAATGCCTTGGATATAGAAGACTGTGTCTTATCCATGGATAAAATCATTTATGGCAACTCCAGTATCAAGAGCGCTTTTGACATGGCACTGTATGACATTGCTTCACAACAGGCACAATTGCCCTTGTATGTTTTTTTAGGCGGCAAAAAAGATAAACCGATTCAAACTGATTATACCATCAGTCTTGGTCCTTTAGAAAAAATGGTCGGCGATGCACAACGCATCAAGGACAGAGGATTTCAAATCATCAAAATAAAATTAGGTGGTACGAAGCAAGATGACATTCAGCGCATCAAAAGTATCCGTGAACAAATTGGAATGGACATCACATTGCGCATCGATGCCAACCAGGGCTGGACGCCTCTTGATGCGCTGGAGATCTTAAAAACAATAGCGCCTTATGATATTCAGCATTGTGAAGAACCCATTCCACGCTGGCAGTTTATGAAACTTCCTTTTCTTCGGGAGCAAAGTCCTATTCTCATCATGGCGGATGAATCCTGTTGCGACGAACACGATGCCGAACGACTCATTGACCTGAAGGCTTGCGATGGATTGAATGTTAAACTGGGTAAGTCATCAGGAATTTTTAAAGCATTGAAAATAATTCGTTTGGCCGAACAGGCTAAACTCAGCATTCAGATTGGAGGATTTTTAGAATCCAGATTGGCCTTTACCGCCTCTGCACACCTGGCTTTATGTAGCGACCGGGTCATGTTTTATGATTTCGATACGCCCATGATGTTTGAAGAAGATCCGGTGATCGGCGGAATTAAATATGGTGAACACGGAATGGTTCAGGTACCCGATGTTCCGGGATTGGGGGCGGTTATGGATGTTGATTATTTGAAGCGATTGGATAAAATAATGGTATAAAAAAAGCGGAAGTTTATTTCCGTTTTTTAAATTTACTCTTGCGAGAAAGGATTTTCATTCTTCTTTTTATTCGGCGTATTTTCTTTGCGCTCACGGCTGTCCAGGTTGTCTCTGATTTCGGGACTTGTTTTATGCGATGGAGCTTGTTTTGTTTTACCAGGTTTGGTTGTGTTTTTCATAGTGGTAATTTTTAAGTGAATAAATGTAAAGGCTTATTATTTGAGAGGTTGCTGCAAATCAATATCAGTCAAAGATGCAGGATCAGGTAAAGCGATGATAAGCTGATCGGCATAATCAATTTCGATGCGTACTTTTCTTAATTGGCAATCCTGCACATGACCACCACTGTTTCGTTGCGCAGTAAGAAAGTGAAAATGATATTCCGGGGAATTGATAACCTCTGCAGAGCGGGGACTATGAAAGCCAACCATGGTACCGGCAGTGTTTGAATTTACAATTACTTTTTTCCCCGCTTGCTCAATCGGGCGGTAAGGTTTTTGTTGGGGTTGGTAACAAAAATATTCGATGGTATTGAATTGGCCTGTAATACGTACCGCTGCAAAAGAATTTTTATATAATACCGAATCTAAAAAAGACTGTAATTCTTTTAATGTATAAGGCTTATCTAGTTCATAGATCTTTTCTGCTTTAAAAAACTTTACGGCGGCAAAAGGAAGCGTCGTTTGCGGATCCATTACTTTGGCTTTGCCATCAGCGGAAAACTGATAAGCCGTATCGTTGACCATTACTAATTCTCCAGCGATATGATCAATACTTCCTAAACCGAAGTTACCGTGTTGTTTTATTTCTTTTAATGTTTTCACACCGTCGTAATGTCCAAGTCTGACAGTGCGATTCAGTGAGGCATAATAAATGGCATCTTGTGCAATAGCTATACTATAACAATATAAGAAAATGAATAAGATTAAAAGGCGAGTCATATAACAGTTTATTAGGTTCTACTGACTACCCAAATAAAGTGCCAGTTCAAATGGCACAAGCTTTGAACAACTATAAGTGAACCAAACCCTACCACTATGAAAAAGAACACATCGGCGGGTATCCTGATTGAATCAGAATCGCTGAAAAAGGCTGGTACATCAAGAGAAGGCGATCTTGTAGCTTCTCCTCCACATCACGCACATGCCAAACCATTGGGTAAAGACTTGCTGAAAAAAGGGAAAAAAAGTTAACATAAAAGATATGAGTAAACTACAACGAAACAGCCCTACACCTTTGAACGTTCCAAAGAAAAAGGGCAACGGTGACGAAGGAACGGAGGCCACCAAAGGGAATTCTACTATTGTTGGTCAACCCGAATTAACCGGAAGAAAAGATGTTAAGCATGAACACCAATTGAATGAAAGAGAAAATGGATCTCATGCTTATACTGATTAATGATGAAGGAGGCTGTTTAGATACGGCCTCTTTTTTTATAAAGTAATGCACAAGTAGAGCAGGTGTGGGCATAATAATCCACAGCAGTCTTATTTTTAATTTATAAAAGCATTTTAATAAATACATATTAAAATCGCCACCGGCCCTTTTGGACGTGGTTTTAAAGGCGCCCTTGTTTTTTATGCGTATAAAATTTAGTAAGCGGCATACAGTTTGAATAATCCACAGCAGTATTCAACCAGAAAAATTATCAGCCATGAAAAAAATTTTATTTGCATTAGCCATCGCATGGTGTGTCATTACCGGGGCAATGGCACAAGAAGTAGCTGTAGGAGTTACAGCAGGCATCGGACATTCCTGGTTATCAGATCAAGCAGGCAGGACATTGGGACATCCGGCCTGGAATGTAGGCGGTACTTTTATTTATAGTACAGCGAGACATTGGGGCTTTGGATTTGACATTAAATATTCCAGAGAAGGAAGAACGACACGCTATGAACCAGATGATCACAGAGAGCGTGCTAATTTAGATTATGTGCGTGTCCCGCTTCGTGTGACTTATTTCTTCAATGAATTGGACAAGGATGTGCGATTGAAAGTTTCATTGGCACCAACTATGGGATTTCTTGCAGCAGCACGTTATATGATCAGAGACAGTGATGGACATGAAGTATCCAACAACAGTTTTAAAGATCAGGTCAACGGGTTCGACTTCGGTTTGACCTTCGGTGCAGGTGTTAACTTTCGCGTCAGTGAAAGAGCTTGGTTGACAACAGAGTTGGCTTACTACAATGGATTTACCAACGTGGCTAAAACCGGTGGCACGACTTTAAACAGAAACCTTGCGCTCAATGTCGGTGTGATGTTTGGAATCAATAAGTAATAGCTGAGATACAGCTGGAAGAAAGGAGTGACCGTTTAAGTCACTCCTTTTTTGTTTTGATACATGAAATGCAGATGTTTGCAACATGAATATCAATGAATTCCTGATCAAACGCTTTCGCCTTTCGCAAGAAGAGAGCATTGCATTTTTACAGGAACACGAAGTCTTGATCAATGGACACAAAGCCAGCCAGCGTGAAGCGCTGACTAAAGAAGACGGCTTAATGATCGATGGAGAACAGATCAGAGAAGAGCAGACCTTTAGCTATTACGCTTATTACAAACCACGCGGCATTGAGTGCACACTGAATCCGGAAATAGAAAATAATTTATTCGCCATTCTTCCTTTTAAGGAAAAGGTATATCCTATCGGACGGCTTGATAAAGAATCTGAAGGGTTACTCATTCTCACCAATGACGGGCGTTTATACAAAGACATTGCCTTAGCCAATAATTTCAAAGAGAAAGAATACGAAGTCACCGTCGATGCACTGCTTACAGAACAAGCATTAAAACAATTGGAGGAAGGTGTTTTCATAAAAGGCCGTATGACCAGACCGGCAACCGTCCAAACGACGGGTCCACAAAGTTTTCGGATCGTACTGACCCAAGGCATCAACCGTCAGATTCGGCGGATGTGTTATAAGTTAGGTTATGAAGTGACGGCGCTAAAACGAATACGCATAGCAGGCGTTAAACTAGAGGACTTGAACAGTGGCGCCTACAGAAGATTAACGAAAGAAGAGATTTTTTAAGTCTTCATGACGAAAATTGGGCATTTGGTAGATCTATCCAAAGAAATTGAAATTGTGGCTTGTTTATTGTTTTGTGTGAAAAAGATAAGCGTTCAAACGACTTATTAAATCAATAAGCTTTTCACTTTTAACTCATTAGCCATGAGAAGCATCATTTTTCATCTTCTATTTTTACTACCCTGTATGGTGAAAGCTCAAAACTTTACCATACAACCATTGGCTTGCGGTGTATGGGGGAAAGAAAACTGGTCCACTTATACAGAAACAGACTTGCAAAGAAAAAGCTATCCAGGTCCTGTGGATCTGGAGCAATACAATAGATACAAGCCTTCCAACGATGTATCCTTTTTAGCAGAAGATCAATACGGCTACATCAACAATCTGCAATGCATCCGCTGGAGTCTTGAACAAGATGCGGTCCCTTACAAAGTCACCGTGAAAGAAAATGGCAAAAGAGTAATTCTCTCTCAGGCGGTAACTACAGGCTGCGGTTTGATACTTTTTCCCGACAGTCTCATGAAATTCAAAACTTCCACGTTGGAAGTGACCGTAGAACAGGAAGGTTATTATCCGATGCATTATTCCTTCAAAGCCATTCATAAGAAAGAACGCAGTGAGTTGATGGATCAATTGCTTACTTGCGCGGATATTCATAGTCAGGTCGGTATCTTATTGAAAAATGAAAAATACCGGGAGGCTTTGTCTTTATTGGAAATAGAAAAATTAAGAAATCCAGGCGATCCGGATTTGGATAACTTATATTGGAGAACAGCAAGCAGAATCCGTTTTTGTCCGTTGGTATTTAGAGATGAAAATCCTTTTAGCTTAAGCATTAATAACGTACCGTTAATCTACTGATGAGTTCACATGAATAATTCTAATCCTAAGATGAACACGATCAAAAAAATTCTTTTCTACGCATTCATTTTTGTTGCCTGGTTAATCAGTACTTTTTTAATGGTCTCCTCAAATTTCTTCGAGTTCAATTTTCCGATGAGTTTAATGCTGCTTCCTTTGCCTTTTATAGCGGCGATGTTTCTTTTGTTTTATTTAAGAAGAAAATAGAAATTTACTGTTCATCCTATGAAACCAGTTTTTAATATCAATTTCCACTTATTACTTCCTTAAAAAGAAGACAAAACGGTAGGTCGAAGACTTGCGCTAAGGATCATTATCCGCAAAAGAACTTGCGCACTAGAAATTTTTTTGAATTTTCTTTCATCGACAAAAAAGCCTGATTTTTAACAACAGCTTCTTTTTAAACAAGGACAATTGCGATCTGTTTGTTCACATTCGGAAACCATGATTGTCTTTTATATATTGGTCGTGTGCACATGCATATAAAGAACTAAGCACTAGCCCTTTTTGCTTATTCTGACCAGCTATTAAAAATTCGACTCCATGAAGTATTTGACCAGCCTGCATTGCGGGATGTTGTTTTTTCTATTTAGTCTTACCACTCAAGCCGCAACGCGTATTGTAACCACTACTGCAGATAATGGAGCGGGAAGTTTCAGAAACACGCTTTCTGCTTCCGGAAACGGTGACGTCATCCAATTTGCGATTCCGGGTAGTGGTGTTCATCTAATTACTCTTACTTCTATTATAGGAGTTACTCAAAATAATCTGACCATCGATGCTACGACACAAACAGGTTATACCTGCGGCAACCCCACCATTATCATCGAATTGGGTGGTGCCTGGCCTTGTACATTCAATGTGCAGGGAACAGGAAACACGATCAAAGGAATCTCCTTCCGCAATGTCTTGTTTACATTCAATGGTGGCGGTTCTCATACGTTGCAAGGTTGCTGGTTTAACTTAAACGACACGGGTACCGGAGTGTCCGGCAATAACATGGGCAACAGTCTCATGACATTTACCAACTCAACAGGCAATACAATCGGAGGCACAGCTTGCGGTACTCGAAATGTGTTTTCCATGGGCGGAGCAACCTATACGTCTTCGGGTGCCATACGCCTGAACACGGGCTGCAACAACAACAGCTTTACCGGTAACTATTTCGGAACAGATAAAACCGGAATGACCACAGTGCTCAATCAAAACAGCGACCATATTTTCTGGGTTACCAATTCCACGGGTATCACCTTTGATCAGAATGTCATTTGCGGCGCAAGACCTGTAGGGGCTATCGGAGGATTCGGTATTTATACGGATGGTGCCAGTGCCAATGGATTAACGATTACCAATAATAAAATAGGCGTTCGTTCCGATGGAACGGATGGAGGTACCACCTGGGGTAACGCCTATGGCGGAGTAGCGGTCGAGTCGTCAACCTGTAACAGTTTTACTTTCAATGGAAATATCGTTTGTCAAAATGGATTGGTAGCCGGTGCGGACATTCAGAAGTGTGGCTTGTATGTGTTGTCGGCTTGTGCCACGGTAAACATTAAAAATAATTTTGTAGGTGTTACACCGAGCTTTCAATTGGCCGGTAACTACTTCACCGGTATCTTCATCAACGGTGTATGCAGTGCAGTCACGATCAGTAACAATGTGATTGGTGGCAATGGTTATACTTTATCAACGGGTGATGAATCACACGGCCTTTCTCTGGAACAGGCTTGTACAAACGTTAGCATCACGAATAACTACATCGGCACGAATGCCGCTGGCGCAGATTTAGGCAATTACTGTTCAGGCATTACAATTTCGGGTGGCAGCACTTATACACTTACTGGTAATGTCATCGGCTTTAATAAAGGCAAACGCACCAATATTCCCAATGCTTGTTTGGTCTTGACTAATACTACAGATGTGGTGATACAAGGCAATACACTGGGTGGTTTTACTTCCGCAGGTCCGGCCGGACAAAAGAACCAAGGCTTAAACATTGATGGAGGCGGAGGTATTTTTATTTCAGGTGCGTCGTCGCAACGCATTCGCATTGGTGGTATGAGTGCCGGACAACAAAATGTCATTTCTTACAATCGCTCCAGTGCCATAGAAGTACAAAACGGTGATTACGTGGAGATGCGTTGGAACAGTATGTTTTGCAACGGATTGAAAGGAATAGATTTGAATTATGGGACAGCGTTAGCAGCGAATAATAATTTTGGAAGAAATACGGTATCCATTAATTCACCGGTCAGTACAACCTTTTCCAGTTTGACCGGCACTCGTCCGGCAAATAGTATCATGGACATCTATGGTACAGGATCCTGTGCGGGTAGCACGAACTGTATAGCTCAGTCAGAATATCGCTACACAGGAACTTATACACCCTCGGCTTCTAATGTGACCGGTACAAACTGGTCTTTTGTGTATGGATCTACTATGTTCAATGACATCAGTGGATTGGCGACAGGAGGAGGTGCTGATTGTAACAGTGGATATTGCAGAACATCAGAATTCTCTCCTTGTATAGACAATGTCTTACCGGTAACACTGGTGAGTTTCGATGCCAAATGGAACGGACAATACACCGAACTGCAATGGCGCACGGCACAAGAAATTCATGCATATCGTTTTGTTATTGAAAGAAGTCAGGACGGAGAACATTTCGTGACCATAGGCACTTCAGCAGCAGAAGGCACAGAGACTGCCGGTCATGCTTACCTCTTCGAAGATGATGAAGTACCAGAAGGTACATCCTATTATCGTTTGCGAGAAGAAGATGTGGATGGCAAATTTGGCTATAGTGAAATCAAAGCGGTGTTTAGAGGTACCAAAGCAGCGCTGGTCATCAGTCCAAATCCCAATAATGGAACATTTACTATTCTTCTAACCGGGCAAACATCAGCCGTGCATATTCAGGTGCATAATGCTTTAGGAGCGTTGTTGTATGAAGCCAATCATGCTGCTGCACCCACTATAAGTTTACCGGTTTCCCTTACCGGCCAGCATCCCGGTATGTACATTGTCAGCATAACCGATGAACATTCCACACAGTCTGCAAAAATAGTGGTGGAATAATCGTTTCGCATATTAATTGCTTTTCGTAGATTTGTCAATCTATTTAAACGCATTGCATGAACGGTACTATCAGAGCCAATATTCAACCAGGAGCTCGTGTTAAAATTGTATTGAAGAAAGATCAGAAAACAGGTACTCTTACAGAAGGGATTGTCAAAGACCTGTTAACCAGCGTGCCTAAACATCATCGTGGCATCAAAGTGCGTCTGCAGGACGGACAGATCGGAAGGGTACAGGAAATTTTAGAGTAAAGACAGAACTTCAAGTGCAACACATTTATTTTTTGTAAAGTAAATAGCATAGCTTGTTTTTTTCTTTTTCTTTACAAAAAATCCAAACTAATGGCGGTTCAAAATTACAAGCACCACGTCCGATACTATACCACACATCATTTTATCTTTTACCCGGTTGTATTAGCAGGGGCGAGTGTATGCGGTTACTTCGCTTTGATGACAGAAAGCAGACACCGTTTGATTTGGATGGCTATCACCGGAACGCTATTGGTGATTGCCTGGCTGTCTTATATCTTGAGACAACATTATGCACTGAATAATCAGAATCGAATCGTGAGGTTAGAAATGCGTTTCCGTTATTATGTATTGACGCAGAAAAGATTTGAACTCCTGGAATCACAGCTTTCTTTTGGGCAAATAGCCGCATTGCGTTTTGCCTGTGATGAAGAATTACCAGACTTGATACAGCGTACGTTAAAAGAAAACCTATCTCCGGACGACATTAAAAAAAGCATTCGTGTATGGTTGCCTGATCACATGCGCGTTTAAGTTATTATATGTCCTCAACCTGGTTTTAATATCCCGAAAATTCCATATCTTATACTATGGAAACGATTATTCTGAAACGATTTGACAGTCCGGTAGAAGCCAATATCGTAAGGGGTTTATTGGAGTCGAATGATATTTTTTGTTTTTTGCAGGATGAGCATTCTATCGGTATGAATCCTCTTTACTCCAATGCGTTGGGTGGAATCAAGCTGATGGTTAGAACAGAGGATGCGGCAAGAGCTCATGCTTTGCTGCTTACCAATTCCGCAGAGCATAAATTACAATGTCCACAATGTGGCTTTCACGATGTACATTTTGTAACAGAGAAGCAAAACAAGCTCAACTGGTTTGCTATTTTTATTTCTTTGCTTTCGAGATCGCCGATGTATGTAAAAAAGAAGTACGAATGCAATACTTGCAAACACGTGTTTGAATTCGAATAATTATTCTTCTTCTTTAGGTACTAAGCGGTTGTACATAGCCAATTGTTGTGTAATGATTTTAGATAAGTCAGAATTCAATGGGTCATTGGAATGCAAACGCCAGATCCAGTTTCCGTGCATCGTGCCGGGTCTGTTCATGATCGCTTCCTGTCCTAAACCGAGCATGTCCTGCACAGGCCATATCGCCACTTGAGAAACAGAGGAAATGGCCATGCGTATAAAATCTCTATGACAAGTTTCTGCGGTAACTGTTTTGTCAAAATAGAGAGAAATATTTTCCTTCTTCTCTTCGTTTACTTCGTGATCATACCAACCTCGCACCGTATTGTTATCATGTGTACCCGTATAGACTATACCATGCGGTACATGATGATGCGGACTGTGGATGCTGTCAGGTGTATATTCCGTAAAGGCAAATTGTAAAATTTTCATTCCCGGAAGGTGAAATTCATCCATGATGTTCCACACCGGTTGATCGATGTCTCCCAAATCTTCTGCGATGAATGGTAAATCTTCATAATGCGTTTTCAACGTTTTGAAGAAATCTCTTCCCGGACCTTTCATCCATTTCCCATTTTGAGCGGTATGTTCAGAAGCATCCACTTCCCAAAAGGCAGAGAATGCACGGAAGTGATCCAGTCTTACAATGTCGCACATATTCAGCGTTTGTTTGATGCGATTCACCCACCAGATGTACTGGTCTTTTTTTAATTCAGACCAGCGGAAAATCGGCATGCCCCAGAGTTGACCGGTTTCGGAAAACAAGTCCGGAGGTACACCGCATACTTTAGCCGGTCGTTTATCGAAATGTAACTTGAAATAATTGGGGTGCATCCACACGTCACTGCTGTCATGACTTACATAGAAAGGCATATCACCGATGAGGCGAATGTTTTTTGTTTTACAATAAGCCCGTAATTCATCGAGTTGGCGAAAGAATAAGTATTGTAGAAATTTTTCTCTGTAAATTTCCACGTCCAGTGTTCGGGTTATTTTTCTCAATGCATCGGGCTCACGATCCCTTATACCTGTCGGCCAATCGAGCCACCAGCAATCGTTATAATGTTTCTTCAGTGCTAAAAACAAGGCAAAATCATTGAGCCAGTGTTTGTTTTTTTTACAAAAGAGCAGATAGTCTTGTTGGTTTTGTTGTTGAAAGGCCTGAAAGGCTTTTTCATACAAAGCTGTTTTATAAGGGTGCACTTTGTCAAACTCTACTTTGTGTTCTTCAAAGGAAGGCGGTTGCAGATCAGATGCCTCCAGTAATTTTTCTTTCACCAATCCATCTAAACTGATGTACAAGGGATTTCCGGCAAAAGCCGACAAACAACTGTAAGGAGAATATCCTCTGCCTGCATCGGTATAGTTTAGGGGAAGAGTTTGCCAGAAATGAATTCCAGTGCGTTCGAGAAAATCGGCAAAGGCATAAGCAGATGGTCCGAAATCACCGATTCCATGCGGAGTATATAAAGAAGAAATGTGGAGGATGACACCACTGCTTCGGGGTAGTTCCATGAATATAGGGTATTGAATAAGGCATATGCCCTCTTTAATTCTTCAAGAACCATGCAAAGAATATTTAAAGCATCGCTACTGTCCTAAGACCATAAGGGAGAGAAGGAAAGTGTTTGATGCATTGATTGGATTAAAAATAGCACCCACACAGTGGGCATTTAATTACTCATACTTCTCATCAGGTATTGAGGTTATTATTTTCCTTGATTCAAAAATTTGTTACTTTGGTTCTAAGAGAAGAAAACACATGGAGTTCATCGATTATTACAAAACACTGGAACTGAACAAAAATGCTACGGATGCCGACATTAAGAAAGCATACCGTAAGCTGGCCAGAAAATACCACCCGGATTTGAATCCTAATGATGCCGCAGCTAAAGCGACGTTTCAGCGGATCAATGAAGCCAATGAAGTGCTGAGTGATCCGGAGAAAAGAAAAAAATACGACAAGTACGGGAAGGATTGGCAGCACGGTGAACAATATGAGCAAGCGCGCCAACAGCAGCAAAGACAGCACAACACGAGCGGAGGGCAAGGCTTTTCAGGTTCGATGGGAGGAGAAGATTTTTCCGATTATTTCGAATCGTTGTTCGGTAGTGGCGGAGGAAGACGAGCACAGGCAAAATTTCGCGGACAAGATATACAAGCAGAATTGCAAATGAATTTGCGTGACGCATACACCACGCACCAGCAAACTATTAAAGTCGATAAAAACATTCGCATTACAATTGCTGCCGGGGTAGAAAACGGACAAACCATCAAGGTCCCTAATCACGGTGGTCCTGGAGCGAATGGTGGCCCAAGCGGTGACTTGTACATTACCTTTACCATTACCAACGACACCAAATTCAAACGCGATGGAAATGATCTTTACACTACGGTTGATATAGATCTGTATACGGCGTTACTGGGAGGAGAAATCATGGTAGACACGTTTGATGGTGGAAAGGTAAAACTTACCGTAAAACCGGAAACACAGAACGGCACCAAAGTAAAATTGAAAGGCAAAGGTTTTCCTGTATATAAGAAAGACGGACAGTTCGGTGATTTGTACCTCACCTATCAAGTGAAACTACCAACCAACCTGACGGAAAAAGAAAAAGAATTATTCAAAGAGCTGGCAAACAAAAAGTAATATGGAAAAAGAACCCTTGATCTCCATCCAACAAGTTTGTACGCATTATAACATTGCGGTTTCATTCTTCGACTCTTTGCAGGAATATGGCTTGATTGAAATCGTTACGATTGAAGAGACACAATTTATTCCGGTTGAAAAAATCAAAGACGTAGAGCGCATCTGGCATTTACACGACGAACTGGACATTAACTTACCCGGTATCGAAGCCATCACTCACCTGTTGCAACAAATTGAAAGTATGCAGGGAGAATTGACAACACTAAAAAACAGACTCCAACGCTTTCAGGAAGAATAGTACATGCAGCATAGTAATTTGTCGTATGAACAGGAAGCGGAATTTCTACAAGTAAAGGAATCGCAAATCCCGAATGCCGGTAAAGGCTTATTTCTTTACGTAGAGAAAAAGAAAGGTGAAGTCGTGGCTTTATTCAGAGGGGAAGTTTTGTCTTATGAAAAAGCGGAACAAAGGGCGCTAAAAAACGAAGAGGGTTATTTTATCAATATGTCTAATGGTACCATCTTAGATTCCATGCATGTAGAATGCTTTGCCAAATACGCAAACGATGCCCATGGCCTGGGAAAATCAAAATTCAAAAGTAACGCAGAAATTCAATTGAGCGGCAATCCTGATATCGTTTATCTGGTCGCTATGAGGGACATTAAAGCGGGAGAAGAAATTTTCACCAGTTACGGAAGGAAATACTGGAATAATTTTAAATCAAAAATGAAAGCGGTAGAGTAATACTTTAGAATTGAAACAGAATTTGCTGCTATCTTCTCTATATGAAAAGAAACAGAAGATTACTCACCAAGAAAAAGGTGCTATTCGTTTATCTGGGATTAATAATTTTGTTATTATCCTCTTGTGCACCGACTGCTATTTCCTCAGACTATAATCGCTCGCTCAATTTTAAGGAGTACAAAACATTTGCCTGGTTACCCAAAACACATGATCCGAAGAACGACGGTCCTTTCGACAATCAAATTGTAGAGACTAACATCAAGAACCTCGGAAGTGGAGAATTGAAATCACGCGGTTACAAAGTCGATACGGATGAACCGGATTTATTGATCGATTTTTATATTGATGTTGCCAATAAAGTAGATCATGTGACCACTCCTGTGTATGGTTATGCCTATAACTATAATGGTAATTTCACCGGACCGTACAACAACAACATGTACTCTTATCGCAATTCATATTACAACAACAACTCTTACATCAATACGATGCCGGTAGTAGTTGGATATAGCAACCAGGATATTCCTTATGAAGAAGGAACGCTGACCATTCTAATTATCGATCGTAAAACAAATACTCTTATCTGGAAAGGCTGGTCTGTAGGCAGTGTAACAGATGAATCGAGTTTTGAGTACGAATTGCCCTCTGATATGAGAAGACTATTCAAGGAGTTTCCGGTACCGGTAATTGTGCAACCAAAACAGAAATCGAAATAACACAAATAAGAAAGCCAGTTTTAAGTAGGCTTTTTTATTTGCTTCTTCTTTAATACAAAGGCTCCCAATAAGTTTGTATTTGGAGAAACCTGTGTCTGAACCTGATAAAAGATAAAGGTGACACCAATGATAGAAAGAAGTGTTTGTGAATGACAAGTGATCAGCTTTTTTAATACACAAACTAAGTGATTCGGAAAAGATGATTATATTTAGACATAAAATCTCATCGACATGTACAGTACGCCTTTAACAAACCTGCTTTTATTTTACGGATTGTTTTTAATTGTCAGCGGTATTGTCTCCGTCATTTTTATTGGAATGAAAGCAAAAACGGCTTTGATTTCCGGAGGCACAGCAGGTGGGTTGGTTTTAGCGACAGCATTTTTGATTTCCGGAGGAGTAACCGCGGCAGCTTATGCAGGATTGCTTTTGTCTTTTGCTTTATTCGTCGTTTTTTCATGGAGAGCAACAAAAACGTTATTTCGTTTATTTGAAATTATTCCTACGGGTCATGAAGAATTGAAAGGCAAAGGAATTGCTTTTCTAATCATTGCTTTAATGGCCGTAGTATCATTAATTGTTTTATTAATCCAGGTCGTTTTTTGGCACGCGTAGACAAAAATTTTAGATTAAAATAAGCTTACTATAAGGCAATTATAAAAGTTGGGAAAAAGGGAATAAACCTTCGTTACCTTTTGTCGTCTAATCTTCACAAATGCAGCGCTACTAAAGATAACCGCGCTGCAAAAAAGAATTTTAACCCACAAGATGTAACACCTTTTAAGGCCTTTTGCCACAACGACTTTTAATATGCTTAACTGCTGCAGTTAAGTTTCCAGGGCCTTGTCGTTTCGTTTTCTTTTCAAATTCGTATTTCAAACAATTAACCTATAATTCTATGATTAGACTTGCGTTAGCCATTGGCTTCATGGCCGTATTCGGCTTTGTTGCTTATGCTTTGGTTCTATTGCTTACCAAAGCCATGAAAGATAAAGACAATAACAAAGACAACAACTAATTTAAACCGACAAACAAACGATGATACAGAACTACAAAAAAACCATCATAGTAGGTATCGCATTGATATTTGCTTTCATATTATTTTCCATCGTCAATCCTTTTAGCTGGAATGATGCGGGTAACAGAACAGTCGTAGAACGTGCCGATGGTACACAGATCGTACAGTTTGCACCGGGAGTTTTCTACGCAGGCTTTTTCTCTAAAGAAAAAGAATGGCCGAATCAAATTTCAGTCATGTATCAGGACTCTACTCCTAACTATGAATTGACGGACAACGGCATTGAGATCGGACAAATCTCCGTACGATTCAATGACGCGACTACTTCTTCCATCAAAGGAATTACACAGTACATTTTGCCGCAAGACGAAAAGGAAATGATTGCGCTTCATAACGCACACCGTGCTCCTTTGTCTTTGGTAACAAAACGTCTGGCTCCTTATACGAAAGAATGTTTGCAATCTTCGGCACAGTTGATGAGTTCAGAAATGCACTACGGAGGTGGACGTGCTCAAATGGCGCAGGATTTCGGAGATCAGTTGAAAGAAGGTGTATACTTGTTAAGTGTTCAGGAAAAAATTGTATATGATAGTTTGGAAAAAGAAAACAAACGCATCTACGAAACAAAAATCCAATACGATCCGATAACTAAAGCACCTAAACGCAAAGTGTCTTCGATCAAAGAATATGGAATCACAGTAGCAGATGCTGCGATTACTGATGTGGACTATGAAGAAAAAGTAGACATGATGTTGTCTAAGAAAATTGATGCGGCAACTAAAGCTTCTGTTTCTAAGCAAGAATTGATGACTGCACAGCAACAAGCCTTGACGGCGAAAGCAAAAGGTGAACAAGCCTTGGTAGAGATTGAGTACACGCAGAAACAAGAACAGACCCGTCAAGTGGTAGAAGCACAAACGAAAGTTATGATTGCGGAACAAGACAAGATCCAGCAAAAGATTGCTTACGAAGGTGCGGTGTTGGAGGCTAAAAAAATCAAAGAGCTTGCCGATGCAGAAGCCTACTCAAAAGCTCGCGTCATGCAAGCCGACGGTGCCCTGGATAAAAAATTGAACGCATATATTGAAGTTCAAAAATCATGGGCCAGTGCCTTCGCCCAATACCAGGGGCAAGTTGCTCCTACCTATATGATGGGTGGCGGAACAGGTGGCGGTTACAATGCTGCACATAATTTCATGGAGATCATGACCATGAAAGCGGCAAAGGATTTGAATTTGCAGATGCAGAATAAGTAATCATAGTCTAATAAAAGTAAAGAGCTCTCGTAATATTACGAGAGCTCTTTTTATTTAAACCAAGTTTTTCATGCGAACCTCTTACTTTTCTTTTGATCACCCAAAAGAAAAGTAACAAAAGAAAAGGGTGCCCTCAAAAGCAATGTCTGTAGCCATTGTGGTTCTTTACAGCGCACGTAGTTAATTGATAAGAATGTCTACAGACATTCGCTCGTTTCCTGGAAGCCTGCCGTACCATACTTTAGTGCAAGATTATAATAAAATCAAAAGAATTATTATAACTAACAACTAACAACTAACAACTAACATTATGCATTATATGCACCAGCAAACTCCTTCGCAAAATCTTCCAATTTAGTTTTGGAAAGTGTGACAGGATGCTTGCGGTAGTCTTCAAACATTTTTCCGTTTCTTACAGATTGCCCCATTTCCACATAATTTTTCGCGACCTCTTCCGGTAAACCTGCTCCCAGTAGACCACCTAAACTCTCTTCGTCTTTGAAATCGATCCAAGGTAATTCCGGTTTGCCAATGGCTGTTCCTAACACTTTCGCAATTTCCACTGTGCTGCGTTCATCACTGACTACATAGCGAATGCTTTTACCTTTAAAAGAAAGGCTCAACAATTCTTCCGCTGCAGCTGTTGCAATATCTGTTGGATGAACCAATACGATTTTTGTACCGTCACCATAATTTCCTCCGATGATACCTGCATTTTTGATCATACCGATGTTCGCGTAGAAGTTGGTGTAGAAATTACCCGGACGTAAATGCTTGATATCTACTCCTTCCAATTTATCCAGGGCTTGTTCAGAACGGTAAATGCCACTTACCGGACCGCAACCTTCTGCCAGGTGAGCACCGATGCTGCTCAGGTGTACGATTTTCTTTACACCTGCTGCTTGTATAGCTTTCGCATAATTTTGTCCGATCTGACCGATATAAGCTTTCCAATCAGCGGCAGCGAATGTTGGAGGAACCATGGCGTACACCGCATCAGCTCCTTTGAAAGTCTCTGTTAAAAAAGCCACATCTTCCACAGAACCAATAGCTGCCTTTGCGCCTAGCGCTTCGATCGCGGCTTTTTTATCTGTTTTGGTAGTAATGACCGTAACGTCATGTCCGGCAGCTACTAATTTCTGAGTCAGTGGCTTGCTGATATTTCCGAGTGATCCTGTAACAACGTATTTCATAATTTTAAAAAGGGTTTTGGTTGAATGATGAACAAATGTATATTTGTACTTACTTTTAAACAAGTACTCACCCTAAAGTAGGTATAGATATGACGGCTATAAAACTTTCATCTACCAATCAACTCAATAAAGAACAGGCTCTTACCTCTTGCCCTGTAACCTTTACGTTGAGCAGAATAGGAGGCCGATGGAAGCCATTGATCATTTTTCAATTGATGAGTGGCACCAAACGTTATGGTGAATTGAAGAAAGCCATCCCTAATATCAGTGAAAAAATGCTGATTCAGCATTTGAAAGAATTGGAAGCGGACAAGCTGATTCTTCGCAAAGCCATGCCTGTTGTACCGCCTCATGTGGAGTACAGTCTGACCGATCAGGGAAAAGAATTGACACCAATTTTGGGCGCCATGGTTGGATGGGCCGAAAAATATAATATATAGCAGTACCGAAATAAGTTTTCATTTTAACCCTCAAAAATCATGTTCAAAGCACCCTTCTCCTTCAACGGCCGCATCGAGCGCGCAGAGTACATTCTTTCTTTTGTCATTTATATTGTCATCCTAGTGACCGTATCTTCATTTAATGAAGAAAATCCTATTCTGGGTTTGATCATTATTCCTTTCATTTGGTTTTTATGGGCTCAAGGCGCCAAACGTTGCCATGACATTGACAGAAGTGGATGGTATCAAATTATACCTTTTTATTTCTTTGTATTGGCCTTCACCAAAGGACACCCTGGTAGAAACAGGTTTGACAAAGATGCCAGTTCAGAAACTATCCCTGATGTTTTAGATACCCACGAATAATAGTTCTTGCCCATTGGAAACAAAATGAGCAAGAAGTCTGTTAAGTCCATACATCATCATAAATCAGCATATGGTAGGCTACCGTTTTACCGAATACATTCCTCCTAAGACCAAAGAGGAAAACAAGTTTGATGACTTACTGAAAATATTTTTGGAACTCGTGACCATGAGCGGTGGTGATGTAGCAGAGTCATTAAGCTGGTTGACTAATCTGGACAAGCAATACAATCTTACGGATAAGGATTATGGAATCGGTAATTTCATTGAGGACCTGAAGAGCAAGGGATATATTTCCGAAGGAGGCGAAAAAGGAGAAATTACCATTACGCCAAAAAGCGAGCAGAAAATCAGAACCAGTGCGCTGGATGAAATTTTCGGCAAACTAAAAAAATCAGGTAAGGGTAGTCACTCCACAAACTACACCGGCGTAGGCGATGAACAAGGCTCTGATCATCGTGCCTTTGAATTTGGCGACGGCATCGATCAGATTTCCATTACCGATTCGTTGCGCAATGCGCAAATCAATAATGGCATGGGCGGTTTTATGTTGACGGAAAATGATTTGGAAGTCATCGAAAACGAATACAAAACACAAACATCCACGGTGTTGATGATCGACATCAGTCACTCCATGATTCTTTACGGCGAAGACCGCATCACGCCGGCGAAGAAAGTAGCCATGGCGTTGGCAGAGCTGATCACGAAAAATTATAAGAAAGACACACTGGATATTATTGTCTTTGGTAACGATGCCTGGCAGATTGAAATCAAAGACCTGCCTTATCTGCAAGTTGGTCCTTACCACACGAATACCATTGCCGGACTTGAACTGGCAATGGACTTGCTGCGCAGGAGGAA
Organism: Chitinophagaceae bacterium; assembly: GCA_028288405.1. Lineage (GTDB taxonomy): Bacteria > Bacteroidota > Bacteroidia > Cytophagales > Cytophagaceae > JACMQM01. The sequence goes on from JAQBNS010000097.1 coordinate 27,021, forward strand.
GAATAAAAACAAGCAGATCTTCATGATCACAGACGGCAAGCCGACTTGTATGAAGCAAGGGATTAATTATTATAAAAACAGTTTTGGCCTTGATCCACAAATCCTGAATAAAACATTGAACCTCGGCGCACAATGCCGTCGTCTAAAAATTCCGGTGACGACATTCATGATTGCATCAGATCCTTACCTGAAAGAATTTGTGAGAGAATTTACTGAAGTCAATAATGGTCGTGCTTACTATAGTGACCTTAATGGATTGGGCGACCTTATTTTCGAAGATTATAAAAAGAACAGGAAAAAAAGATAAAATAATTTGCGTGAGGGATAGGAGCGGAAAGCCCACAGCGAGCAACTTGGAAATAGTAACCATAAGAAAATTTCCTAGCGTCCCGAGGCTTCGGGATGTCGCGGATAGCCCGACCCGAAGGGACACGCCCAACAACACCTTATTTTTCTCATAAAGATTAGTCTATACTACCGATAAATTTTAACCTACTATCATCGATTTACTGCATAATATAATCCTATATGAATTACCAAGATATCCCCGGCAATAAACTCACACAACTCACAACACTTGGCGAACTGAAGGCAGCAGGCTATGAACCCATCGGAATCAAGGAAGAACTTCGCAACAACCTGATTGCCCAACTGCAACAAAAAAAATCGGTGTTTGCCGGTATTTGGGGATACGAAGATACGGTTATACCGGAAGTGGAACGCGCTATACTTTCCCGACACAACATCAACTTCCTAGGCTTAAGAGGTCAGGCAAAAACTCGTCTGGCTCGTATGATGGTGAAGTTGTTGAATGAATATGTACCGGTCATCAAAGGTTCTGAACTGAACGATGATCCCTTGAATCCTATTTCTAGTTTTGGTTTTCAACAGATAGCCGAGCACGGTGATAAAACGCCCATCGCCTGGCTACATCGCGACGAACGTTATACAGAGAAGTTGGCTACACCTGATGTATCCATTGCAGATTTGATCGGTGATGTAGATCCTATCAAGGCGGCCACATTGAAATTGCCTTATTCGGATGAACGAGTGATTCACTATGGTTTGATTCCGCGTGCACACAGAGGATTGTTTGTGATCAATGAATTGCCGGATTTGCAGGCAAGGATACAAGTAGCACTGTTCAACATTTTGCAGGAAGGAGACATACAAATCAGAGGATTCAAATTGAGATTGCCTTTGGACATACAATTTGTATTCACTGCCAATCCGGAAGATTATACGAACCGAGGAAGCATCGTCACGCCATTGAAAGACCGTATCGACAGCCAGATCATTACACATTATCCGAAGTCCATAGAAATAGGAAGAAAGATTACCGGACAGGAAGCAGATTTCAAAAAAGAACAATTGGACAGAGTCGGGCAATTTGAATTGGCAAAAGACCTTATCGAACAAATAGCCATGGAAGCCAGAACCAGCGAATTTGTGGATGCCAAGAGTGGGGTGTCCGCGCGTCTTACGATTTCTGCGTATGAAAATCTGATCAGCACGGCAGAGCGTCGTGCCTTGATCAATGGCGAAGAAAAAACGGTATTAAGAATATCAGATTTAGCCGGAGCGATTCCTAGTATAACGGGTAAAATTGAATTGGTCTACGAAGGCGAACAGGAAGGCAGCAATAACATTGCGCACAACCTGATCAGCAAAGCCATTCGTACGCAATTCGTCCATTACTTCCCGAATCCTTTAGAAATTAAAAAACTAAAAAATAAACCAAACCCTTATAAAGCCATTACCAATTGGTTTGAAAAAGGCAACATGGTGGACTTGTTACATGATTTGAAAGGTGCAGAGTATGCTAAAACATTGGTGTCTATCCCAGGACTAAAAGAGTTGGTGGAATTTTATCAAAAGGATAAATCTGAAGAAGAGAAACTGTTCCTAATGGAGTTTGCACTATACGGCTTAGCAGAATACAGCATGCTCAGCAAGCATGAGCTGGAAACAGGCGCTCAATTTAAAGATTTATTGAGTTCTATGTTCTCTATGCCAACGATGGAAGACGAAGAGCTGGATGATGAGAAGTAGAATGTTTAAACTGTAAATAGAAAGGTTAGCTTGTCAACGAGCTAACCTTTTTTAGTTAAGAAATAATTATGTGTTTCAATTCAAACATCTCCAATCCTTTTTCTATTTTGATAGTTCAATAGAATAGGAGTTATGAAAGCCATTGAAATTTTATACAACCTCAGTCCATATCAAAACCTGTTGGATGAGCTTTGTGAAAAAGCGAGAAAAGAAAATGCCGATTTAGTTTGGACTAAAAGCATAAAGAGTCAATACAGTTTCATCACGCTTGAACTTCAAAAGGCATTCAGAGACGAGGAGGAAGAGGAAAGAGGAGAGCTCGCTATACAGATTACTTTTCAAATCGAAGGGAATAAAGTCGTTTTAACGAATGTTTATTGCGAAGAAGAATCAAAAAAAGAAGAGCTGGAAAAACAAATCAAAGCGAACAAAGCTATACACGATGTGCATTGGCACAAGGAACCCAATAACACGTGGTACCATGACGAAGTCATAACGGCTTATCTTAACGTGGCAGATGAAATCGCCAGTGTAGTCCATTATTGCGCTTCAGGAGACGATTATTACCCAGGGGTTTTCAGCGAAATAAAAGTAAGTGAAACGGATATCGTATTGCTTCAGACCAATTGGCATAATGCTAAATCGAGCGCTCATAAGGACAATTACCTCATGCGAAAACTGCGGTTTCAAATACCGTTGACTACTACCAATGAAAGCAAGAATCGTGAATTGGAAGACAACTACCAGATTGGAAACATGTTGATCGCCTTTTCTGATCGTTCTTCTGCACAAAATAAAGAATGCGGGAAAAAAATTGTAGAACAAATTCTACAGCAACAAGCAGGCTTTCAAAATAAAAAGTAAGCCTTTGACCTGCGCTCATGGTCGAACTATAGATTTTTATACTATATTGATATACACTGTCCGAAGACGAGATCGGACAACAGCATTTATACCGTGCAAACAAAAAGCAAAAATAACGTGGAACGCTTAGTCCTTGCTGTGCAGGAACTGTCGATGGCACGTGACCTCAATACGGTCATGGCCATTGTTAGATCTGCTGCAAGAGAATTAACCGGAGCGGATGGTGCAACATTTATTTTGCGCGAAGGAGATCAATGTTTTTATGCAGACGAAGAAGCCATCGGTCCTTTATGGAAAGGCCTTCGTTTTCCAATAGAAGATTGCATCAGTGGCTGGTCCATGATTCATCGTGAACAAGTCGTCATTGAAGACATTACGCTTGATGCACGTATTCCGCAGGAAGCATACAAACCCACTTTTGTTAAAAGTTTGGTGATGGTTCCGATAAGAACAATAGATCCCATCGGAGCTATAGGTAATTACTGGGGGCATCATCATAAGGCTACCGCTGAAGAAGTCATGCTTTTACAATCTTTAGCGGATATCACGGCAGTGTCATTGGAAAACATAAAGCTTTATAATGAGCTGGAACAACGTGTTGCCGCACGTACTCAACAATTAGAAGAAGCCAACAAAGAGATGGACGCATTCTCCTATTCTATTTCTCATGATTTACGTGCACCTCTGCGTTCTATTCAATTGTATACGGATATGCTGGAGACGGATTACGCCGATCAATTGGATGAAGGAGGAAAAAAATTACTGAGCAAATTATTGAGCAAAACCCAAAATATGGAAAAGCTCATTAAAGAGCTACTGGAATTTTTTCGCATGGGTAAGAAAGAATTGATTTACCAAAAAGTGTCCATGTCAAAAATGGTAAAGGATTTATTAGCGACGATAAAAGAAGAGGAAAAAACAAGAGAGATAGAATTCATTGTTCATCCTTTACCGGATGCCGCGGCAGACAGCATGCTCATCAAACAAGTATGGATCAATTTGATTTCCAATGCAGTCAAGTACACAAAGTACAAAGAGAAAACCATCATTGAAATCAGCGCAGAAGAAAGAGCGAAGACTATCGTATATTGTGTCAAAGACAATGGAGTAGGATTTGATATGCATTATGCAGACAAATTATTCAAGATTTTTCAACGCCTGCATTCACAGGAAAAATTCGAAGGAACGGGTATAGGATTGTCTTTTGTGCAGCGCATCATTAAAAAGCACAGAGGAAAAGTTTGGGCTGAAGCAAAAGAAGAACAAGGCGCCTCGTTCTTCTTTGAACTGTCGAAAGAAGAATCCGTTCAAGCCGTTGATTAAACAATCTGTTCATTGAATTGGAAATATCCGTCCAATCTCTATTTTTGTAAAAACCTTAACCCTTATCCATGAAACGTTTTTACTACGTTCTCTTTTTCAGTTTTTTATTTCATTGTACGGCCAATGCACAAAATTCTACAAAGTCAGAGGTCAAGAAAACGGGCAAAGAAATTGGGCATACCGGTAAGAAAGTAGGCAAAGAAATCGGTAAGACAGGAAAAGATATAGGGCATGCTTTCAAAAAACCCGCAAAGCAAGTCGGTAGAGAAGCAAAAAGAACAGGCAAGGAAGTGGGTAGAGAAACTAAAAAGATAGTCAAGTAGGAACAACACGATATTTTTCACTGATCACCTACAAGATTACTACAGAAGCCCTCTTTATTTTTGAAAGGCATCTTATGTAAACAAACAGAATAGGAATAAACACCTCCTGTTCCAGCTTATAATTTGTCTATATTGCTTCGCTATTTTAACTAATAACACCATGAGAGTTCCAGCTATTTTTGTGCTGTGTATGTTGTGTGGCCTTTCGATTGCTCAAAAGTCGGTGGCGCAGAATACGCTTAGTTTGCAAAAAGCTTTGCAACAGGCTAGGTCTTCCAATCCTGTACTCAAAGCAGAGCAATACAACATGAACATTGCGGAGAGTGATATCATCACAGCCAAGCTTCGACCAAACCTGACATTGAATAACCAGACCCTTCAGTTGGTCAATCAGGATCATTTTGCACAGAATACCAATTGGGGCAATTCTAAAAACCAACAAGTATGGTGGCAATTGACTAAAACGTTTCAACTGCCTTCCCAACGTCATTACAAAGTAGGGTATGCACAACAAAGCTATTTGCTTTCGCAAAAAAACTATACGGAAACGGAACGTAACCTTTTTCATGGAGTAGCCAATAAATGGCTGGAAGTGTGGATTGCTCAAAAACAATTGGACATTTTGCTATTGGCTAACAAAAACATCGACTCTCTGGCGCATATCAACAAACTGCGTTACGAAAAGCAGGTCATCACACAATCAGATTTATTACGTACCCAATTGCTGGCCGATCAATATGAAATTCAAATTGAAACGGCGGAACGCAATTACAATAATGAACTCAAAAGACTCAAACTACAATTAGGTGTAGCGGACAGTATCACTATCGATACCTCCAGCAACGTCATTTTATCATTGCCCGCTCAGTTAGATAGTTTACTCAAAGAGGCATATGCCAAAAGAGCAGACTTACAGGTAGCACAAGGCAACATTGAGCTGGCCAATACCAACATGAAGCTGCAGAAGTCACTCGCCTTGCCGCAACCGGAATTAGGTATGATTTATAACCCGCAAAATACCATTCCTTATGTGGGATTTTATGGTACCATAGATCTTCCATTTTTTGCTAGAAATCAAGGAGAGATTAAAAAATCGTTGTACCTGAAAGCACAAACACAACAAAACCTGACATTGGTTGAAAAGACCATTGAAACGGAAGTGTCAAATGCTTACAACAGTTACCTCACACAACAGAAAAACATCGAACATTATAAAAAAATATTGGTTCAGTCGGAGCGCATCCTAAGCAGTGTCCGTTATGCTTACCTCAAAGGAGGCACCACCATCATTGACTTACTGGAAGCACAACGCAGCTGGCTGGATACCAGACAGCAGTATTACGACACCGAAATGGAATACCGCAAAGCCACCATCGAATTATTATTTGTCACCGGATTGATTAATCAGTTAGCTCAATAAAAATGAAGCAGCCTCTATATTTTATCGTCTTAGCCCTCGTCTTAGCCAGCAGTTGCAAAGAGAAGGCGAGCACTACAGAAAAACCGGTTAATCACAAAGCCGAAATCAAAGAACAAGGTCGTGTGATTGAATTTCCAAACGATACGGCAACACTTCATTTCTTTCAAACAGAAGAAATCAAAGTAGAAAACTTATCGGCAGAATTTACGGCACCGGCAAAAGTAGCAGCTACAATTATTAAATCAGAAGAAAATACATCTCGTAACCTGGTGCTGTTTGACAATCCTGATTTGACGGGTAATTATACCACTTTTATTCAGCATCAGATCAACATCAACCAGATTGCCAATGTCAACATCAAGCAGAAAAGAATAAACCTGGAGCGCTACAAAGACCTGGAGCGTAATGGCGCGGCGACAGGAAAAGACGTACTCGAAGCCCAAACAGACTTGGCGGCTGAAGAAACGAATTTACAAAACGAGAAAGCTGCCATCATCGAGCAGGAAGCCAAATTAAAACTGGCAGGTTTTGATCCACAGATCTTATTGAAAGCGAAAGCCGGAAACATCTGGATGATTTGCGACATACCGGAAAGTCAAATCAACAAAATGAAAATCGGAAGCACCTGCAAAGTACAGTTCTCCTCTCTTCCCGATGAAAGCTTTTCGGGTAAAATTGAAGATTTTGGAAACGTAGTCGACAACCTGACGCGGATGGTGAAGATGAGAATCAGCTTGCCCAATAGCAACAACCGTTTCAAAGCGGGTATGTTTGCTGTGGTGTCTTTTGGTGTCAGTGAAGGAGATTTGTTATCTGTACCGAATACTTCAATTGTTACGGTACAAGGAAAAAATTATGTCTTTGTTCAAACTTCCACTACTCAATTTGAACGGAGAGAAATCATCAGCGGCCAGCAGATCAATAACCGCATCATTATTTTCTCAGGATTGCATGTCGGCGACAAAGTCATTACAAAAGGCGCGATGCAATTGAAAGGCTTATCGTTTGGTTATTAATTTCTGTACATCAGATAAATCGTTTAACAAGTGATTGGAACAATAATAACACTAGCCCTGAAAAACAGATGGATCGTCATCAGCGCCTCCGCAGCATTGATGATCATAGGATTCATTTGTTTTAAACTGATCAAAATAGAAGCATATCCTGATATTGCAGATACCAATGTGATTGTTATTGCCAATTACGAAGGACGTGCGGCGGAAGAAGTTGAACAACAAGTCACGGTGCCTTTGGAGCGCGCACTGAACAATGTACCGAATGTCATCTCCAGGAGGAGTCGTACTATTTTTGGATTGAGTGTCGTACAACTGAACTTTAAAGACGGTACGGATGACTACTTCGCCAGACAGCAAGTGAACGAACGGTTGGCGACCGCAGAATTGCCGGACGGCGTGACGCCGGAGATGGGTCCTCTCACAACTGCCGTAGGAGAAATTTTCCGTTATGTAGTGGTTGCTCCTCCTACCTATACACCGATGCAATTGCGCGACTTACAAGATTGGGTGATTCGTCCTTATTTATTGCAAACACCAGGAGTAGCAGATATCATTACGTTTGGCGGACCGGTAAAACAATACCACATTTTAACTTCTCCTGATAAGCTAAGAAAATATGGATTGACGTTACAGCAAGTCATTGCCTCTGTACAATCCAACAATTTAAATACCGGAGGAAATATCATCGAACGAGGCGGACAGGGTTTTGCTGTACGCGGATTGGGAGCCATTAAAACCTCAGAAGATATACAGAATATCGTGTTGAGCAATGTACACGGATCACCGATATACTTAAAGGATGTAGCCAGTGTGGAGGTTAATCCACCACAACCACAAGGAATTTTAGGTTATGCCATTCCGGCTGAAGACATTGATGTGAGTTCAGGTGTAGAAGGTGTAATTTCCATACGCAGAGGAGAAAATCCTACGGAAGTACTGAAGGCGATGGCACAGAAAATCACCGACCTGCAAACCAACGAATTGCCTAAGGATGTCAAGTTACGCGTGATTTATGATCGTGGTACTTTGGTGAATTATACGTTGACTACTGTTTCACATACACTCTTCGAAGGCGTAAGCATTGTGTTGATCATCCTCATTTTGTTTTTGGGAAATGTACGCAGTGCAATGGTGGTTGCTCTTACCATTCCATTCGCCTTACTATTTGCCTTTCTTCTCATGAAAATCAGCGGTATTCCGGCAAACCTTTTGTCATTGGGAGCCATTGATTTTGGTATCATTGTAGACGGCGCTTGTGTCATGGCGGCTCACTTGATTCATAAATTTAAACACCTTACGCCTTCTGAAAGACAAGAAGGTATTTTAACAGTAACAATGAATGCAGCAAGAGAAGTGGGTCGTGAAATATTTTTCTCTGTACTCATCATCATCCTTGCTTACCTTCCTATTCTTACCATGCAACGGGTAGAAGGTAAACTCTTTTCTCCAATGGCCCTTACATTGGCCTTTGCGGTGATTGGCTCCTTGATTTGTGCGTTGACATTAATTCCCGTATTGATTGCCATTATCTACCACAAAAAATTTGACAACCCACACGAAGCACAAGTTCCGGAAAGTAAGAAAACAGAATTGGTCCGCAAGTATTCACCACTCTTATGGATCGAGAGAAAATATGAAATATTGATTGCTAAAATCATTGCACATTATAAAGCCATTGTCCTATCAGCCTTTGCGATTGTTTTTATCATGATGGCTTTTGGCGCAAAAATAGGAACAGAATTTTTACCAACGCTGGATGAAGGTTCTATTTTCATGCGTTCATTCTTACCGGCAGGAACCAACATTACAGAGAACCAGAAAATAGCACCGAAGATACGTGAGATAGCAGCCCGCCATCCACAGATTGAAAGCATCATTACACAAAGCGGCAGAAACGACGACGGTACAGATCCTTTTCCCTCAAACCGTACGGAAATCCTGATGATTCTTAAGGATTACAAAGGATGGGTAGAGGATACCTCGAAAGAAGAATTGATTCAGGTTTTACGCACAGAGTTTCAACGGGAATTACCAGGCGCTTATTTATCTTTCGGTCAACCCATCATTGATCAGGTAACGGAAATTGTAAACGGTTCTGCTGCGGACCTTGCCATCAATATTGTGGGAGATGACTTGGTGTATATGCGCACCAAAGCAGACAGCATTGTCAATATTGTAAAGCAAATAGAAGGTTCGACTGCTACCGGTATGGAACAAGAAGGGCAACAAGACCAGTTGACCATTCAGATCAATCGTAAACAGGCGGCCCGTTATGGCATCAATGTGGCCGATATACAAACCATGATTGAAGTGGCTATCGGTGGTAAGTACATTTCTACTTTATACAACCAGGCAAAACGGTACAATATTGTCGTACGGTTTTTCCCTGAAAACAGAAACAACATTGATGTTATTCGTTCTCTGCAGGTGCCGGCTCCAAACGGTGCGCTCATTCCGATGAGTCAGTTGGCGGATATAGAATTTACTCCTGGCCAAACAAACATCTACAGAGCAGACGGAAAGAGACTACTCACGATACGTACCAACATCCGCGGCAGAGATCAAGGTAGTTTTGTGAAAGAAGCACAGAATAAAATTACCGCTCAGATCAAATTACCTCAAGGCTATACCATCAATTATGGTGGCCAGTTTGAAAACCTCGAACGCGCCAGTAAACAACTCATGTTCGCTATTCCGCTGACTGTTTTGATCGTATTGTTTGTCTTGTTCTTATTATTTAAAAATGTGCGGTACGCACTCATGACATTTGCTTGTGTGTTCTTTGCCTTAGCCGGAGGTATCTCGTCTTTGTTGATGCGTGGTTATAATTTCAACGTGTCTGCCGGAGTGGGTTTTGTGTCTTTGTTCGGACTATCCGTAATGGCAGGTGTGTTGCTCGTTAGCGCGATCAACCGGGAAAGAGAATTGTATCCTGAAGTTGATTTGTCTTTACTCATTACGAAAGCATCTTCTTCGCAATTGAGAGCCATCATGATGATGCTGATTGTCGCTATCATTGGATTGGTGCCTGCTGCTAAATCTTCTGGTATCGGTTCGGATGTACAAAGACCTTTAGCTACCGTTATTATAGGAGGTTTAACAACGACCTTATTATTTACACCACTCGTATTGCCTCCTTTGTATTTTTGGATAGAGAAGAAAAGAAAATTGAAAAAGGTGAACAGTGAACAGTAAACGGAGAACTGCTTACTGCTCACACAAACCATAATACCTCCGCAGGCGTATATACAATGCAGGTAAGACATACTTACTACTGTTCACCGTTAACTGCTCACCATCCATGCGCACAAGACTGTCTAACTCAAACCTGTTCCAGAAAATGTCCGACCGTCTGTTGGCATTTCTGCAACAAGGCATAAGCCCTGAAAAGATGGCTTTAGCCCTGGCCATTGGCATCGCGATCGGTATCATGCCTTTACTGGGAGCGACAACTTTGCTTTGTACCTTGCTTGCTTTTTGGTTAAGATTGAACATGGCTTTTTTGCAATTGGTCAACTATATCGTTTATCCCATACAATTGTTATTATACATTCCTTTTCTAAGAATCGGTGCCGGGCTTTTTTCGCAAGAGAGATTTAATTATTCACTGGAAGACATTACAAATATGCTGGCGAATGATCCAATGGGTACGATCGGCAAATTTTTTATTGTTAATCTATGCGGATTGCTCTTATGGCTGATCCTTGCTCCTGTTTTATTTGGGCTGAGTTATTTTATTGGACGTATAGTGTTCCGGTCCATGGCAAAACAGTTTTCAACCGAACAGAAAGATTAAGAAGTCAATTTTTTTTAGCAACTTGTTTTCTGAATCATCTTTTAATATTATCCTTTTAAAGGGGTACTGATTTATGAATCGTTTGAAAAAATACCTTCCTTATATTTTTGCTGCGTTCTTGTTATTGGACGTTGTCTATTCTTTTCATCAACACACACAAGTAGAGTTAGACGGAGACATGGCCAGCGTAGCGTTGCCTTCACCGAGTTACCGTAAAGTACTGGAAGATCCTTTTGGGTTAAGCGTCATCTTCAACCATGAAAATTATGCGGCCCCCAATCGTTTTTTCGCACATTTTTCCATGTCTGCTTATTTCAAAACGACCCCAACACTTTTCAGATCCATCAGTACACCGATAGACAGTGTTTACCTGGCGGCGGCAGCCGCTAAAACAATGATTCAAGTAGCACTGATTTACTTGCTCGCTTTATATATTTCAAGACAAGTCAACATCGCAAATAAGAAATGGTTACTCGCTGCTGTGTTGATGACGCCTTTATTTCAAACAGCAGGGTACAATGGCTTGATGGGTATCATCGACAAATCGGTGGACTATACTTTTTTCTATGCCTTGTCCATGATTCCTTTGTTGTTATTCTTTTATCCTTTCTATACTTCATTGTACGAGGAGAAACCGTTTGACAAATCCTGGTCGGATAAACTGGGCCTCATCTTTTTATCGGTGCTTCTTGCCTTCAATGGTCCCTTGGTGCCAGGTGTGGTGATCATTGCATGCACGATGATTACCGTAGGGCTTTTTATAAAGTATTATAAAAAAGAATCTACCGGAACACGGATTCAAAAAACGATAGCGTCTATTATTCAATTGAAAGGTCCTGTGTTAGCCTTTTTGTTTTTCGTAGGTATCCTGTGTTTGTACTCTTTATATTTGGGCACACACAATTTGGAAAACGATGGATCAATACCAATTCTACAGCGTTATGCCAGAGTGCCTTTTGGATTGCTGGAAGTGTTTACACAAAAAATTGGCATGCCGCTCATTCTGATAACACTTGCTGTCAATTTATTCCTCATTAAAAAATACCATCCACAAGAAGCGGAAGCGAAGAAGATGATCCAATTGTTCAAAGGATTGTTGTTGTTCTGCATTCTATATTTACTGATTCTTCCGCTGGGAGGCTACCGCGCCTACAGGCCGGACATCGTAAGACGGGATACAATTCTTCCCGTGACCTTGTGCTTATTTTTCATGTTTGGCTATTCCTCTTATTACATCATTCAACACATTCTGTTTACTCAGAAGAAATTCTATTACGGATTTATAACCGCCATCTTGCTCATCTTCACTATCGCAGATGCCCCAATCCATGCAGACAATGCGTGTGAGAAAACTGCGTTGCAAGCCATTGCCGATTCACCGGAAGAAGTGGTAGAGCTCCATACAGACTGCAAAGTCATGGCTTGGGACAAGATGACTGATCCTGAACAGTCAAGAGCAAACGGAGAGATGTTATACCTTTGGGGAATTACAGACAAGCCCAAGCTGTATTATCAAAAATAGTAGTTGTAATTATTATAACTAACAACTAACAACTAACAACTAACAACTAACAACTAACAACTAACAACTAACAACGGTTACTTTTTCAGCTTATATATTTCAAGATCTGTCCCTTCGTACTTAAGGCGTTCCGCAAGATAAGGCTTAGCAAATTCAGGCATAGGATTTCTTTTGTCCCAAATCAGGTAGGTAGAATTTTTACGGATTTTCTTTTTCAACCATCGTTCAGAAAATTCACGCGGCCATCTGAATGTAGATCCTTTCGTGTGGGTGAAATAATGGTAAATGGTCCAAGAGTAATCCGGTCCTACAATGCACAAGGCATCGTCCGGAATTAAATCATCAATGGCCTGCCTTTGTTCTTTGTTGTAAAAATCTTTAGGCAGCGATTTGTTTTCGTTTACAAAATTATGAAATGTTCCTGCGAAAGCGACGATGGGCAAACTGATAAGAATAAGTAATATGAGTAGCCGTTTTCCTTTATTCAACAGCAATTCATAACCTTTAGCCGCTACAATAAACAATGCAGGTAAATAAGGAAACATGTAATACATGTGTTCTTCCATTTGATGCAGTTCGATGATGTGATAAGCAAAGAGCCCTGCGGCCCAGACGCCAAACATCCATCCGATTTCTTTGTTGGTTAAATTTCCCCTTACAAGCCAATAGAGCGCCACAAAAAAAGGAATAAGATTGGGAATACTGATGAGCTGTTCTGTAAAGTGCGTGTAAATATTTTTAGATAAAATGTCCAGTGCTTTGGCAAAGCTTTTGGCCGGTTTGAAAGATATTCCAAAATCTTTTAGGCCGGAGACATCAATCATATAAAGGGCGTAGTCATACCAGGCCAGAGACAAGCCTGTCACAAGTAATCCGAACAAGACCAACAACGTCAAATCCAAAAGCGAATATTTTTTCTGGAGAAAGGAAGAAACAACAACTACTGCGATGGGGAAACCAATCGCCAGGTATTGCAGTTTCGTCATACCTGCCAACGTGAGGAAAAGTAAACTGAATAAAAGTAAGTGATACTTTTTATGCTCGTTCCATACCAAAAAATAATAGAAGCCTGCGATAGAAGTGGAAAGTGCAACCACATCAGGTAATGCGGTGATGGAATGGTAATATAAAATCGGACTAAAGGTAAAGGCCCATGTTCCACAAAAGGCAACCGTGTTATTTTTAAACAAAAAGAATAAGAGCGCATAGAAATACCATATACCTAAGGCGAAGTATAAAAAAGCGACCACGCGATTAAAGCCTTCGTGATACCCGAATACTTTACTGATCAATGCAACGGTATATTCAAAAGAGGGAAAAGGCATACCCGTTACGCCATCACTTTTACCCCGGTTGTCTATACGAGGTCTCAGAATGTTCATGCTTTCTTCCGCAAAATTACGTGCTACGGTAGAAGTATGACATTGTCTCCACACATGATTTCCCTTAGGAGGAAGATTCAAAAAGAAAATATGGGTAAAGGTGTAGAATAAGAAAACTACGAGAAGGCCTTTTCGTTTATTAGCAAAGATCCCGAATAAGTAGTCCATTGATGTAGGCAAAATAAAATGTTACAAGTTATAAACTTAACACCATTCGGCTGATTAATAAACTTTTTCAATCAAAACTTGAAAGCTATGCCGGTGGAAATTTCTACTCCTGTGGCATTGAAACGTAGCTTACCGTCTTCCAGGTTTACTGTTCCGTTAGGACTCTTGTATTCACCGGCCGAGAAACCATAAGCACTGAAAGCAAGGTCTGCAAATAAACCAACGTGTGTACTGATGTAGGTACGCATACCAAAAGAAGGTTTTATGTAAGCTCCACCGAGTCTCCAACTGTATTCACCGTCTGGTTTTTCTTCGCGGTGCTGCAAAGAAGCAAATCCAAATCCAAGTCTGCCGTATAGTTCGATGCGATCTCTTGTAAAGAAATGGTAGGCACCGAACACCCCTAAGGAAAAGGAACTGGTTTTTTTATTCGTAGAATCGTTAGCATAAAAAGCAGGTGCCATCTGAAGACCGGCGCCCCATTTATTACTGATGGCGTATTCCGCTGTAATGGGCACAATCAAAGAAGCGGCTCCTCCGTCGTCGTTGGTGCGTTCTCCTGTGGAAGTATTTACATATTCTGAGTGTGTGCCGTAAAGACCGAGGCCTATTCCTGCATTGATAATGATGTCATTTTTTTGAAAGGCTTGCGCATAAAGGCTTGATGCAGGCAGGCAGAGTGCAAAAAGTAGTAAACCGATGTTTTTCATAAGAGATCAATAACAATGAAGATAATTAATTCTTAAGAACAAGCAATAAAAAAGCCACACCCTATGAGGCATGGCTTTATAATCGGTAAAGAGTTGATTTAGAATTTTACAGCAAGCCCAGCAGTGAGTTCTCCGTTAAAGAGCACATAATGAAATCTTTTATTAATATCATAAGTGCCCTTATCGGTTTCTACCTGACTGGTGTTATAAGAATATACTCCGATGCCGAAATCTGCAAACATTCCAAGGTGTTTCGTAAAGTACAATCTCATACCGAAAGAGGGTTTAGCATAACCACCTGTGGGTTTAAAGGTAAATGAATTGTTAGTATTAGGTACATAGGAGTCTGTAGCATCATAACCCTGACTTTCATCTTCTCCTTCCGTATAACTTAGTTGACTGTAACCGACAATTAAACGGGTGTATAATTCTATCTTCTCGCGTCTGGCAAAGTGAAACGCACCGAAAATTCCGAAGTTGTTATTGGTGGATTTATTCGAGTAAGAATTTACATAACTACCGTGTTGGTAGGCTACACCTAGTCCAAATTTATTGCTGATGGCATATTCAGCTGTTACTGGAAATATGCCGGCAACAGAGTAGTGAACTCTGAAATCAAGCGAATAGTCATTTCCATAACTATAGAAATTGTTCACCGTATAGTTTTGATAACTGTAGCCAAAGCCTACTCCAAATCCACCGTTAATAATAAAATTGTTTCTTTTGAATGCAGTTTCCGATTGAGCAAAACTGGTGGAATAATTGAAAAACAAGAGCAAAAGGCTCAGGACCAAAATAATTTTTTTCATGAGTAAATGGGAAATTGAAAAGTGAGGAATAAAAAAAAAGAAAAAACCCCATCCGACTATGGCGGATGGGATAGATACTATTAATGATGATGTCCGTGAGGACCGTGAACGTGGCCGTGATCAAGCTCTTCTTCAGTAGCTTCTCTGACGCTGGCAATAGTACCCGAAAAGAATAAATCTTTGCCTGCCAACGGATGATTGAAATCCATCACGATTACATCAGATTTTACTTCTACCACTGTACCATTCATCGCATGACCGTCCTGATCGCGCATAGGAAGTACATTGCCGGCTTTCACCATGTTCTCATCCAATTTACCATCTACTTCGAAAATGTTTTTTGGCAATTCAACGATCGCTTCTTCGTCATATTCCCCGTAACCATCTTCTGATTTGATGGAGAATGAAAATTTATCTCCAGCTTTTAAGCCGTTTAAATGAGTTTCAAAATCAGGCAGTACATTGTTTGCACCAAACAAGAATACGAAAGGATTCTCAGGTGTTGTTGTTTCAAAGGCTTCGCTGGTTGCGCTGTCGAGACGAAGTTCGTATAGCAGCTCCACCACTTTGTTGTTAGCTATTTGCATGTTATAAGGCTTTTTTTGGAAAGAGCGTAAAGGTAGATTTATTTGGTTTCAAATCCTCTTTTTCCTGCTAAAATTGAATTGGGGTATGAAAAAAATTAAAAACTGGAATTATAAGGGATGAGGAGGTGTTTCAAGAACATGGAAAAATCAGTAGAAGGGCTTACTATCTCTGTAAGTGAACTTTCAGGTACTTATACCTATAATCAGTACCGTCAGCTTATAGATCAGTTACTGTCAAAAAACAATACCACCGGCACCAATCAATCTGCCTTTTATATAGACTACACCCGTCAAAACGTAGAACGGATGAAACGTGCGGAAGAACTATTGACAATACCGTCCGATGTGTCACAACACATTACGAAGCCCTATCAGTTTTTATTGATTTCAGAGGCCTGGTGTGGGGATGCGTCATACACTGTTCCGGTTGTTGCAAAACTTGCTAAGGCCCTACCTGCGGTTGATTTCACTATCATTTTACGGGATGAACACTTAGAAATCATGGATAAATTTCTCACCAACGGCGGGAGATCTATTGCTAAACTGATCATCATAGATCCCACGACACATCAGGTATTGGGAGATTGGGGTCCTCGCCCCGAAAAGGCGCAAGAGATTGTTGTGGAAATGAAAAACAGACCTGATTTCAATCAGAAAGAAATGGCAGCCGCGCTATTTAACTGGTACGAGGCGGATAAGGGCGAGAGCACGTTGGATGAGATTCTTGTTGTATTGAAATCATTAGAGTAATGAGAAAGGACGAGCTAGGAGCTAGGAGGGACGAATACTACGTTCCTCCTAGCTCCTGGCTCGTCCCTACAAATATTCCCAAGTATCAAATATCGCCGCTTGCCCACGTGGTGTGCCTTCTGCATCGATCAGGTTCCATAAAGTCACGTTGCGGATGTAGAATTCTTTTCCATGTGTATCAATTCTAATTCCTTCGTATTTTTCTATATAACCCTTCGCGAAAGCCTCTTTTAAAGCGGTCTCCCGCTTCTCTACCTTATCTTCCCGAGCCGATAAACGAGAAGGAAGTCCGGTAAAATTTTCCCAATCCATTCCCCAAAGTGCCTGAGCAGAGCGATTCGCATAATTGAAAACAGGATCTTTTTCTGTTCCATGTGATACAATAATCCAATCAGTAGTGTACAAAGCCTCTGCTAACGGGAGCTTTGTGAGGTCTATCGGAAAAGGTTTTCCACATACCTTTTCATAACTTTCTCTTAACAAAACAGAGTGTTTTTGTATTTCAATACTATCGAGAATGCTGATTAGGTTCATTTTTTAACTGATCGTATCGAACTATGCAACAAAATTAACTAAAAGTACTTATTAAGGTAATGCTAACTCCTTGAAAACAAGGCTTGAACTTATCCACAACAGGCACCAAATGGCATGGTTTAGCGTATATAGAGGAGTGAATCAAACCCTTAGAAAGGAGGCTATTATGGCAATGAAGATTCGTACCTCGCTATTGCAATTTCTTAATCCGATTGCAAAAAAGCCAATGCAGCAATTGCACCGTCAATACTGCAGAATAAAAGGAAAATTATATTTCCCTTCCACTTCCATCCCTTTAATGAAAGCCAAAGTCTGGATCGAGACAGCCAATGGCGTGAAGTTTCCCATCGCGTATTCAGAGGAAGATGGAGCTTTCATCATGGACATGCTCACAGGAAGGGGAACCTCTACACTAAGAGTAAGTTATTTCGGTAAAGAGTATACGTTCGAGAACATTGCAGGATCGCTGGGCTCCGTATTTCATCCGGGTTTTATGACCACAGATGATTTGGCGCTGGTGTTGGATGTAGAGAAAAACGTCGTACCGTTTATTCGTTTGACAGAAGAGAAAAATTAAAATAAGAAAATAGAAATGAGAGATGAGAAATGAAACAGTATCTCATCTCTCATCTCACTTTTCTCATCTCTAAAATGGAAGGTCATTCAATTCATCCGCATTACCGGCAGTGAAGGTTTGACCGGCAGGAAAATCGTCTCCGCCACTGTTGTTATTATTTCTAGCGGCAGCAGAAGATGGAATACCGTTGTCGGCCTCTACTTTCCATGCTTTAGCATCCGTATACCATTTACCGTTGTACTCGCGGCTTTCCACATCGAAAGACACTTTCACCGCAGTACCTTCTGACAAAGGACTTTGATCTATTTTATCTCCCCATAAACTAAAGCATACCTTTTTCGGGTAATTGCCTGAAGTTTCAATCACAAATTCCTGTTTTTTCCAACCGCCGTTTTTTCCGTCGCCTTTTTGCAGCGCAAGCAACTGCACTATTTTTCCTGATAGTTCCATTCTTAATCGTTTGCTAACAAATTATTTTTTAATATTATTCGCTGTCTGAGCGGCTTCAAAAATACAAAAATGACGGTTAGAAAACTATTAAATACCCCCCTTCAATTCTGGACGTTTGTCTTACTCAGCAGCTTTGCGGCATTTCTCATTTATGAGCTTAGGGATTATGCCAATGCCTTCCTGGGAACCATTATTTTCTATGTTCTTTTCAAACCCATCATGCAGCGCTGGCATGTGCAAAAAGGATATAACAAACACCTTATCGCGTCTTTAATTGTCTTTGTCATCTTAAGCATTATGGTCGTGCCTTGCGTGATGATGGCAGCGTTTTTTGTACCTAAACTCAGTTTGTTTCTCAGTGATTCCTCTTTTTTGATTCAGTTCTTTTATGAATTGGAAGGTAAAATCGTGAAACTGACCGGCTATAAAATCATTACCCCGGAAAATTTGGCAAATCTTAGATTATACCTTGCCGAGTGGGCCAATATAGTAGTTGGTGAAACACTGAATTTGATGGCCAATCTGCTCTTGATGTTTTTTATGGTATACTTCGCATTGCTCAACATTGGTAAGTTAGAAAACTACCTCGAAGAAGTGCTGCCCTTTAAGCCACAGACCTTGAACCGCTTCGCTGCTGAACTACGCACGATGACCTATACTAATGTGATCCTGTCTCCTTTACTGGCTCTCATACAGGGCTTCTGCTCCTTTCTTGCCTATTGGTACTTGGGTCTGGATCAACCACTTTTCTGGGGAATCATGACGGCTGTCTTTTCCTTTTTGCCGGTTGTAGGTTCGGCCATCATTTGGATACCCGCCGCTGTTTATCTTTATACATCGGGTATGCATTGGCAATCCTATGTCATGATCGGTTATGGAATCCTGATCATAGGCGTTTCAGACAATCTTTTCAGATTTATTTTTGCGCGTAAAATAGGTGATGTTCACCCGATGATTACTATATTGGGCATATTGTTGGGGGTTAATTTGTTTGGAGTAGCGGGATTTATTTTTGGTCCACTATTGTTGTCTTACTTCTTTTTGATGCTGGACATTTATAAGCAAACCTATTTAAGCGAGCAACAAGAGATCATCGATAGCAAGAACTAATTAGTAATAGAATTTAAAGAGCGCAAACTTGTATAACATTTTGCATGCACGCATCGTTTAATTAGATAAAGATGAAACCAAGAGACACCGTTGACTTTCATATTAAGTCGGCATGGCATCACATTTCGAAGGTATACAATGAACAAGGTGCTCCTTATGGAGCCACAGCAGCCACAGGATTTGTGCTGTTGAACATTGATGCAACGGAGGGTTCCCCGGTAACGACCATAGGTCCGGCTTTGGGAATGGAACCGGGAAGTTTGTCCCGGATTTTAAAAAAGTTAGAAAAAGAAGGCATTATACAACGGATTCAAGACCCTAGCGACAAAAGGTTGGTTAGGGTTTTTTTGACAGAAAAGGGAAAGCTATTCAGGGAAGTGGCTCGGAAAACAGTCAAGACATTCAATGTCAAGGTAAAAGAAGAAATTCCGGAAGCTAAACTGGCGGTGTTTTTTGAAGTCATGGACAAGATCCATGAGATCATTCACAAGAAGAATATTTATAATCAATAATTCAATCCGCTGTATTTATTATGAAGAGGAGAATAGCAAAGGTTGTTGTCTTGGGATCAGGTGTTATGGGTTCACGCATCGCCTGTCATTTTGCCAACATTGGTGTTCAGGTTCTGCTACTGGACATCGTACCTAGAGAACCCAATGATCAGGAAAAGGCGAAAGGCCTCACACTGGAAAGTAAGCCGGTAAGAAACCGCATCGTTAACGACGCACTGCTCGCAGCAGTGAAATCAAATCCCTCTCCCCTTTATGATCCTGCTTTTGCTCAACGCATAGAGACCGGTAACTTTGACGATGACATGTCACGCATCGTTGAGTACGACTGGGTGTTGGAAGCGGTAGTAGAAAACCTCGACATCAAGAAAAAGGTTTTTGAACAAGTAGAAAAATACAGAAAAGCAGGTACGCTCATTACGTCCAATACATCAGGTATTCCGATGCATGACATGAGCGAAGGACGCAGTGAAGATTTCCGCAAGCATTTTTGCGGCACACACTTTTTCAATCCTCCGCGTTATTTACAACTCCTTGAAATCATTCCTAATTCCGCTACAGATCCGGCAGTCATTGACTTCCTGATGCATTATGGCGATCGCTTCTTAGGCAAAACCACTGTATTGTGTAAAGATACTCCGGCGTTCATTGCTAACCGTGTCGGCATCTACAGCATGATGGAAGGCCTGAGCGTGATGACACAACTGGGATTGACCGTAGAAGAAATTGATAAGCTCACAGGTCCGGTGATCGGCAGACCGAAGTCAGCCACCTTCCGTACCATTGACGTGGTAGGTTTGGATACACTGACCAAAGTAGCGCGAAACTTATCTAACCTTCCGAACGACGAGAAGAAAGATTTGTTTATCGTTCCTGAGATCCTGAATAAAATGGAAGCCAACAAATGGCTGGGAGACAAGACGGGACAAGGCTTCTATAAAAAGACAAAAGATGCTTCCGGTAAAACAGAAATCTTAGCATTAGATCTTCAGACATTAGAATACAAACAACAAGGCAGACCGAAATTTGCTACGCTTGAAGCAACCAAAACCATTGATGGGTTGAAAGACCGTTTCAAAGTATTGCTTTCCGGTTCTGATAAAGCAGCGGACTTTTACCGCAAAACATTCTTAGGATTGTTCGAATACGTTTCCAAACGCATTCCTGAAATCTCTGACGAGTTGTATCGTATTGATGACGCCATGAAAACCGGCTTCGGCTGGGAACTTGGTCCTTTCGAAACGTGGGATGCTCTGGGTTTGGAGCGTTCAATGAAATTATTCGAGAAAGAAGGCAAAAAGCCTGCAGCCTGGGTAGAGGAAATGATCGCTGCCGGTCATAAGTCATTCTATAAAGTAGAGAACGGCCTGTCGAGTTATTACGACGTCGCTTCCAAATCTTATAAAGTCATTCCGGGTACGGAATCATTCATCATCCTGGACAATTACAGAGAGCGCAAACCGGTATTTAAAAACTCCGGCGTTACACTCCATGACATTGGCGATGGCATTTTGTGTTTGGAATTCCATACCAAGATGAATACACTCGGTGGTGAAGTCATCGAAGGTATCAATAGAGCGATCTCTATTGCAGAAAAAGATTACAGAGGATTGGTGATCGGAAATCAGGGACCTAATTTCTCTGCCGGCGCAAACCTTGCCTTAGTATTGATGTATGCGGTAGAACAAGAGTACGACGAAATCGATTTCATGATCCGCTCTTTCCAGAACACGATGATGAGAGCACGTTACTCTTCTATTCCTGTTGTTGTTGCACCGCATCATTTAACCTTAGGCGGAGGTTGCGAAATCACTTTGCATGCGGATCATGTGCAGGCATTATCTGAAACATACATCGGATTAGTGGAGTTCGGCGTAGGTTTGATCCCTGCCGGTGGCGGAACGAAAGAATTGACCTTGCGTGTTTCGGATTCGTTTGAAGACGGCGACATTCAGCAGAACAATTTGAAAAATGCTTACATGAACATTGCCATGGCCAAAGTCGCGACTTCCGCACACGAAGCCAAAGCAATGAATATATTAAGAAGAGGTGATGGTATTTCAATCGGTCCCCGCATGCAGCTTACCGATGCGAAGAACGCTGCGATTGCCTTGGCTGATGCGGGTTACACGCAACCCAAACAACGCAAAGACATCAAAGTATTGGGTCGCCAGGCCCTGGGTATGTTCCATGCCGGTGCACACACCATGGTATCGGGAAAATACATCAGCGAGCACGATCGTAAGATCTCTGAAAAGTTAGCGTACATCATGTGCGGAGGAGACTTGTCTTCACCGACATTAGTTTCGGAACAGTATCTATTGGATCTCGAAAGAGAAGCCTTCTTATCCTTAACCGGTGAGAAGAAAACATTAGAACGTATTCAGAGTATATTAACCAGTGGCAAACCTTTACGCAATTAATTTTTGACGATCATGGCAAATAGAGAAGTATATATTGTAGCAGGATACAGATCAGCTGTGGGCAAAGCGCCAAGAGGAGCTTTCCGTTTCACAAGACCCGATGATTTGGGCGCAGCAGTCATAAAACATTTGGTAGCTTCTGTTCCTCAACTGGACAAAGAGCAAATAGACGATGTCATTGTAGGTAATGCTACACCCGAAGCAGAACAAGGCCTGAACATCGGTCGTATGATTGCGTTAATGGGATTGGATACGGTAAAAGTTCCGGGAATGACCGTCAACCGTTATTGTTCTTCCGGATTGGAAACGATCGCCATTGCCGATGCAAAAATTCGTGCAGGCATGGCAGAATGCATCATTGCAGGCGGTGTAGAAAGTATGTCCCCGATTCCTTTCGGAGGCTGGAAGATTGTTCCGAATTTTGAAGTGACTAAATCAAACGCTGATTACTACTGGGGTATGGGCTTAACAGCCGAAGCTGTAGCGAATGATTTTAAAATTTCCAGAGAAGATCAGGATGCCTTTTCTTACAAGTCACACCTGAAAGCAGCGAAGGCGATCAAAGAAGGAAAATTCAAGGATGACATCGTGCCGATCAAGGTTACGGAAGTTTACCTGGACGAAAAGGAAAAAAGAAAAACACGCGAATATACTGTAGATACAGACGAAGGGCCAAGAGCAGATACGTCTGTCGAAGCATTGGCTAAACTAAAACCGGTATTCGCCAATGGTGGTTCTGTGACTGCGGGTAACTCTTCACAAACTTCTGACGGAGCCGCTTTTGTTTTGCTGATGTCTGCCGACATGGTAAAGAAATTAAACGTGAAACCTATCGCCCGCCTGGTCTCGTATGCAGTAGCAGGAGTAGAACCCCGCATCATGGGTATTGGTCCGATCGAAGCGATTCCGAAAGCATTAAAGCAAGCCAACATGACGTTGGATCAGATTGACTTGATCGAATTAAATGAAGCCTTTGCTTCACAATCTTTAGCAATCATTCGCACATTAGGTTTGAACGAAGAAAAATTGAATGTCAACGGAGGAGCGATTTCATTGGGTCACCCGCTGGGATGTACCGGAGCAAAATTGTCAGTGCAACTATTCAATGAGTTACGTCGTCGCGGAGGCAAATACGGCATGGTCACCATGTGTGTAGGAACAGGCCAGGGCGCAGCGGGTATCTTTGAATTACTATAAAAAAACTCACTCTTCACTTTCACACTTCACTTAAAAATGGAGTAAAGTGTGAAGAGTGAGTGGTGAAGAGAAGAAATACTATTCTAAAACAACACTTATAACAATTACCACTATGGCAGCTACTGATACAACCAAAAGAACAAGAGGCGGTGAATTCGCCATCAAGCAATTGGGTTTTAATGACGTGTTCATTCCGGAACAATTTGACGAAGAGCAAAAGATGATTGCCGGTATGGCGAAGGATTTTTTGAACGCAGAAGTAATTCCTCATTTGGATCGTATCGATAAGCAAGAGCCGGGGTTGATGGAATCCTTGATTGAAAAATCAGGTGAACTGGGTTTGTTGGGTACTTCTATTCCTGAAGCCTACGGCGGATTTGGTAAAGACTTCAATACGTCTTTGCTGATGACAGAAACAGTAGGAGCAGGACATTCATTTGCTGTGGCGTTGGCTGCACATACAGGGATCGGTACCTTGCCGATTTTGTATTTTGGAAATGACGCACAAAAACAAAAATATTTGCCAAAGCTTGCTACCGGTGAATGGAAGGCCAGTTATTGTTTGACAGAACCGGGTTCAGGATCTGATGCTTTGGCGGCTAAAACAAAAGCAGTGTTGTCTGCAGACGGTAGCCATTATATTTTGAACGGACAAAAGATGTGGATCACCAATGCGGGTTTTGCCAACGTCTTTATCGTCTTTGCACAAATCGATGGTGACAAGTTTACAGGATTCATCGTTGAAAAAGGAGAAGGTCTTACGCTAGGAAACGAAGAACATAAAATGGGGATCAAAGGATCTTCTACTCGTCAGGTGTTCTTGAGTGATTGCAAAGTGCCGAAAGAAAACTTGTTGGGAGAAATTGGAAAAGGACATTTAATCGCCTTCAACATTTTGAACATTGGTCGTATCAAGCTGGCTGCTGCTGCGATTGGCGCGAGTAAGCAGACTTCCACCTTTTCTATTCGATACGCAAAAGAAAGAATTCAATTCAAGCAACCGATTGCAAACTTCGGTGCGATACAATATAAACTAGCAGAACAAGCCATTCGTATTTACGCTTCTGAATCGGCCATGTACCGCGCAGGTATGGACATTCACCACGAAGAAGAACGATTGATGTCAGAAGGCAAAACAGCAGAACAGGCCTTGCTTGGAGCGGCACAGGAATTTGCTATCGAATGCGCGATCCTGAAAGTGGCCGGTTCTGAAACCTTAGATTATGTGGCGGATGAAGGTGTTCAGATTTTGGGAGGTTACGGATTCTCTGCGGATTATCCGATGGATAGAGCATACCGTGATTCTCGTATCAACAGGATCTTCGAAGGAACCAATGAAATTAACCGCATGCTGATCATGGACATGTTCCTGAAGAAAGCCATGAAAGGCGAGTTGGACCTGATGACACCGGCTATGGCCATTCAAAAAGAACTGATGGCGATTCCGGATTTCGGAGAAGAAACCGAAGGCTTATTTGCCGAAGAACACAAAGCGTTGAAGAATTTCAAAAAAGCTTTGTTGATGATTGCCGGTTCTGCTGCGCAGAAGTTCATGGATAAATTGGCAACAGAGCAAGAGATACTCATGAACCTGGCAGACATTGCTATCAACATCTACATGGCAGAATCTGCTATCTTGCGCGCAGAAAAAGTCGCAAGTCTTAAAGGGGAAGAAGCGGCGAAGATTCAGATCCTGATGGCGAAAGTTTACACTTTTGACATGGCAGATCAAATCAACATTGCCGGTAAGAATGCGATCAACTCGATGTCTGACGGTGACATGCAACGCATGTTGTTGATGGGCTTGAAACGTTTCACTAAAATTGCTCCACTGAATACAAGAGATGTAAGAAGAGCGATTGCGGCGAAGTTGATTGAAGCGGATCAATACACTGCTTAATTTATGTAATTTCTTATTTATTAAATTAAAGAAGCCCTGTCTTAACAGGGCTTCTTTAATAATAGTAAGGATCAATTATTTTTTAGGGACTGCACCTGGTATGATATCCGGAGATAGCACTCCTGTTTGGATAAGAAATCCTAAGCGGTCCGATTGCATGGATACTGAAACTACTTTATTATTTTTAAATTGGTAAATAGCAATGGCTTCATTCTTTACAGCTTTGTTAGTGGCGGAAATACCTTGAAAGGAGTTTTGATGAGTACCTTGCCACACCCAGCGCACAACTACTTTGTCACTGTCTTCTAATAGGTCTTCGATTTTCCATTGTATGTCAGGAAAGGCTTCAATCAAGGGTTTAACGGTATTCTCTAGGCCTACCGGACCTTTTTCTCCTCTAACACCTGTATAATCGGCCGATACAATGTCGTTTAATAAATTGTAATTTCTTTTGTTGAGGCATTCTTCATAAAGTTTCCGAATGGTTTCTTTGTTTGAAAGTGTTTTCATAGGCCGGGTTGAAGGAGTTTTTTGAAGTGTGGGATCATTTTGAGCGGTTGCTTGAAAGCAAATTAAGCCGAGGACAATTCCTGCGATGGATCGTAGCATCATGTTTTTAAGATTTAGAGTACAGTGTAAAACTACCTGCGATCGAGAGAAAAGGATAGTAAAAAATCAGTGATTTTACCAGGTGGCTTCCTGACGAAAAAAAGCGGAAGGTGTAAGCCCTGTAAAAGATTTAAAATCTTTGTTGAAATGAGTTTGGTCGAAATACCCCGCATCGTAAGCAGTTTCAGCGAGTGTGCCTGATGTTGAATGAGTAGCAATAATATGTTTTAATCGGACGATAGATGCAAAGTGCTTTGGACTCGTGCCAATTGATTTTCTAAACCGCTTTTCAAAAGCATCCTGACTTATACATAATAGAGAGGCCAGTGAATATATGCTAAGGATACCCTGATGTTTTTTTATAGTTTGAATGGCTTGCAAAACAAGTGGGTCAAGCACATGACGTTTGAGTTGTGCAGTTAGAAAATATTCCATGCACTTGAATCGTTCGTTGTTTGTCTTTGATTGGTAAATTTTTTCTTCGATTTCTTCGATTTCTTTTTTACAAAAAAACTCTTCCATGGAAATACTTTGCCCAAACAAATGATGCATAGGAGCTTTGAAAAAAGCAGATGGACCTGCTTCCGTAAATAATACCAACAGAGTAGCAGAGCCTGCGGCATAGTTCATAATCCGGGAAGATTTTCTGATTCCGGTAATGACTTGCGAAGGCAGGGTAAATTCTCCACTTGAATCTGTAAAGGTTACCATACCACGCAAGCGGAAAGCCATGACCAAAGCCGTATCTGGCAGGATTCTGTTATTCATGCCTTGTTCACTTTCAATCAGAAGAAAAGCTTTGATGAAAGGTTTTAATGCGTCGCAGGGAATATAACGGTCGATTTTCATACGCAGTAAAATCATTTTCCAGACTAAGATAAAAAAACTTCAACTATATATTTACTGCGTGACGGGTAAAATAACAGGATCTTCGGAAGGATAAGCAGGCAATATGTTTAGTAGAATTAATGGAGAAAAGCTGTCTGCTATAACCTGCATTATCACTTGAGCAAAAGTAGGGCAATAATTTCTTTCATAAGTAGTTAAGTGGCTAAAATGGTACATATCATGTGAAAAAAGAGACATGATTATACCTTTTTACTGACAATAACGTTAACTTTGTACTCTCGAATGCGCAAGCATCATCCGAATTTAAATCCGCAACATGTCTTTCGTTAAATTAAGATTCATCGACAAAAACAAGTCTCAGTTTTTCGCTACGGTAAGAAGTAGAGTCGATCAGTATTTTGAAGAAAAAGGTATTTCGAAAAAAGCCAACGGACTGATGGTTTTCAAATCAGTTTTCTACCTGGGTACATTCTTTATCTTTTATGGTTTGATTTTATCAAATCAGTTTGAGCCCTGGACAATGTTCTATATGGCTCTTGGTATGGGAGCCTTTGCTGCCTTTATTGGTTTTAACGTCGCACACGACGCTATTCACGGAGCTTACAGCTCAAACGACAATGTGAACGAAGCCATTGCTATGTTCTTTAATTTACTGGGAGCAAATGTGTATGTATGGAAAGTGACACACAATGTTGTACACCATACTTACACCAACATTCCTGGCCATGACGAAGACATTGAAATTGCTCCGGGTTTATTAAGAGTTACCGACCACGACAAATTAAAACCACACTATAAGTACCAACACTTTTATGGTTTCTTCTTGTACTGCCTGGCAAGTTTGTCCTGGGTATTCAGAAAAGATTATGTGAAGTTCTTTAAGGAACGCATCGGTCAAACCGATAACTCTATGCCTCCGAAAGCAGAGATCTATAAATTGTTCTTCTTTAAAATTCTATACTACATCATGTTCATCATCATTCCATTGATTGTATTGGATGTTACCTGGTGGCAATTTGTAATCGGCTTTGTGTGCATGCACTTTGTAGAAGGTGCTGTATTGGGTTTAGTATTTCAATTGGCTCATTTGGTAGAGAGCACAGAATTGATCGATGCCAATGAAGAGGGAAACATTGAAGAAGCCTGGGCAATCCATCAAATGCAAACTACGGCTAATTTCGGTTCACGCAGTTTCATTACTACCTGGTTATGCGGTGGTCTGAATATGCAGGTAGAACATCACCTCTTCCCGAAGATTTGTCACATTCACTATCCAAAGATCTCTTCTATCGTGCGTGAAACAGCGATAGAGTTTGGCGTACCGTACCATGACAACACCAGTTTTTTCACTGCATTGAAGTCGCATTATAAGGTATTGAAACATTATGGAGCAGATGCTTTGGCTCAAAGCAAGTTCGCACAGGCTTAAAACGGCTTGAAGCACATTTTCATACCAAAAAAAGAAGGCTTTCTGGTACCAGAAAGCCTTCTTTTTTTGGTATGAAAATGCAAATCGGGTATGTATGATTAGTCGGAAAAACAGAAAAAAAGTAAGATGTTATTTAAAACAGTAATCTGTTTTATAGCATTTTAAATCTGTCTACGTTGCCACTTTTTTTGGTTACTAAGTGTAACATTTGACTTTTTTAGCGCTAAAAAAGGTTTTTAAACAACACGAATGCAGATGTGCGACATTCTCCAACAAATGTTCTTTTACTTCGATCAGCGCCATATTTTATTCGATTAGCCTTTAGGTTTTACATAAACACACTGATTTTAAGATAAAGCAGGAACAAACATAAAGAACACACCTTCGTAGAATTCCAAGCTTTAATTTTTAGAATTATTCTTTTAAAACCAGATTGGAATGAGAACAACGTTTTTTTATGCGATGAGCATAGTGTTTTTGCTATGTACGAATGAGCTTAGAGCAGCCATCTATACAGTAGACAATATTGCTGATACGGACAATGCGGCTGCTTATACGGCAGGTGACGGAACCAATACGTTAAGGAAGTGTATGCGTTTGGCAAATGCAGGAGCAGTGTCGACCGATAACATCAATTTTAACTTGCCCAGTCCCTTTACCATCACCCTTACTACGACCTCCCTTATCTTTACGCAGCCGGTCATCATTGATGGTTATACCCAACCGGGAGCTTCAGCGGGCAACCTGATTGTACAAGTGAAAAGTACGGTCACCGGAATTCCAATCTTTCGTTTTAATACCGGTTCATCGGGCAGTACAGTAAAGGGTATTGTCCTATATACTAACAACGGAAACAATACAGGTATATATGCGACCAGCGGAACAACCAACCATGTCTTTTCAGGAAACTATATCGGAACAAATGCAGGGGGTACCGCTATGGGTGGAACAACCGCCATGCAATATGGTATTGACCTGGATGGCTCTACCGACTGCGTCATCGGAGGAACGTCCGGTGCGTTGACACGCAATGTTATTTCGGCTTGTTCTAATTTTGCTATCCGTGTGAGGAATACATCAGACAGAACAACGATACAAGGCAATTACATTGGTACGACCGCTTCCGGAAATGCCGTACTGGCGAATAGTAACAACGGTATTGACATCAGCAGTTCCAATGTACAAGTGATCGGTGGGAGTGTCTATGGCGCAAGAAATATTATTTGCGGCAACACGGTAGGTCTCAATGTTTCCACTTGTGCAACATTGACCATTAAAGGAAATTTCATCGGACTGGGAGCTGACGGCCTCACCGCTATAGCGAATACAGGTCAAGGTATCAGAATACAAAACATAACTTCTGCTATTACGATCGGTGGTCCATTAAAGCAAGAGCGCAATGTGATCGGATCCAATGGAAACGATGGCATCAATGTTACCGGTACAATCACAGGTATTACGATCCAGAACAATTACATTGGTTTTGACTCCACAGGACTCGTTTCAAAACCCAATGCCAACGAGGGCATTGACATTACTAATGCCAGCACAGTGCTTATCGGAGGATCTGCTTATAACCTGCGTAACGTCATTGGAAACAACGTGGGTGTCGGCGTAAAGCTTTCAACCTGTACCGTTTCCTCAGTCATCAAAGGCAACTTCATTGGTCTGGCTGCAAACGGCACAACAGCTGCCGGCAATACCAGTCAGGGTATTAATATTGCAACAGCAGTGGCTGTAACGGTTGGAGGGTCATTGACTCCTGAAAGAAACATTATTTCTTCCAACGGAAACGACGGTATTAACATGAGTGGAACAATCACTGGTGTTACCATTCAAAATAATTACATAGGCTTTGATTCATTAGGTACGACCGCAAGGGGCAATAATGCAGACGGTATCGATCTTACGAATGCCAGCACGATAGTAATAGGCGGATCTAGTTACAATCTCCGCAACGTGATCGGCAATTGCACTCAGGTGGGACTTAGAATGTCCAACAGCACAGTGTCTGCCGTTATCAAAGGCAACTTTATCGGCTTAGCGAGAAACGGCGCAACAGCTCCCAATGGCGGCAATGGTGTGCAGAGTAGTACAGCGGTCGCAATGACCATTGGAGGGCCCTTGTTGGCAGAAAGAAATGTAGTAGGATCGAATACCGGTGATGGCTTTAACCTGAGTGCTACAACGGGCTTAACCATTCAGAACAATTACATAGGCTTTGATACCACAGGTTTAGTAGCAAGGAATAATACCAGTGACGGCATAAGAATAACCGGAGCAACCAGCACGGTGTTGGTCGGAGGCTCTGCTTACAACCTTCGTAATGTCATAGGGAATAACGGGAATGACGGCTTGCGCATCAGTAATGCGACTGTTTCCACTATTGTCAAAGGAAACTTTATCGGCTTAGCCGTAAACGGCAGTACAGCCGCACCAAACAACAACAGTGGAATGGAGATCAATAACACGACAAACGTTACGATCGGAGGCCCTCTTCTGCCGGAACGCAATCTCGTTTCATCCAATGCACAACGGGGAATCACGCTGAACACCTCTACTCCTGTCGTGATTCAAAACAATTATGTAGGACTGGATTCTACCGGACTTGTAGCCAAAGGTAATTTGCAAAGAGGGATCAGTGTTTCCGTAGCGGCGAGTTTGACGATAGGCGGAACCTCTTTCAATCTTAGAAATGTGGTGGCCAACAACGGGCAAGTGGGAATTGCTTTTGATAATTCTCCCAATGCGATTGTCAAAGGAAACTTCATCGGTCTGGCAAAGAATGGAACGACGGCCATGGGCAATGGCAATCAGGGCTTGCTTGTTTCCAACAGCAATACCACGACGATTGGAGGATCAACATTGGCCGAACGAAATGTGATCTCTTCCAATTTACAACGAGGGGTAGAAATCAATAACTCAAACAATGTGACCTTTGTCAATAACTATGTGGGTGTTGACTCTACCGGTTCTTTGATACGGGGAAACATTCAGGCAGGTGTGGCCTTTTCCGCTTGTACGAGCGCAGTAGTAGGAGGTACGTCGGTCAACTTACGCAACATTATTTCCAACAATGGGTTTGATGGTTTACGGATAGACAATTCACCTACTCCTATTGTACAAGGAAATTATATAGGAGTGGATGTAACAGGCTTGCTTGATTTTGGAAATGGAGAAAACGGTGTTAACGTTTTCAATGCAGGCGTCGCTACCATTGGCGGTAGTACGTACAGCGCAAGAAATATCATAAGCGGCAACGGTCAGGATGGAATTATTTTACACGACAACTGCGGCGGTTCTATCATTAAAGCCAACTTCTGTGGCGTTGGAAAAGACGGAGTCACCGTGATCGGTAACCACGACAGCGGGATTCGAATTTATGGGAACACCACTTCTAATGGTATCTTCATTGGCGGTTCTTTGTATGCAGAAAGAAATATTGCTACGGGAAATGGTTTTCCTTCTACCAATTTGTCGAGAGACGGGATTCGTATTGAAGGCAACGCCAGCAACCACATCATCAAAGGGAATTATTGCGGTACAGATTCTACCGGTACCATTGCCATTGGAAATGAATGGGCGGGTCTTTCTTTGAACGAAGTGAGTAACGCCATCGTAGGAGGCACGGGCACTTACGAGGGTAACATCTGTGCAGCCAATACACACGAAGGCATGTATTTGAGGAACGCAGTGAACCTGACCATTACCGGAAACTTTGTAGGGACAGATAAAACGGGAACCCTGGATATGGGGAACGGAGAATTTGGTATCAACGTGAGACAAATCAGTTTGAACAATACCATAGGTGGCAATACACCGGCCCTGCAAAACATTGTCGCGTATACGAAAGCCGATGCTGTAGACAGTTCCGGTACCGGAGTGTATGTGGAGTACAGATCGCAATACAACAGGATTGTGCGCAATAAAATTTATTGCAACGCGGGCTTAGGTATTGCAGTGGCGACTTTAGGAAACGAAGGCATACTTGCTCCAATGGTGACAACAGCTACTGCCAATTCCGTAAGTGGTACGGGAAGTATAGACGGAGATTCGATTCATGTATACCACACCAATGTTTCCGGTGGAGGGTGCGATTGTGAAGGAGAAACATTCATTGGAGCGACCATTGTATCCGGCGGTACCTGGTCGATTACACACGGCTTGAATTATTCCATACCGACAGCCTACGATGTGACGGCGACAGAAACAACAGCGAACAAAAGCACGTCTCAGTTTTCTGTTTGTAATGCGGCCCTGCCGGTAGAATTTATATCCTTTACCGTTAAGAAATTTTCTGATCGTAACATTGCCATTCAATGGTCCACCGGATGGGAACAGAACAGCAGTTATTTTTTAGTAGAAAGAAAAAATGAAAAAGGCGAATTTGAATCCATCGCGAGAGTAAGCGGCAGAGGAAATGTTCAGGGCTTATCCAATTATGCGGCAGAAGATCAAAATCCTTTAATCGGCATGAACTATTACCGCATCCGGCAAGTGGATGTGGACGGACATTCTACCACTACCGCCATCCGGGCGATACAAGTGGACGGAGACGGCTTGCAAATTTTGTTGACGGCGGAAGGAGTAGGAATTACTTCACCGGTATCAACAACAGCAACGTTAGGCATCTATTCCGAACTGGGACAGGAACTGGTACAAAAACAAATTCAATTGAATGCTAACACCTACTACCCTGTTTCTATTGGTTTGCAGAACGGCATCTATTTGTTCTACGTGTCTACGCTGGAAAAAAGTGTTTGGAAGAAGGTGCCGGTGAGGCAGTAGAGTGATCGGATAGGTTTTTTGTTAATAAAGGAATAACACAGCAGCAATCAGACAAAAAAGAAGTTTAGTATTCAGATTTTAACCTTTAGCTCAATAAGGTGGATTTTTTATTTTTATACGACTTACTTTTTAATGGATCAATAATGCACATTCAACAAAAAATTTACGAAGTCAGAGGAATGAAAGTCATGCTAGACTTTGACTTAGCGGAATTATATGAGGTAAACACCAAAGCACTCAATCAGGCCGTAAAAGGAATGTAGAACGTTTTCCAGTCCGATTCATGTTCCGCGTCTAAATCAGAATGGATGGATATGCGGTCACAATTTGTGACCGCATCCCAAGTGAAAAGAAATATAGAAATAACCCCTTTGCTTTTACGGAACATGGTGTTACAATGGTGGCGAGTGTGCTTCGTAGCAAAAAAGCAATAGCGGTAACATTGCTATTATAGAGGCCTTCATTGCGTTGAAGGAATTCGCTTTTACTTATCGGGAATTATCGGAAAAGTTGGATGTGCTTGAAAAGCAATACAACAAAAAGTTTGAAGATGTATACGAAGCGATTCGCTACCTGCTCAAGAAAGAAGAAGAGCCGGAAGAACGGAAACGGGTTGGTTTTAAGCAAAAAGTATAGTGTTTAAAAACAGAGATACAGCTGAACTCATTAGATGTTTCAACGTCTAATGAGTTCAGCTGTGAATAAAGCATAAGTAATAGGATTGTCTCTATATTTTTTAAAACAAGCACCAACGTTTCAGACAAAAAGTTAGTCTGATGACTGAGGTTGATTTACAACTTCTATATTTGTACGCTTTTTATTCTTTCAACAGTTGGACAATATTTTTGTCTGTTTTCCAATAAATACTTAACAATATCTATTATGAAAAAAATCTTTAAGTCTAGAGTAAGAATTATTTTTCTTTCAGCATTATTGCTTGCGAGTAGCTTTACTGCAAAGAATAGTATAGCTCAGCAGTGGATTCAGGCAAGCTCAAGTACGATTCAAGATCTTCGCTCTGTTCATTTCATTTCTTCCACCCAAGGTTGGGCTGTAGGTAATAATGGAATAATTCTCACAACCAGTAATGGAGGTTTAACCTGGACAACTCAGACCTCTGGTACTACAGAATATCTTAACACTGTTCATTTCATTTCTTCCACCCAAGGTTGGATTGTAGGTACTAATGGAACAATTCTGGTAACTAATAATGGAGGTATAACCTGGACAGCTCAGACTTCAAATACAGTAGAAATTCTTTATTCTGTTTATTTCGTTTCTTCCACCCAAGGTTGGGCTGTAGGTAATAATGGAATAATTCTCACAACCAGTAATGGCGGTTTAACCTGGACAACTCAGACATCAGGTACAATGCAATTTCTTTCCTCTGTTTATTTTATTTCTTCCACCCAAGGTTGGATTGTAGGATCTAATGGAACGATTCTTGTAACTAATAATGGAGGCGTAACCTGGATAGCTCAGACCTCAGGTACAACAACATATTTTCGCTCTATTTATTTTATTTCTTCCACCCAAGGTTGGGCTGTAGGTACTAATGGAATAATTCTCACAACCAGTAATGGAGGTATAACCTGGACAGCTCAGACGTCAGGCTCAACACAAATTTTTTATTCTGTTCATTTCATTTCTTCCACCCAAGGTTGGATTGTAGGTACTAATGGAACGATTCTGGTAACGAACAATGGAGGTTTAACCTGGACTGTTCAGACTTCAGGCACGACCCAAATTCTTTACTCAGTATATTTTACTTCTTCCACCCAAGGTTGGGCTGTAGGAGCTTCGGGAACTATTTTATTTAATTGTATATCGCCGAGCATTGTCACACAACCTATTTCACAAACGACATGTAATGCTAGTCAAGCTTCTTTTACAATAACTGCTACAGGTGAAGGCCTTACCTACCAATGGAAAAAAGAAACTATAAACATTTCTGGAGCTACTGCCTCTAGTCTAGTACTCAATAATGTTTCTGCGGCAGACGCCGCCAATTATTCCTGCGTTATTACCGGTACTTGCGGCACAGTAACTTCGAATGCGGTAAGTTTAACCGTACAGACTACCACTGCTCCTACAACAACTGCACAATCGTTTTGCGCAAGTCAAACGCCAACCGTTGCTTTATTGACAGCCAGCGGTACCGCAATCAAATGGTATAGCGCCTCCAGCGGAGGGACTGCTTTAGTGAGCAACACTATTTTGACAACAGCTACTTATTATGCTTCACAAACCGTAAATGCTTGCGAAGGCCCAAGAGCTTCGGCAAGTATAACGATACAGAGCACTACTGCGCCTACTACCACAGCACAAACATTTTGCCTGAGTCAAAATCCCAGCGTTGCTCAATTGACAGCAACCGGTACAGCTATCAAATGGTACACGAGTGCTAGCGGAGGCACAGCTTTATCGGGCCTGGTAGCTTTGTCAACAGGCACCTATTATGCTTCACAAACAGTGAATGGTTGTGAGGGCCCAAGAGCTTCTACAAGTATTACTGTGCAAACTACTGCAATACCTTCTGCCACGACACAATCATTTTGCGGCAGCCAAAATCCAACCGTTGCTCAATTGACTGCGACGGGTACGGCCATTAAATGGTATACGGTCTCTAATGGAGGTACTGCCTTATCAGCGAGTACCGCTTTGGCAACAGGCACCTATTATGCTTCGCAAACAATCAACGGATGTGAAAGCAATACGATACCGGTCAGTGTAAGTCTTACCTCTGCAACTTATGCACTGAGCAATGTAGATGCGGTATGCAGTTCTTCTTTTAGTGTTCCCTTGCAAACTGTTGGTGCTATTAAAAGTGGTTTGATCGGGCTTGACTTTACGCTCAATTACGATCAGACTCTGGTGACGCCAAGCGGCACGGCCTCTCTTGGAGCGGTTGCTGCATCTTACGGCGATTATAGTTTGAACACGTCGACCCCTGGCAAAGTGGTAGTGAGCGTATACATTAAAAATGCACCATCGAATACCTTTTTCAACGGTACAGGAAACGTGATTGGTATCAACTTCACGGTCAATGCTGGTGTTGCGATCAATACGTCAGGAGCGTTGACAACCAGTCTGATCGAAGAAAGTACAGTGATAGGGGCAGCCACCAGTTGCAATGCGTCTTCCAGTACCTTAAAAGTCGTTGGTGTAGTCGGAGGTAAAATCATTTACCGTGACGATGTCAATAACGATCTCGGGTATGATGCTTCGTCTCCAGCACTTTATGCGCCCACTGTTATTACAGGTTATGGTTCTACTTGTTCCGCACAAGTGGGTGCTTCCGTCATGCCGAACAATGTCGGTATCTTTGGTTATTACCCGGGCAATGGTTCTCAGTTAAAAATAGAGCGGGATGTCAAAGGGAATTTTAATCTGCCTCCTTTGGAATGTACCAATGTACAAGCGGTGATCAACAGCGCCGATTACCAACTGGCTTTGACGATTGCCAATTCATCCTATGCTACACCATCCTTGTATGAGTTGATGACTGCGGACGTAAACCAGGACGGTAAAGTAACGGCGGGTGATGTCTCCTTGATTTCTTCCAGAAGCATCAATCAATACAATTGCGAATTTCCACAAGCCTGGAATTACGAATGGAACGGAACAAGCTATGTTCCAAAACCGACGTATGCAAAATCCAAAGACTGGATATTTGTACCGGATGTGTATGCTACCAGTCCATCTTTCGTTTTGAATATGGGAAGAAATAAAGTACCGCAGCTTCCGGCATGCCTTCCACTTCCTCCGGGCGTAGCCACTTGTACGGCGAATGCTAATACCATTTATCATGCCCTGTTACTGGGAGATGTGAATGCCAATTGGACAAAAGCGGCAAACGGCAGTCAATTGAGAGAAATTGTTTCTAAAGAAATTTTCTTCGATCTTCCGAACGCCATAGTAAACGGTTCTACTAAGACCATTCCGGTTTATTATTCCGGTGAAACTTCTTTCAGTGGAATTGATTTTAGCATAGACTATATAGTTGGTATTACGATCACCGGTCTTAATGGAGCGGATGGCGTAGCAGTACAATGGAATAACATTGGCAACCAACGTTTGATGGTGAGTGCTTATGCCAATGAAAAATTGACCGGTAACTATCCGGTGCTTTACCTGACCGTATCGACAAATGATGCATTGACAAGCGAAAGTTTCAGTTCGGCTACAGGATATTTGAACGGCGAAGAAGCGAACATGCGTTTTGACGAAAGCAGCGCTGCGAATGTAAGTTCAGGTATCCACGCAGAAATTTTCCCTAACCCTTCCAACGGTATCACCTACCTGTACACAACAGATGCAGCCGCGTTTGTGAAGGTAAGTATCTATCACACCAACGGCACTTTAGTGTATGAAAACGCCAATGTAGCGGCGAATGAAAATGCAGCCTTACCGGAATTGAAAGCTGGTGTATACATAGTGAAAGTATCTGGCAGCAGCGGAGAGACGACTAAAAAGTTGGTGAGGTATTAAAAGACAAATCGGAGATCTATGAATGGAGATCAGGATAAATTCAGAAACGGCCGCTACATGCGGCTGTTTTTGTTTGTAGCAAAAGGCTTGACACCATCTCTTCCTCTCCTAAAAAAACTAGGATTAATCCATATTCAGGACTAAACAAACCTACCTACCCGCTGTCCAAGGACTGCTTTGTTGTTTAAAAACACGATATCTTTAATTCTTAGCCAAAAATTGCGCTTAGCGCTCTAAGAATTTCTTTTAAAATCACAATAAAGTTACACCACTCTCTTATCTTTACAACTTACACGAGACGACACTTATGACGACACGTAAACTACTCTTCACCCTTTTTCTGATCAGTTGTTTTTTCAAAAGTTTTGCACAGCCCGGTACATTGGATGCAAGCTTTAACAGCACAGGTATCAATACCTTTTCTTTTAAACAAAACATTTCTGTTGAACATGTAGGCGCTTCCATTACAGATACTCTGGGTAATGTGTATATCGTAGGGACAGAATTTGGAGATGCTGCTTTGGGTACCGTTCCCTTTATTGTCAAAGTACTTCCAAGCGGAAAACTCGATCCTGCTTTTGGTACAAAAGGAAAAGCAAATATCAGTGGCATTACATCAGGTACCTTTATTCCTCAGGCAATCACACTTCATCCCAATGGGCATATTATTTTAGCAGGTTATATTGTCGGAGGGTCTCCGGATTATCCTTGTGTAATGAGTTTATTGAGCAATGGCAGTGCTGACTTCTCATTTCCTAATGGTGGATATGTATCCTATACTAATGCTCCGGAAGCGGCAGGTTCTGGAGCCGGTTTTACTGCGGTCCAAATCACAAAAGAAGGAAACATCATCGCTACAGGTAGCACCGGTGGATCGACTTCAGACTTCTTGGTGGCAGCACTTGATCAATATGGCAACAGCATTCTTTTTGCAGGCAATAATGCTGGGACTAAAACCATTGATTTTGCAAGCAGTACAGATATGGCTACCTGTTCAGCCTTAGATGATACAATTTTATATATAGCAGGTAATGTAAATAATAGCAGTATTGCCATTGCGGCGCTCGGCACAACGACCGGTAATTTTATCACTTCTTTTCAGGGAGGATACGAAACACTTACAAATAGCGGTGGTGATTCAAAAGACAGTTGTGCTGCCATTGCTATTACGACTGATCACAGTGTCATACTAGCGGGTTCTGCTACGGCGATTGCCACAGGCAACAGAAGTTTTTTTGCCTATAAGCTAGATGTTGGAGGAGCCTATCAATATTCTGTTCCTTACAACACACCTTCTTCTGTTGACAGCAAAGCGTATTCTATTTATCTGGATAAAGCAACCAGTAAAATGACTCTCGGAGGTAGTGTATACGATGGAGTAAGCGGCCAATATAGCTGGGCGTTGGTTCATGCAGATGCAGCAACAGGGGCGCAGGACAATGCACTCGGTATTCAGAATTACACAACCATTAATTCCAGTGCTTTCGAAGGAATCGTTAACATCCATAAACTCAAGGATGGTAATTTCATACTGAGCGGAACATATCACAATCCGGTTACAGGTGTGACAGACATTAAAACTAAAAAAGTCAATTCAGCCGGTGCTGCTGTAACAACTTATGGCAGTGCTTCAGAAGGAACGTTCTGGATCATAGACAGAAGTTCTTATGTAACGGATCTGGCTAAACGGAGTGACAATAAACTTTGGACTTGTGGAAACTATAAAGACGTTAACAATTTGAGTGTTCCGGTGATTGCCTTGTTGAACAGCAATGGAAGTTTTGATACCGGCTTTGGAGGTATTTCGGGTTCCGATGCCGGAATAATTGAATTGCACAACATTTTACCTTCTATTATTTCTACCGGGATAAAGGTAGGGTCAATTGCCTTGCAAGGCAATGATCTTATCGTGGCAGGAACATATGCAGACACCAACCTTTTTGTTATTCGTGTGAAAAGTGATGGTACCTTGGACGACAGCTTCAATGGAAATTTCAAATTCAATTACCTCGCGGGACCCAATGGAAAAGGTGCCTATGCGCATCAAGTTTTGATTCAACCGGATAATAAAATTTTGGTATATGGATACCTTGGAGGAAGTCTTACGGTAAGCAGATACAATAGTGATGGATCAAAAGATGCAGGCTTTGGCGGAGGTACAGGATATTATGCACAGGATAGCACGGACGCTGGAGATTATGATATACTTAACCTTCAGCTTGCCTTGCAATCGGATGGCAAAATAGTAGCAGTTGGTAACCGCATTGTTCCTTTTACTAGTTCTCAAGAAGCGCTGGCCTTTCGTCTCAACACCAATGGTACACGTGACTATACCTTTGCTTCCGCCACACAAGGTTTATTTACTTATAATCCAGGAGGTGCAAACGGTGTTCAATATGCTACCAGTGTATGCATTAATTCAAAAGGGAAAATTCTTGTAGGCGGCTTTATTCAAACCGGCGGCTCTAAGGCTCGTACGGAGGCGACTGGCAGCGGTACCAACTATCTTTTGTTGCAGGTAAACCCTAACGGTACACTGGACACTACGTTTGCTACGCATGGCGCAGCTTCTCTTAATGAAAATTATGAGACGCAGGGTATCCTAGGTTTGCAATTGGAAAATGACAATGCGATTGTTGCAACAGGCGTCGCAAATAATCCAGATAACATCTACCGCACAACCGTTTTACGTTTTAATGCATCGGGTTCACTAGACAATACGTTCAATAACCAGGGTCATTATGCCGTCAGCCGTGGTTATCCAAAGAAAGCATTAATTTTGGGCGGAAGTTTGTATGTGCTGGGCGGAGATGATAAAATGGACAATAGTCCTAATGGCTACATTGCCAAATTGAAGTTGGGTACTGGTCCGCTGATAAAAACTACTTATCTCGCTCTGCCAAATTACATCAACAAATTTTACGGAGACAAACCATTCATCGTGAAACCGGTGACCAATAGTCCTGCACCTATTCGCTATTCGGTCAGCGGTTCGACTTGTGCAACGATAGATTCAATGAGCGGTTTGGTTACCTTGACTTGTGCAACCATCAATCCTCCGGTTACGATCCGTGTGGCGCAAGCTGCCGTATCTGGTTACACTGCAGATACAGCCTATACTTCACTGTTCATTGCAAGAGGTATACCAACGATTGTATTTGATGAGCAAGGAGCTATAGTAGGAGAGAAATTTAAACTGGCCTTTCAGACCAATTATAACGATCCTGCTTTAACCTACTACACACAAATCGACCCTTACTACTCTCCATCTTTTAACCTGTATTCTACTGACAGTCTAGAAGTGTTAGCGGAAGGAACAGCCACAGTGACCATCTACTTCTCTGGTACAAACAATTATGAAGGTGCGAGTGCTTCGGCTCTTGTTCATGGTTATACTGTTTATGTAGCGCCTGTAGCTTCTGACGATGAGATAACGCTAATCAGTGGCACAGACAATGGAGCAGTTATTCAGGTATTGGCCAATGACCAGGCATTTTCAGGACAGATTAACGCAAGAAGCATTGACCTGGATCCTTCTACACCGGATGTGATAGACACGATATATGTATCTCCTTCTCTTGGATTATTTTATACAGATACGCTAGGCGCGGTACATTACGTGCCGTTTTCAGGATTCATCGGTTCAGGTTCCATTAACTACACCATAAGAGACAATCACGGACAAGTATCAGCATCGGCTAAAATCTCCATTGCTGAAAAAGTACTCGGAGAAAAACCGTCGCTCAAAGCGACACAGTTGTTTACACCCAATAACGACGGGCTGAACGATGCGTTTGTCATTGGCTATATCGATATGGATAAAACAAATAGTCTAAAAGTATACGACCGCAACGGAGAAGAATTATGCACCTTCAGCAATTATAAAAACGACTGGGGAGGTGAAATGCCGAACGGGAAGAAGGCGGAAAATGGCATTTATTATTACTTGTTCACAGAAGGCGAAGACGGTGATCGTCGTGAGCTGAAAGGTGTAGTAGAGTTGAGAAGATAATTAAGGACCAATGGGCTCAACAGGCAGGCAGTTGGTAAAAAATAGAGTGAGTACATGTGGCAAGAGTTGTAAAAAATACTTGTCACAAAAAATTAAAAGGACAAACCAAACAAAAATTCATTTTTATGATGAAACATTACTGCTTTGCATTACTTGCTTTTGCTGCTTCGCTAAGCAATGCCTGGGCACAGCCAGGTGCACTCGATCCTGCCTTTGCCACTAAAGGACTCAAGAAATTTTCTTTCCGTCAAAACTTATCGGCAGACCAGGCACTTGCTTCTGTACTGGATGCTTCAGGCAATCTCTACGTTGCGGGATTTGAAACGAACACCAACGGAGGGCAGAATCCCTTCGTGGTAAAGATGCTTCCTTCCGGTAAGCTCGATCAAAGTTTTGGGAAAGAAGGCAAAAGTACATTCCATATCGGCTATAGCCCTAGTGATTACTTCTATCCCAATGCCATCGCATTGCAAGACAATGGTAAAATTGTACTGGCGGGATATTACTACTATACCGGCGATGGCACTATTCCCTATGCTAGTGTGCTTAGGCTGAATGCAAACGGATCGTTGGATGTAGATTTTGGCAATCAGTCTGGATATTCCACCTATAATACGCAGTCTACTTATAGTTCTGTTGTTATTAAGAACGATACGATTTTTGCTACAGGAGGAACTTATACTCCATCTAATCCATATGCCGATTTTATCATTAGCGTCTATGATTCTACCGGCTATCCTGTATACATCAATGGTTATCCGGGCATGAGCATTAATTTCTCTGGTCCACTGGTAGCTGATTATGCCACTTGTTCTGCATTGGATGGTGACATTCTCTATGTAGGAGGAATGACTCAGGATGCTAATGGTTATGCTGCTTTTGGTTATTCCGCCTTTAATACAAAAACCCTTGATACCGTGGCGGGTCGCTCAGCTGTGCTCTTGCCTATGAGTGCAGGCAGTTTAGGAACACTCAACACCTGCACAGCAATTAAAGTAACGTCTAATCATGAAGTGCTACTTGGCGGTTATGTCGATTATGGTAACAGCAATAACCAGCGTGATTTCTTATTGTATAAACTAAATGCCAGCGGTCAACCTGATCTTACGTTTTCGGCTGCAGGTTATCAAACATATAAATTGGGAACGAATTTGTACAACTCTATTACCACTATGTTGTTAGACGGCAACAATATAGTACTAGCCGGCAGCAGCAACATTTCATATGCTGATATACCGATGTGGGGAGCTACACGTGTAAATACTTCCAGTGGAATTGTCGATGCTGGTTTTTCTTCTGCCAATATTTCCAACATTAAAGGCTCTGACGAATGTATTACCAGTGTTACCAAATTAAGTGATGGCAGCTATTATTTTGTGGGCACATGGAGTTCTACAAATAATGAAGATGCGCTTGTAAAGAAAGTCACCAATAATGGTTCGAATGTAACTGGCTTTGGGAGCGGTTCGAAGACGAATTTTTGGATAGAAGATTACGATGGTATAGTTACTGATTTGGCGAAGAGGCCAGACGGAAAATTCTGGATCAGCGGTTATTATAAAGACCCATCTGATACGGATGATAAAATCAAATTCGGAGCACTGGCCTTGTTAAACAGCGATGGGAGTACAGATACAACAACCGTGAAGGGAAACGGAGATGTAGGCGTCATCAACATTGCTACCCTGATGCAGACCTATAGTGGCTTTGAAAATGCAGTGGTTACCGCGATTGAAGTAGAAACAGCAGGAACCTTGCTCGTAGCGGGAACTTATTTGACCGCTGACGACAGCACAGGGGCGTTTCTTATTCGCTTAGGTATGGACGGTACATTGCAATCCTTTAATGGCGGTTCGACTTTCAACTCATTTAATATGGGTAATTGTTATCCCCATGAAGTCATCATCCAACCGAATAATTACATACTGGTATCCGGTTACGCTCGTGGAATGCAGGCTGTAGCACGTTTCACCAATTTAGGAACAACAGATCCTTCATTTGGCACAGCTGGAGTTTTCGTTTTCAGCGATGCTCATCCCAATGATGACCTCGAGCTTAATTACGTACAGGCAAAATTACAATCAGACGGTAAAATAGTATGTGCAGGGACTTATTTTACAAATGATTCGAGCGGTGACTTTTTGGTTTTCCGGTTGACCAGCGCCGGTCAGTTGGACGATACAGGACCTGGATTATTTGGTGCTGGTGGTTTCTACACTAAGGCTCTTAATAATGAAGGTACAGATTTTGCTTTAGCGGTGGCCATTAAATCCAATGGTCAGATTCTGGCAGGTGGTATGATCACTAACGGTAGTAATTCCACGTATGCGATACTACAGCTTAATAACGATGGTTCGTTGGATAGTACATTCGGAAACAGTCTGATAAAAGGAGTATTCATACATGATGCAGCAGGCTATCCTCAGCAGGCTATCAGAACACTGAATGTTGAAAGTGTCAATGCGATCGTAGCCACGGGTGTTGCAGGAGATGATAAGGGTGATTATTACAGTACAGCTTTACGTATCACAGCAACCGGAAAACTGGATCAGACTTTTATTGGACAAGGTCACAAAGCGATCGCTTTAGGTTATACCAGAACAGCAAAATTGTACAACGGTCAACTCTACATTATTGGAGGTACCAATCAGCCGAGGACTTTACCTGTGAAGGGTCAGATCGCTCGTTTGAACCTGGGTACAGGACCGATTATTAAAACAACGAATCTTAAGCTACCGGATCACCTGAACGTTACGTTTGGAGATGTCCCTTTTACACTGAAGCCTATCACCAATAGTTATGGTCCGATTACATACAGTGTACTCCATGGTGCCGATCAAGGAACAGTAGATCCGAAGACAGGTTTGGTAACGATCATAGGTGTTCCAGGTGGTGAAG
The DNA here is from genome assembly GCA_028288405.1 of Chitinophagaceae bacterium. GTDB lineage: Bacteria > Bacteroidota > Bacteroidia > Cytophagales > Cytophagaceae > JACMQM01. Next base: position 71,519 of record JAQBNS010000097.1, read on the forward strand.
AATGGAGTCTAGAGGTACAGGCCTACCAAGCCCCGGTACCAGGCTATATAGAAGCCTACGCGTCAGTTAAAATTTACATAAACCGCGCACTTCCTACTATTGTATTTACTGATCAGGGAGGTTTAGTCGGAGATACGATCAGACTTTCGTTTCAAACGAATGCTGACACCAGCGGTGGAAATTATGGTTACTCCTTCTCCTCTCCCAATTTTCAACCTTATACACAAGATAGTGTGATCATTCTGGCAGAAGGTTCTGCAGAGATAACACTGACTTTATACAGCTCACAGAATTACGATTATGCAGCCTCAACGGCTACTGTTCATGGGTACATCAAAGCGATTATACCAGTAGCAGCCGATGATCAGGTGGAGTTAATTCAGGGACTTAATGAAGAAGTGGATATTCCTGTGCTGGCCAATGACCAGGCCTATACGGGTAATATTGTACCTTACCTGATCGATTTAGATCCGAGCACAAAAGCCATTGATAGCGTATATTTCTCCTCTGCGCTTGGTGCCTTTAAGACAGACAGAGCGGGTGTGGTACATTATATTCCTTTTCAAGGGCTTGTTGGTGGAGGTGAAATCAGTTATACCATTACTGATTCAAGAGGCGATGTGTCTGCACCGGCTAAAATTTCAGTCAGTGTAAAATTGTTGGGACAAAGACCGGCACTGAAAGCGACGGAATTGGTAACACCCAATAACGACGGGCTTAACGACGCATTCGTGATTGGCTATGTGGATTTTGAAAAAGAGAACACCCTGAGAATATACGATCGCAACGGACAAGAATTGCTTACGCTGGACAATTACAGAAACGATTGGGAAGGTACTTTGCCAAACGGTAAGCAGGTAGAGAATGGTATCTATTATTATCTTTTCAGAGAAGGTAATGACGAGCGTGAATTAAAAGGATCGGTAGAATTCAAAAAATAATAAAAATAATAGATCAATAAAACTTAAACTAAAAGACCGGTATCCGGAAAACTTTATCCGGGTCTATTGGTCACACAATTAAAACAATGAAAACAAGTTTACGTTACTTCCTTTGTGCTGTTGTTGCTGTTCTATCCCTGAATCAAGCCCATGCACAACAATATCCTTCCGTAGGATTTTTCACCAACACGCAATTGTTTTTCAATCCGGCTTATGCAGGTTCGGGTGAAGGCATCCGTGCGACAGGCTTGTACAGGTCGCAGTGGACAGGTGTTACAGGAGCACCGCAGACACAAATAGTAGCCATCGACGGTCCATTGGGACGAGGCATCGGCTTGGGTGCTACGGTATCCCGCGATAAGTTTTTCTCTTACAATCAAGTTGATATTATGCCGAGTGTGTCTTACCGTGTGAACGTTGGGCCCGAGACCTATGTACAGGCTGGTTTGAGAGCTGGCGTGTCTATTGTGAACTTTGGTTCCGATGTTTTCCAGTGGCAAGATAATGATCCGGTTAAGAACGATCAAAACAGAAACGGTGTAGTACCAAGAATAGGAGCAGGATTATATTTGAAAGCACCCAAATATTTCCTGGGACTTTCAGCGCCTGATTTGGTGAACATCGATTCAAAAAAAATATTTTACGACAACAGTACTGGAAAATCAACGCTTAAAACGAACTACTTCTTAACAGCGGGAGCGCGATTGGATATCAGTGAATACATAACGTTTGTTCCAAATGCTTTGGTAAGAGCGTATGCCAATCGCCCTGTTTATGCAAGCATCAATGCCGGTTTTGAATTCAACCAGACAGTATTGTTTGGAGTAGGATATATTTATTCCAACGGCTTTGCCGCTTATACCATGATTGGTTTTACTCCTAAAATAAAAGCCGGTTACCGTTTTGAATACAGTCCTTCCGATACCAACATCGGTAAGTACTCCACCAATGAAATCGTCATCTCTTATGGCATACAATAGTTTTATATACTCACTGGGAAAGAAGATCAAGCAGTCTTTAGTAGTCTTGCTCTTGATTCTTCCTCTTGCTGCACTCGCTAAATCTGATCCGGCAGCGAAAGCAAAAGCCGATCAGCAGAAAATCCTTTTGCTGGATCAGTATTACCGTTCCGGTAACTATAAGTTTGGATTGACCCGTGTCAAAGAATTCTCCAGAACGTTTTCCAAACGTTACGATGAGAAGTCCTTGTACCGTGTCTCTTTGAAATCTTATGCAGCGCTATTTAGCATTGCTATTTCAGAAGTAGAAGATTATTATACTTACCTGGGAGAAGCAGAGAAAGCGTTTGCTCAGGCAGACAAAACGGATTTGTCAGCTTATATTCTTTCTGTCAATGCTTTGGCAGAAGCGTATGCCAGTGTTGGGAATGAATTGAAAGCAGAAGAATTATATACGGAACTGCTGAACAGTGAAATTTACAAGAGAGAAGAAAAAGCCAATCCCTATTCGCTAGAAGCAGCTAATGGTTTTGTAAAGACTCAATTTCGTCAGGGTTATTACAATGCGGCGCAGAAAAACATAGATAAATACATGACGCGTGCTTTCTTGCGCACCGGTGCTTACGATTCTATTCCAGACAAAGAAGGTGTATTGCATTATGGTAAAGTAAAAAAGAAAGAGTTGCTGTTGCGCAAAAAACAATATGCAACCCTGGCTTTATTGAAAGCGGAAATTTTTAGAGAAAACGGATTCATCGATTCAGCCTTGAGTATATTGAATCAATCCGAAACCTGGATCAAGAAAAACTTAAAGTACCACGGAGGTTTATTGGCCCAGACGTATTTATTAAAGGCCCAGCTGTACAATGTAAAAGACAATTTACAAGAAGAAGAGCGCGCCTTGTCTAAAGCATTAGGAGCCTCACAGAAATTTTACAAGCAATATTCACCGATAGCTGTTTCCATACAACGCGAACTGATCCGCAACCTCATCGAGCAGGGCCGTCCGGAAGAAGCAACGATCCGCAACAACAACCTGGATGTGCAGGTATTAGGCTACTACGGTAAAAACAGTTTGGCTTATGAAAACAACAAATTGATTGACGTAGAACGTGAAATCTACAATGGTGAATGGAAACGTGCAGCAAGACACCTGGAAGATTATTTAGGCAATGAAGAGGTGCTGCCTCCTTACCATAAGGACCGTGCCGATGCCTTGATTAAAATTGCCGACGCTTATATCAATACCAATGAAATCGACAAAGCGGAAGCTTCTATGTTGAAGTCGGTAGAGATCTATGAAAAACTCAATGGCAAAAAAGCGCCGGCCTATCACTTGACCTTGTTGAAGCTTGCTGCTTTCTACACCGAGTATTCGGATAAATTCAAAGAAGCGGAAAACATTTACAATACCAGTTTTGACAGTGTATTGAACGTCAGTATTTCTCATTACAGTACGTATTACAACCAGCACAAATACGGTGAAGCACATTTGATGGAAGTATTGGAGCGCTACGATAAAGCAGGAGCGTTGTACAGTGACATCGCGGAAGATGCTAAAATCAAATTCGGACCTACATCTATTGACTACGCGATCGCATTAGACCGCTATGCGGATTTTGAAGTAACAGTGGGTAATTACCTCGAAGCCGATCAGAAACTGAAAGAAGCGCGTTTGATTTTCGAAAAGAACATTCAACGCCGTCACATCCAGGATCAGGCGCACTTGCTTCAAACCTTAGGTCGTTTCCTGATTGTACAAGGTTTGTACGAAGAAGCGAGTACCGTCTTTAACAAAGAACGTCGCTTATTGAAACGTTCATTTTTTGAAGAAACAGATATTTATGCCGCACAGGAAGATGTGTTCTTGTTGAACATCTATTTAGGCAAATACCAAAAAACAGAAGAAGCGCTCAACGACATCATTGCGATGCGCCAAAAACGTTTCGGCCCTGAACATAAGAGTTTGATCAATCCTTTATGTTATTTGGCTTACCTGAAAATCGTAACAGGTAATTATACCGAAGCAGAAACACACGTAGACAAGGCACTGGCTATTGCTTACAAATTGTTTGGAGAAAACTCTGTCAAGTACGCCGATGTATTGGTATATAAGAAAATGTTGTACACCGCCATCGGTGATTACGATCAGGCGGAGAAAGCCATCAAAAAAGTGGTAGACATTAATGTGACGCATTTTGGCGAGAACCACATTAAGGTGGCGAAGTACATGCACGAATTGGCATTGGCAAAACACTATAGTCAGGTCGATTCGAAGAAAACATTGGTCAGCAATTTTTCACAAGAAGGTGACAGAGGAACTACACGAAGTGTAGGAACCGTAGGATCCAAGAAAGAAAAAAAGGCCGATGCTCCGAAACTCAATACCAGCGCCAACAGCGAAGTGTTATTTAACAAGTCATTAGAAATCCTGAGAGAAGAATTGGGTGAAACCAATCCGGAGTATGCGATTGCGTTGGAGAACGCGGCCGTATACTACCTCAATACAGGCAAGGTGCAAGTAGCGGTAGATTACATCAAGCAGGCTAAAAGCATCTGGGTGAAAGTATTGGGTGACAATAATTTTTACTCGGCACGTATTGATTACCTCACCGGCAACATCCTGACGGTACAAGGTAATTATCCGGAAGCCTTGAAATCATACGAACGTTCAAGAGATGCGTTCAAAGATTTGTTTGATGAAAATCATCCGGATTACCTGGAGTCGCAAGGAAAGTGCGCACAAGTCTATTATGTCGTGGGCGATGTGAAACATGCCATTGAATCTTCGGAAGAGACAGTAGATAAATCATTGATCTACCTGGATAAAATTTTTCCTTCCTTGAGTGAAAGAGGAAAGGCAAGTTATTGGGTAAAAGTGAAAGGCCATTTTGAGTTTTACAACACCTTGGCTTTTACACAAAACGAACACCATCCCGACATGGTCGGCAGAGTCTATGACATTACGCTGAAGACTAAAGCGATCTTGTTGAGTTCTTCTTTAAAAATGAAACAACGCATCCAAACCAGTGGAGACACGGTACTCATCAACAATTACGAAGAATGGGTGGATCTGAAAGAAGACCTGGGTGTAGCCGTTTCCATGTCACCGGCACAACGGAAGGCAGACGGAATTGACATCGATAAACTGGAATTACAAATTGAGAACTACGAAAAGAAATTGAGTAAGAGTTCAGATTTGTTTGCCAAAAACTTTGCCACGCAAAAAATAGAAGGTTGGGTGACATTGAAGAAAGTGTTGAACAAAAATGAAATAGCACTGGAAGTGGTGCCGTTCCGTGTGTTTGACAAAGGATTCAATGATACGGTCATTTGGTATGCCGTGATGTCGGTTTCCGCCATCACAAAAAAGAATCCGGATTTCATTGTCATGAAAAATGGATTGCGCATGAACACAAAGGGCATCAGTTACTACAGAAACTGTATCCGTTATGAAATCGCGGATGAGCGCTCTTACGAGATGTATTGGAAAGCGATCAAGCCTTTAGTGAAAGACGACAAGATGACCGTTTATTTTTCCGGTGATGGTATTTACAACCAGTTGAACCTGGAAACATTGAAAACGGAGGACAAGTTTTTGCTGACGCAGAACAACATTGTATTGATCAGTAGTACACGTGATTTGATTGAAAGCAGAACGCTGAAGACAAAGAACAAAACAAAAACACCGGTCGACAACAAAGTCGACAATATGGTATTGCTGGGTAACCCGCTGTATTATACTTCAACGGATACCAAAGCACATAACATTTCTCAATTACCCGGTGCGGAAACGGAAGTGCTGGAAGTAGATGCCATTCTTAAATCTTCTAACCGCCACGTGACGACCTACCTGGGCGCGGATGCTACGGAAGGACAATTGAAAAAAGTATTTAATCCTGGTGTCTTCCACATCGCGACACACGGATTCTTTTTGCAAAACGAAGAAAGCGACGACGACGGGTTGGATGATTTTTCTGACAAGGCCGTTGAGAATCCTTTATTGCGTTCCGGTTTGTTGTTGAAGAACGGTGGATCTTTGTTACAGAATGAGCATGTGTTCGCCTTCAATAGAGAAGAAGGAATTTTGACAGCCTACGAAGCGATGAACCTTAACTTTGACCAAACAGAATTGGTAGTACTCAGTGCTTGCGAAACCGGTTTAGGTGAAGTGCAATTGGGAGAAGGCGTATTTGGTTTGCAACGTTCCTTCCTGGTAGCAGGTTCGAAATCGGTCGTGATGAGTTTGTTTAAAGTATCGGATCAGGTGACAGCAGAGTTGATGTCTTCCTTCTATAAAAAATGGATGGACACCGGCGACAAGCGTGGATCCTTTACGGCAGCGAAGATCGAAATCATGAACAAATACAACAACCCGCATTTCTGGGGCGCGTTCATTATGATCGGAGCGAATTAATAGACGTTAGTGGTTAGTCATTAGTGCGAGTGAAGAGATAGATGGAACAATTATAGTCCTTATTTCTTCACTCGTTTTTCATTTGTAAAGATTACCTGTTAATATATTTCAAATTCTTAGTAACAGATTTTATGCGTCAAGTACTTGTTATACTGTTTTTATTTCTGTTGCCGAACACAGCAACTTTCAGTCATTCAAAACCAGTACCTGAAAATCAACCAACGTTTGAAAACGGAGCCAACTGCAAAAAGATAGACGCAGTAGAGCAAATTATTTCAGATGCTATTTCTATTGGTGCTCCGACCTATAATCAAGGCAATCACATCGGATGCTACCGTATCTATGAAGGCGCGGCATATAAAATCTTATATAAGTACGGATCGAAATGCAAAGACATTAAGAACACGCTGGAAGTAGCGCTGGAAAAATCATACGGCGATTACAATGCTTCAGAGAAAGCCTGGATCATGCGCATGGCCTTTGATAAAATCCTGGGAGTGCCGACTACGAAAGGGTAGGCAAATTTTCTCCAAGAAGAGGAATTGAATAATGAAATTTTTCAAGATTGCATTACTTATCAATAGATGTTGCAACGTTGTATAGCAGGTTTTTGAAGGTTATATTCACCGTTAATGAAAAGCAAAATCTACATTGGTATAGGCATATTGCTTTTGGTTATTGCTGCATTGGCCAAGAATAATACGGTGCTGAATGTGATAGGAGGAAGTTTTTTTGCCGTAGGCGCTTTTACTCTATTTGCGCTATCGTCTGGTGTAGATTATACCGAATCGCATTATAGAATTTACAACCGCATTTTATTTTGGAAAACCGGTCCATGGAAATCCATTGGAGGCGTACGAAAAATATATATCCGACATTATTCTTATGTGAATCGATACCGTTTGAAACCAGGGGCAATGAGTCCTGATGGCAGCGAACGGGTGACAGAGTATCAGGTCTATTTTGTACGGAAGAGCGGAAACTATAAAATCTTTAGTAGCACCACCTTGCAAGAGGCACGAGAGAAAGCAGGAGTATTGGCCACGAAATACAATTTGCTGGTCAAGGAAAAAGCAGTGAAGTAATTTTTTTGCGGAGTTTCTTGTTCAAATGAGTCCTGAAATCAAAAAGGATCAGCCTATTTTCCAAGAGATTTTTTAAATACTATAACAAAATGCGATTTTTCTTACTTCAAAAAGTCAACTCTACTTTTCCAAAATGGGACAAATTCAAGAAAGGCTTGGGAAAATTATTGCTCATTTCATCCGGTTAAACTTTAATTTCATCCTAATTTTTTAACCCTTAATCTAATTCTGGTTTTTAAGAAAAGCCGCCAAAGGACCTGTGAATGACTCTTTCGTATACTCAGTTGTAGGTACAAAGACTTCACACTATGAATCATTTCAAAAAGTCCCATTCAGCAAGAGAGAACAACATTATTGTACAAGTATTGAGGGTTTCTTTCGGTATTATAGTGTTTCTGTCTTTTTCAATCTTTAATTACACACTTCTACAGGCACAATCTTTCCCTGTCACTATTTCTGCAAGTGGCTCCACTACCTTTTGCAGTCCGGGCTCTGTTACCTTATCGGCTCCTTTGTCCCAAACCGGAACAACGGCTCAGTTGGCTCCAGGGGCAGGAACGGCAGCGGATTGTAATTGTCCTGCAGGTTATGTTGTAGTCGGTATTCAAGGCCGTACAGGATTCTGGCTCGATCAATTCACGTTGATTTGTCAACAAATGACCACTACCGGTACGTTAACCGGAGCAACGGTGCTCACTACGGCTAACGGTACCAGTACAGGCGGATCACCGGCCGGTGCCTATATGTTGCCTGCCGGCAATGTAATGGTGGGTGCGAGCAGTGATTATTATAATTATGCATCCGGTCAAGATTACCTGGAATCAATTGGCTTAAAGGGTCAAACGCCGGCGTTTATTATTGGTAACGGTAATAACTCTTCATCACCCAGCACGGCTACAACTCTTGCAGGGAATCAAACACCTACCGCTTCATTGGGTACTCAATATGCACCCAATGGAAGTGTCATTACCGGAATGAAATCCTTTGACCAAACCTATTCTGCCGGTGTGCAATGGATCTATACACCTATTGCACAAATCATGACAACTTACTTGTGGTCGCCGGGAGGACAGACGACAAGAAGCATTACGGTTTCTACATCCAACACTTATACACTTACTGCTTCAGGAGGCTATGGTACAGGCTCCGATTCGAAAGTCGTAACGGTCAATTCTACTCCGGCAACGCCAAGTGCTTTTATTACGGGTGATGCCGATGTCTGTCGCGGCAATAATAACATTCCCTATTCTGTAGCGGCTGTTGCCGGAGCGACTTCTTATACCTGGAATTATACGGGCAGTGGAGAAACCATTTCTAACGGAACAACCAACGCAGTTACGGTGAATTTTTCAAATTCGGCGACGTCTGGTAACATGAGGGTCAATGCCAGCAATGCCTGCGGAACGAGTAGTAATTTAAGTATGGCCGTAACGGTAAGTACGGGTGTTCCTAATAATCCACCGGGTACAACGATAACCGGAAGCGCCGGTATATGCGCGGGACAGACAGGTGTGGCTTATTCGGTGACCGCTGCAACGGGAAGCCCGGCCGCTACTTCTTATACCTGGACTTATACCACCGGTACAGGAGCAACCATCAATGGCTCTAGTAATAATATTACCATAGACTATTCATCAGGCGCCACTTCAGGTACGTTGAATGTTGTCAGCACTAACGGCTGTGGCAGTAACGGTACCGTTAGAACCAAAAGCATTTCAGTCAGCTCTGCTGTTCCGGTCATACCAAGTTCTTTTGCTACCGGCGATCCGGATGTTTGCCGCGGCAATAATAATATTCCTTATTCTATAGCAGCCGTATCGGGCGCCACTTCTTATTCGTGGAACTTTAGCGGGGCGGGAGAAACTATTTCTAACGGAACAACCAATGCAGTTACGGTGAATTTTTCAAACTCAGCGACCTCTGGTAACATGACAGTCAATGCCACCAATAACTGTGGAACCAGTAGTAATCTAAGCATGGCAGTTGTTGTAAGTACAGGTACTCCCAACAGTGCACCGGGTGCCATTACGGGAAGTAATAATGTATGTACAGGACAATCTGGTGTAGCTTATTCCACTACAGCATCAACAGGAAGTCCAGCTGCTACATCTTATACCTGGACTTATACAACAGGTACAGGAGCAACCATTAATGGCGCTACGACCAGCATCACTGTAGATTATGCGGCAGGAGCAACAACAGGTGTTCTGAATGTAAAGAGTACAAATGGTTGTGGTAGTAATGCCACTGCTAAAACCATGAATATTACAGTCGGCACTGTACCGGCTCAACCTTCTGTCATTACACCAAGCACAGCTACGCCATGTAATACGTCTACAGGAACGACTTACGGCGTAACTGCTGTGGGGAGTGTCACTTATGGATGGTCATACAGTGGCACGGGCTCTTCCTTTACCGGTACCAATCCTATTACAGTTGCTTATGCCAGCGGTACAAGCGGTACGTGGACGGTAATACCTAGTAATACCTGTGGAGCAGGGACTGCAAGAACATTAAATGTATCCTTGTCACCATTGGGTAACTGGCTAGGCACTACAAGTGTATGGTCTGCAGCGGCTACGACAAACTGGGGTTGTGGAACTGTTCCAACAGCCACTACGGATGTTGTCATTCCTGCCGGAGTGAGCAATATGCCTGTCATTGCTGCAGGGTATACGGCAAGCGTTAAAAGTTTCACGATTGATCCATTGGCTTCTTTAACCATTAACGCTACGGGTGCACTAAACGTCTCCGGTAACTTTACCAATAACGGAGCCTTCACAGATAACAATATTTATAGCAGCACAGGTAAAGTGAGTTTTGTAGGAGGGTCTGCACAAACTATTACAGGTGCTACCACGTTTAGCAACGTTATCATCAATTCAGCGGGAGTAAACATACCTGCTGGAAATGCGACGACTATAAATGGTATCTTGACTTTGTCAGGTGGTGTTTTTGCAACGAATGGCAACTTGAATCAAAACTTGTACAACGGTGCAATTGCACCCGGTGGCGGTGGAACGATAACGGGTGCAATTAATTTCTTTAAACCCATTTGGGGCGACAAATACCATTACATCTCCTTGCCTGTACCGACAAGCGGTATCACGACGGCTCAATGGACCGACGACGTGGTAATTAAATCAGGAGCCAGTTCCAATTTATATTCTTACAATGAAGCGCTACCAGATTCCAATCAAAAAGTGGGATGGGTTGCGATCGCTCCGGGAGCAACGCTTTCAGCGATGACAGGTTATGCCTTGTATTTCCCAAGATGGGTCTACAATACGACGGTAGATGTATCGACAACGTATGACAACACCATTACCTCAGTAAGCAGCGGGGTGCTGAAAAATACGCCAAGCACAACACCGGTTGCCAAACCGACTTCAGACGGATGGAATTTATTAGGCAATCCTTTCCCTTCCACCATAGACTGGACGCTTGTTGCAGCCGGTGACAGAGCGGGACTGAACAATGCTGTTTATGCTTACGACAGCAGAAGAATGCTCTATACGGCTTATGTAGTAGGCGGTTCACCGGTTTCTGTCAATGGAGGAACACAATACATCGGATCGATGCAAGGGTTCTTTGTGAAAGTGACAACGGCCGGAGTGAATGGAAACCTGACCTTGAAAAATGCAGCCCGTGTAACAAGTACGTTAAAAGATGTATGGAGAACGCAGGGTTCAAGTGACAAGAGATTGAGATTGACCGTGGCCAATGGAAGTTATGCGGACGAACTGGTTGTTCGTTTTACAGAAGGAGCTACTGAACAATTCGATTCAGAATACGATGGGTCTAAAATAATCAACGATGCTGCTGTTCCTTCTTTGTTCGCTTATACTGCAGAAGCAAACTATTGTGTGAACAGTTTGCCAACTACCCTGATGGAGAAAACAATTCCGTTGCAATTGAACGTGGCTTCTGATACACTGTGTACCTGGACGGCTGACCTCAGCGGATTTACAAGTGATGAAAGTGTCATTCTGGAAGACCGATTGTTAGGCACTTCTCAGAGTTTGACAGAAAATCCAACCTATGCGATCCAATTGGGAAAAGGAGTTTATTCCAATCGCTTTTTCTTGCAATACAACAACAGACAAGCGCAGGTAACCGAAACAAAAGGTAGTACCGCGGATGCAGGAATTGATATCGCTGCCGTTCAGCAAAATGTTGTGTTGTTGTTTACTAATCAAAGTCCCGGCGACGCGAACATTGCGGTATTCGATGCTTTGGGTAAAAAAGTATACGAAGCGCAAAACGTAAGCACAGCATCCGGACGAATTGACATTAACCTGCAAGACATTAACAACGGTATCTACATTGTGAAAGTACAAACGCCTTCTGCGATACGTTCACAACAAGTATACCTGATTAAATAAGAGTTCTTTTATGTTCGTTTTATGAAGCAGACTATTCCATGAATAGTCTGCTTTTTTATACAAGCCTTTTACTTTTCTTTGGCGCTACCCAAAAGAAAAGTAACAAAAGAAAAAGCCACGAAACCCAATTTTAGAAGACCTATTGGATCTCGATTGGTTACGAAGTTAATTCCTAACGGGTCTTCTAAAATTCGCTCTTTCCGTAGACGCCAGCCGCACCATACGTTGTGGGTCCATAAATTTTCAATTAAGAAAAGTGGTCGGTTCAACGTTTTAAATGTTAGAAAGGATTATTTTGCGTTTCGATTGATACCTTATGATTCGCATCCTTTCCGTTTTCATTATCCTGTGCAGTACTACGATTTCCTTTGCACAACAAATGCAAACCGTCATCATCAATGGCGTGGATATCCAATACAAAAGTTATGGTAAAGGAAACATCACCGTTGTGTTTGAAGCCGGCATGGGAGAAGGCATGGACAATTGGGGTACCATCCCGGAAAGCGTGTCTAAGTTTGCCAAAGTATTATGCTACAACCGTCCCGGTATCAATGGTGCACCGCAAACGAAGGAACTAGCGACGGTGCCTGTCATGGCCAATCGTCTGTACCAATTGATTCAACAGATGTGCAGTGCAAACGATTCGATCATTTTGGTCGCCCATTCTATGGGTGGTTACATGGCGCGATATGTGGCCAACAAGCATCCGAAAAACATCATGGCTCTGGTCCTTATTGATCCGAGTGCGGAAGGGGTGTATGAGAACATGACGCAGAAAGAGCTGGAAGCGTATATAAAAGCGGGAAATGAAAAATTTGCATCACAACCTCCGGGGGTGCAGGAAGAGTGGAAGCATTACCTGACCAATTATCCTTTCATGAGCGGCATCAATACCGGCAAGAAGATACAGGTGTACATCTTTTCTTCTTCCGAATTAAATTTTTATAAATACCAGCACAAGCAAATGAATAAGAACCTCTGGTCACAGCATTTTTTAGTAGAGGGCTCTCCTTCGTTTTATTTGAAGCAACCGAAACTGATTGTCGATTTACTTGATCAGGTGGTGGAGAAGTTAAATTATAAACCCTGATACTAGTAGCTATCGTTAGAGATATACCTAAAACCAGGTACTGCTAGGGTTAATTTAATAAATGCCAGATCATCTTACATGAGGGCTTTTACCACTCAACATTTATGTAACTTGTATAACGTTAATCTAAAGTCAGGAGAACATAATTTATGCTTCCTCCTTTAACACAGGACAGATTAAATTTATCACACCAAATAATTTTAAGATGAGCAACTTTTCATTAAGCAGAGGCATCTGTTTATGTCTTCTTTTTATTTCTCCTCTTATAGGAAAAGCTCAAACGGTAACTGTTACAGGTTCTTTACAAACCGGACGGGTCTTGCATCGTTCTCACCTCTTGAGCAATGGAAAACTATTGGTATTTGGTGGAGACAACGATAACCTGGGAAGCCCTGAAGTATATGCTTCCGCTGAATTGTATGACCCAGCATCACAAACATGGTCCTACACTGGAAGCATGAAGGCAACGCGTACGGCGTTCGCTTCCGTCGTGTTAAATGATGGAAGAGTATTAGCCATTGGAGGAATGAATACAACAAATTACAAAGCCTCCTGCGAATTGTACGATCCATCAACAGGCACCTGGGATTATACAGACAGTCTTCATTCTTCTTCCGTCTTTCATTCGGCGGTGAAGCTGAGCGATGGTAAAGTGTTGGTAGCAGGAAAATCCGGCGAGAAAACCTCAGAGTTGTACGATCCTGCAACAAACACATGGAGACAGGTCGGACAAATGAATCTATACCATGGAGATGGTATCGCCATGATTGTATTGGATAATGGTAAAGTGTTGGCCACAGGAGGAAGCCAGACTCCCACAAAAGCGGAGTTGTATGATCCCGTTTCCGAGCAATGGACTTTGCTCTCCAATAACATGGTCAGAGCGCATTCGCATCACAGCATCATCAGGCTAAAAACGGGTAAGTATTTAATAGCAGGTACGCTGACTTCCTTGAGCACAACGGATATGCTTTATACAGAACTCTATGATGCCACAGCGTCTTCTTTTACTGCTACGGGAAACATGGTCAGTTATGTAGCCAGAGCGCCACTGGTTTTATTAGACGATGGAAAAGTGCTCGTCTACAATTCGGGAGATATTCAAACACCTTTGAACAGCAAATGCATACAAATTTATAATCCCACTACTGGTACCTGGTCTTCCGGCAGCTATAATTTTCTGGGCGGTAATGCGGCTTCTGTTAATATGCTGCCCAATGGAATGGTACTCTTATCGGGCGGCTCTTATGCGGTGGGCACCGGTGGAGAAAGGAATGCCTACCTGGTTTCACAAGACGTCTATACCGCTTGTGTGCCGCCCAATACAGACCTTTTGGTTGACGGAGGAGTAGGCTGTAATGTAGTGCCTGTACAGGTTAAATTTCCAATAGTTGAAATCGGAACTACGTATGAACTTTTCGTCGGAGATCGTCCCACAGGTAATCCGGCAACAGCAACAGGTACAACATTGACCATCCCGGCTTTTAAAAATTTGACAAAAGGCGGAATGAATGTGATCAATGTAAAAGTGAGCAAACCCGGATGTCCGGCTTATGTTCTAAAAGATACAGCACATGTGATCGCCAATTTACCGGCTATTGCCCGCCCTGTTATTACAGCCAATGGACCCACTATTGTTTGTGCGGGAGGGAACGTGACCTTGTCCGCGCCATCAGGAATGTCGGGATACTTGTGGGTACCCGGCAGTACGGGAGGACAAACTTTATTTGTGAATACTTCGGGTTATTATAGAGTCATGGTGAGAGATGCAGCCGGTTGTTATACCGACTATTCCGATCCTGTGCAAGTGACGGTAGCTCCGAGTATATTGGATGCAGGCAGCGATGAAATTGTATGCCGCGATAAAGCGCCTTATCAATTGACGGGAATGTCTGCAGAAAGCGGAATATGGTCAGGAAGTGGTGTAAGCCCAACGGGTTTATTCAACCCCAGTGTAGCCGGTGCGGGCAATATTACACTGACGTATTCCATGTGTTCAAAAACGGATACAAAAGTCATTACTGTTGTAGCTCCCGGAGTACCGAATTTTACTCCGCAGGCTACTTATGAAGGCGATACGGTATGTTCCTATTCCAGCAGTATCATCAAAATATACGATGCGGCTTATCCGGTAAGGTATGAATTTTGGTATGAAGGAAATCTGGTGGCTACCAAATTCCGGGACAGTGAAGGCGTACAATTTAGCACGATCGGTATTGGGAAACCGACCACCTACATGATCAAAGGAATTCTCACCAATGCCTGTGGTTCCGACACACTGATCAAATACTACACCATTTATCCTTATGTTGATCCATCACTGGGCATCGGTACGAAGACACCGGATCTCTGCCGCAATGAAACAGGATATATTTATGTACTCCACTCACAGACCAATGTCACTTACCAGCTGACAAGAGGAAATAAAAACATCGGAACTCCGCTAAGAGGAAACGGCGACACGTTGTTTCTCAGCACCGGCGTATTGAATGAAACAGGTGTATATAAAGTCACCGGCACGCACCGTAATCTTTGGTGCATTACTACACTCCTTCAACAAGTAAAGATTACGGTAACCGGCCCGCGCGCTTATTTTACTATTAGTTCTTATAATGCTGAGTTGGGTGATGCCGTAAAAATAACCAACCGCTCTGTAAATCCCGGTGGAGTTTATAACTGGACATTCGGTGCAGGTGCCGGAGTGACAAGTTCTACAGACCAATCACCCACTGACTTACTTTACACCAGTACAGGCAATAGAAAACTCAAACTCATGTGCACGCTGCCTAATGGATGTATTGATACTATTAGCAAGCATGTGAACATCATCGAACCCTTCACTCCGGCATCGTGCGATTACTCTGTCAGTTCCGGCAGTTATATGCTAGCTTCTACGGCTGTTTGTTTCGACAAAGAGGACAATCACTTTCAATTGTTTCAGACTTCAGGGAGAAATAATTATCACTATGGACCTCATGGCGATAGCCTATTCTTCAAATTGCAAAGCTCGGCCTACAATGAAGTGATGACGCTGGTCAAGTACAATCCAAAAGGAATGATTCAATGGGCGACTTATATAAGGAATGATTTAGATAACATACCTGGTTCAATGGTTACAGATTCTTTGGGAAATGTATATTATAATTTTTTCAGAGTTGGGGGTAATTACACCGACAGTATCGAAGCTTACTCAACGGATGGAAGTTATACCAGGTTCGCAAGACCTGTCGGATTTAACGATGGTTCTTATATACAACCGATAGTGATCGTGAAGTATGACAAAGATGGTATTTTACAATGGCAAACCGGCTATTCAGATGTTTTGTTTTCACCGCATACGACCATGACTTTGGACAAAGAGCTTAACTTATATGTATCGGGTGAATACTGGCTTGCCAAGTTTGATCGTAACGGTGTCTTACAATGGAAAACCGATTTAGCTGGCCACATCGACATAGAGGTGGATTCCAAAGGTTATATCTGGGGCCTTCGCAGAGACAATTTTATAGTTGATCAATACGATAGCAATGGCAATTTAATTTTCTCTAAACCTGAACCTATAGCAACAAGAGATAACACGCACCTGACGCCATTTAATCTGGAGCTCGATGAACAAGACAACCTTTACATGTTCGTTACATATAACGGAGGTTTTATCTGGAATCAAGACACTGTTGTTGTTGGATCTCCTCCTGGTTATAATGACTTTGACGCTTTCTTGTGTAAAATGAAGACGACCGGTGAAAGAGAATGGCTCAAGCCCCTTCAAACCTCTAATGCCTATAGAATTTATCCGAAGGGGATGGATTATAAAAACGGCAAACTTATTTTTACTGCCATGACTGAATTGACACAGGTAAAATATAATAAGCAAGGTTCCGTATATCATGATGCGATTGATTTTACACAAGCCGGAAATTTCATCGGCCTCATGGACACTACAGCGGCAGGGCCAATTAAATTGGTGAAGGTCAATGACAATGTCGTATCCAGTTTCAATAGTCCGTATGATTTAATTTCTTTTTCGAAAAACACAGACCAGATTTTATTTTCTACTGTAAAAACAAACAGTACTCTTTTCGGTTTGACGATCGTCACAAAGCCACTTGTTGCATCTCCAACTAATCCTGTGGACAATGTGCTGTTAACTTTAGACAGAGACTGCATTTTTACGGAAACAGTACCCGTGTCTTCTTTCGTCGTTACACAAGCAGCTTGTAAGGAAAACAATGTGCAGTTTTACGATGCCTCCAGCACAGGCACGGAGACCTGGGACTGGACCTTCGAAGGAGGTACACCTGCAACTTCCTCGCAGCCTAATCCTGTGGTTCGCTTTGACACGCCAGGTGCGCATACGGTGACTTTAACGGCATCGAGTACAATCGGTACCGGCAATGCATTTTCAAATGCGATACAGGTAGGCGAACCTTCAGATCTCACGGTGACACCAGATGTAGCGTGCATCGGTGGAGACGTGTTGCTTAGTGCCAGCGGAGCGGTTTCTTATGTATGGAACAACACAACTGCCGGATCAACTTTTACACTGAATGATGTAACCGAAGATGTAACCGTTACGGTAAAGGGAACAAATGCAGCCGGATGTTCCAGTACGGTGCAGCATACAGTCATGGCAGAAATTTGCACAGGTATTACAGGGGAAGAAAATAATGCGGCAGTATCCGTTTATCCCAATCCTTGCGCAGATTATTTTTATGTGAATGCGAATATTTTGAAAAGCAGTACATATGATATCTTGTTGTATAATATGGAAGGTAAAGTGGTAAGGGAACAATCGAATAATTCGTCTGATCAAAAATCTATGATACGAGTGGACACGTTAAGCCCGGGAATTTATCACTTGATGATCAGTAATGAGCAAGGTATTCAACTGGAACAAAATATTGCAGTCATTAGAAACTAAGATTATACGATATAAGAAGGCATAAAAAAAGGAGAACAGTACGTTCTCCTTTTTTTATATACGGAATAATGATTACTCATACTTGATCTTCACTTGATCCAGGTTATTGACATCGATGAAATAAGAACTGTGTTTGTCGATGGTTAAATTAAATTCTCCCAAAGGATAATAATTAGTAATAGAACTTCCGTTTCTTAAATCCAAATCCATTTTTTTAATCACGCCGAAATGATTCAACTCTGCCGTTGAATTGTGGTTGAGGTTTAAGTGCAGGTAGTGAGGGAAATCAAAGAGAATCACATCGTCTTCTCCGGGTTCGTCTTCACTGGGTTTGGTGAGGTAAGGCGCGTTCAGTGTGAAAGGCGAACCATCACACACTACACTCAGGTCATTGATTAACGTGGCATTGCTGTCCAGGTAGACAACGACACGACTATTGAGGGCATTGATTTTTTTCAGGTTGGATTTCAGGTAAATCGTTATGGAGCGATCCGGCGTGGCATCGTACTCTTCGTAATCGGCTACGACTACTGTTTCCCCGTCTTCCTTGTTTACCGGATTGTCCAGACTGTCTTTTTCATAATCGTAATGAATAGAAAGTTTGTTGCCGGATAATTTATACGTGATGTATTTATAGGTCGTGGTATCCGTTCCGATGGTGTTGATGGAATCCATGATGTTTACGTTCACAGAGATGCTGTGTCGATTGCTGCTGCCGGTCACTTCCAGTTCGTACACATCGGATAAAGTCTTATGTGTAAAACGAGCGGCTTCCTGTGCTTTTAAATCGACCACGTCGCCGGTTTTGATTTTATAGCGTAAAGCAGAAAGTAACAAGATGGGAAGCAGCATGATCACTACATTCAGAGTGATGTACAGGATGGTAGACTTTCTCATGATTTTGAGGCTTGATAATGTTGATAGGCTGTTTTGAATTCTTCCAGAGAAATCGCCAGCAGCGATAAGAGTTCGAAAGTGGGATGCAGTTCCTGTGTCAGCACTTTATCTTTTCGGTATACTTTGGCTTTGGTCAAGGCATTGTCGGTAACGACAAACTGCGTGGCTTCCGGTTTCAACAGGTCAAGCTCCTGCAGGTAATCCAGGGCTTTTGCTACGACATGTTTGCTGACGCCGTTGTCAAAAGCGTATTCGTATTTATTGAGAACAGATCCCGCGGGCAGTTCTTTTTTGATGATCTTGTCGCAGATGTGACTGACAACTTTTAGGTAGAGCGCGTCTTCTGTCATGACTATACTTCTTTTTCCTGGAGTTTAAAATAAGAACAAGCAAGCAATACCACCGGTATTACAAACAGTAAAGAGTAGAGAATGATATCGCCCCAATGCGGTGAGAGCACCGCTTCAAAAGAATAATCGTCGCCTCTGCTGTAGGCGTTGCTGTAGGAATAGGAATTCCAGTCGTCGGGCATCAGGAAACTTTTGAGAAGTCGTATCAGCCAGGTGTTATAAATAGTATAGACGATGAAGGTGAGGAAACCGAGGATGAGTGTTTTGAAAAAAGAAAAACGGTTGAATAAGACCGCTCCATACATAAAGAAAGCCGTCACCGAGAAATAAATGCTGATGCAAATCGGATAGGCCATATACAGGTCTTCCTTTAAGGTACTGAAATGAAAGATGGTGGAAGCACGGAACAGGTTTTCACGTCTCTCCAGAACCGTCCACACTTTATACTCTTCCATAAATCCCGCATATTCTGACGCTCTCACAAAGAGGGTGATCGGAATGTTGATCACATAATAGATCAGTGTATAGGCTACAAAAAACAGGAACACATGCACGATGACTTCGGTCAGCCATTTTTCCAGCTGCGAGGCCGGTTTGATCAAATAGAAAATGGATTCGCCTTTGTTGTTGAAGTTAACAAAACTCACGCTGGAGAAAATAATACTGAAGACTCCCAAACCGCCCAGGTAGAGTGCCGTTTGAAGGCCTTCCCATTTGGTCGCGTAAAAGTTTTTCGTCTTCAGGGTATAGATATTGGCGTGACCGTAAAGATTACTGAACGACAAGACCAGCAGCACCACAATCAATCCGATGAAAAACATGCCGGCCAGGTAGTACAGGTATTTTTGCTTATGCTCCACCAGGTGGTTTTTAAGCAGCAGCGACAAGCGCGAAAAGTTTAATGTATCGCTCATGAGTTGAATAAGTTATTGATGGTAGTAGGATGAATCATAATGGCTTTGTACAAAGACTCCAAATCTACTTTGGATTCTTCGCCGCTTTCGTTGTACAGGACTTCGCTGATGCCGGTCAGTGTTTCTTCCGAATAGACCACCTTCTCTTTCGGCGAGGGATACAGGCTTTGGTGAAAGCGGAGTTTCTTTCCTACTTCTGAAATGGAGGCATTAAACAAAATACTTCCGTTGTCAATCACTGAAATACGGTCGACTAAGTTTTCAATGTCTTTCACCTGGTGTGTACTGATGATGATGCACTTGTTGGCAGCAATGGCGCTCGACATGACTTTCTTGAATTGACTTTTGCTCACAATGTCCAAACCGTTGGTGGGTTCGTCCATGAGGAGGAGTTCCGTGTTGGTAGCCAGACTGAAAGCGATCAGGGCTTTTTTCTTTTGACCCATGCTCATCTGATCCAGGCGGGAGTCTACCGGAATTTCAAATTCCAAAATGTACCGGTCGAAATCGCTGTGACTGAAGTTCGGATAAAAAGGCGCCATGGTGGCGATGAAATCTTTTACTTTCACAGACGGCACGAAGAAATCTTCGGGCAGCATAAAGAGTTTGCTCAACATA
Organism: Chitinophagaceae bacterium; assembly: GCA_028288405.1. GTDB lineage: Bacteria > Bacteroidota > Bacteroidia > Cytophagales > Cytophagaceae > JACMQM01. Next base: position 92,096 of record JAQBNS010000097.1, read on the forward strand.
CCGGGTTTGCGGAGTTTGGAAAGCTCTCCGCCTATGCTTACTTCGCCTTTGCCGGGTTTCAGCAGGCCGCAGATGTTTTTAAACAAGGTGCTTTTGCCTGTACCGTTTTTGCCCAGCAAGCCGTAGATGTTGCCCGCTTCAAACGTGATGGTCAGGCCTTCAAATACCTTTTTCTTTTTGTACGAGTAATGTAAATTCTGTATGTCTACCATGTGTATACAATGAAAAGGTAAGCTATAAAATAAATGGAGAAATCGGAGATCTGGGATCAGAAATCAGAATTAAAATTCGACGAAGGATATTTTAGTACCTGAACTATAGTATAAAAAGGCCAGACTCATTAACTTAAGAAAGTTATCTTTTAAATCAAAACATGAAATCTTCGGCCATCGTTTACTTTTATCTTCTATCGTGTTCAATACTTTTTGTCTCTTGTGAAGAGAAACAAGAAGAGCAAACTAATACGGTATATTATGGTGATTATAGTTTCTATAAAAAATTAGACACCACTGCAACACTAGCGATTGATGGCTATGTGATCGATTTAGACGGTGATCAGTTAAAGGATAGTATTATACTAGAAGAAATAAAAGACCTAGCCGGAGATCCACAGCTTTATACGATGATGACGATCAAATTGGGTAACAACAAAAATTACGTGATAAAGAACATCAGTGGAGAGTTGATTCCTTACCATATCTCTTTGCCACTGCCTAATAAATTGAAATCTGACATGTTGTATATTCCACAAACCGGTAAAGGAGAGAATTATTTTTTCGTTTGGGATTATCAATACCCTGATGGCACCGCGTTATTAACCGTATTAAGCCTGGACAAACAAGGGGTGCACACATTGTACGAAAGCAATTTTTATATCAAAGAGATCAGTGATCTAAACGGAGATGGTAAGCCAGACCTTGTAGGAAGGTCTCATTACGAAACAGGTTCCAGACGAATAGATTCATTAGATGCCAGTGTTTATTTGTACCAGCCTTATCAGGTATTGAAGCGTGAGCATGATGAGTTTATAGTTGACTCTAGTCTGACGAAAACCTATAACGCAGCGCATTATATTTTCGAAGGTTTTAAAGACGATGATTCTATTTATGTTTTGATACCTGCTGATCATAACAAACCTTCACGTATCGCGCTTCCCGATTCTATCATGGACAATGTTCGCGGTGCAGGTTAATCAAATATTTTTTTTGCGAAGCTCAATGCGTAAAAATGTGTAGTTAAGAAGGCTTAATGTATTATAGCCCGCAATAAAAAAAGGGTCGCTGAGAGGCGACCCTTTTTAGGTTTAAGCAATATCTGTTTAATATACTTCAAGCTTCGAGACCTTCACGCCGCCGGAATAGGAAACGCGAACCAGGTACAATCCGCTTTGCAAGGTACTGATGTCTACCAATTCTGAAACCGAAACATTGTGCAGTGTTTTTACTACCCGTCCGTTGCCGTCCATGATTTCGATCGTGCCGCCTGCCTGTTGAGGCATGGTGATCAACACACTGCCTGAAGCCGGATTGGGGCTGAGCTGTATGTCGTTCCAGCTTGCATTCGTCGGGTTGTCCGTTGTTTGGCCGTCAGTATTTTCTTCGGATGTTCTGAAGTTATATCCGTAGGCAGGATTTCTTCCGCCACATTGTCTTACACCACAGCCGTCTGATTTCCGAATGACGTCAACACAAAGTGTTTTGTCGGTGCGCACCGGTGTATTGATGAAATTGGCAAAGCCTGGCTGGGCCTGTGAAAAATATTGATAGGGCGTTACTTCCGTTACATTGGTATAGGTAGGGCCTGCGTCGATCAAGGTCCACTTGGTGTCATACGTCGTGTTCCAGCTGCCGCTTGCGCCCGTGATGTTGTAGTTGCTAAGGAAAGGAGGGAAAGGATAATTGTTTTCTGTCACACTATAAGAGAATGCACCTCCTGATACATAGGTAAAGGTGGTGGGTGTTGTGCAATTTCTGCTGTAGGTTTGAAGACAGGGCGATACGCCACCTAAGCCGGTTGCCGCGCTGATGTCGCTTGCTACGTCTACATCGTCTCCACCCAGGTTGATCACCTGTGCAGGAACATCAGTAGCACTGACGCTTTCGGATGTTTCGTAACAACCGCTTTGTCCCGAAGCATTTGTTTTTGCCAGCAGGTAACCGTACCTCGATACGTTCGAAACGGAAACACCGGCACCTACCAGGTAACCATAATCGGAAGTGGCAGTGACATAAGAACTGACACCGTCGTAATTTTTCGCCCAGCTCACGGCACCATTGAATCCGGTTTTAAGCAAAACCGTTTCTATTCCTGAACTGTAGCTCACACCTGCACCGTATCCTGTATTGTTTACATCTTTGACAATGTTATTGAACAAACAGCTCGAATAGTTCTTACACCATTGTATCGCACCGGTACCATCGATGGTGGTGATATTATCGGTGCGTCCGCAGATCGCGTAATTGCCGCTGTTGTCTTCCGCAATGCTTCTGCCCAGGTTGACATAACCTACACGTCTCGGATCGCCAGGAGGATATAAGGGAACGTACAGCTTATCGAAGGTCTTGATGCCTAAGGTACCGTCTACTTTTACTACGTAGAGATTATCAGCACTGCTGGTATTGTATCCGTCGGTTTTTCCGACGATCAGGTAATCCGGATCGCCCGTCGTACCTGAAGATACTTCTATGGCGGTGGCGCCGTAGTCATAGAGGTTGTTGCCTATAGTAAAGGTGTTTCTTCCATAACAACGTGCCCAGAGTATGGAACCGGTATTGTCTGTTTTGATGGCCAGAAAATCCGAACCGGTAGAACCGCCGACAAATTGACGGAAATAACTTCCCACGAACAGGAAGGCCTGGCTGCCGGCATCCTGCGTTTCGATGACATAGGAAAGAATCATGCCTGCTCCGGCGGTAAAGATCTTCGACCAGACAATAACTCCGTTATTGTCCAGTTTGTATACCACGGAGGTGCCTGCTATAGTCGTACCTACCATAATAAATCCTCCTGTTGAAACAGGCTTGAAGTTACACCAGCTGCCTTCGAATTTTTTCTGCCAGACCAGGTTGCCACTGAGGTCTGTTTTGATGAGGTGGGTGTAGCTTTGTGTAACCATGATGTTGGGCACTTCCGAACACAATACATAACCGTTTGAAACTTCGTGCACATCATAGGCCGACAAATCAAAACCCGAATCGGCAAATACTGCCTGAAACTGAGTTTGTGCGTGTGCCTGTGCAAAGCTAAACAGGCTGAGTAAAAGAATAGAAAACGTACGGCTGAAAAAAGCCGGCTTGCGGAGAGGGTGAAACTGTTTCGCGGAGGACAACAGGTTCATCATAGAGTAGAGTTTGTTTTTCATAAAAGGAATCTGTGAATTAAAACAGTGAACAATAAGAAATGCGCGCACTTCAAATATATTGATCATTCAAACCTGCTGAATGGAAAGCGGGAAATAAAGTTTAGCTGTTCAAACCGCTGTATTCCATGTCTGAACTAGCTTACAGCAAGAGTGGTTCAGACGAAGATTCGTTTTTGATTTTATAAAAAATCAATAGAAAAACAGAGCAAACTGTTCAACACTTATTTTAACTGTCGTTCACTATAATGGTTGAACATGCGGTAAGGTGCGTTTCATGGGATGATGGAGCGGATATGAAATATACCGTTTCATAGGTATTGTTTTCAATAAAAAAAAACCACTACCTGAAGTTTAGTATAAAAACAGGAGGAGCAGGTGCACGATCATTAAATTTAAAACCAAAAGAATTCAGCACATACTCTCCGGCAGTTCTGTTTTCTAAAAAATGCGCACGCTCGTAGACGAAGGTGAGTTCGTATAAAAATTTGTATTTGTAAAAATAATATTGTTCATAAACCAGCTCGGGTTGTTCATTCAATGTATAGACGACCAGATGGTATTCCTGTCTCGCATCGTTGATGCGGCGACGGCTCTCGAGCAAGCTGCCGTTATTCCGGATCCAGTTTTCGGAACCGACGACAAAGTTGTGCAGGTTTTCAGAGTCTTTCACTCTTAGGCTTACGTTTTCACGAAAGGCGTCTTCTTCGTTATCTTTGGGTGAAGTCACGATGAATTGTGTTTCCAACAAACCGCTGGTGTCCAGTGTCCAGCTGGGAGGATAGTAAATGCTATACTCTACGGCATTGTAATGATCTTTTACATTAGAGACAGAACGACAATATTGCTGTGTTATCACTTGTCCGAAGCCGGAAGCGGAAGCGCTAACAAAAAAGAAAAAAAGTATGTGCTTTAACATAAGCGCCTATTGAAAAGAATAAACAATAAAAAACGAGTACAAAAGCACACCTTTCAATAACTGTACCGAATAAAAATTGAAGGAGAAAATAAACCTGAGGCAGTTTGACCGCTGGTTAGGAAAGCCTTTTCACAAGGTTCCTCATAGAATTACGCTTAATTAGTTTTAAATGCGATGGCATAGTATTGGCGTTGAATAAGACACAGCTATTGTCTTATTCAACACTAGAAACCATGAAAACAGCCATCGGATATTTCTTTCTCGCGCTGGGCGCCACGTTTGCAGGAGTGGCCTTGACGGTAGTGTTCTTCGCACTCACCGGAAAATTGCAGGCACTCGATCATCAGGCGACTTATGATCCTTTGCACCGCACGGCTTTGATAGCCTACAGCATCTTTCATGTGGGTGTGATCTTTCCTTTGTTTTACTTCGGTGTGAAGTGGATCAAGAAGGAAGTAAATTATACCAGTCCGCCGACCGGAAAAGGTGCGGTGAGTTAATGGTATTCAAAACAACAGGAATGTTAACCTGTCGCAGATGCGGCAGGTTTTTTTATACCTTAATCAAAAAGTAGCTCGTACCTAAGATAGAGTATTCTTTAAGTCATGGGAAAGTAAATCCCCAATCCCCTTGCTTTTCACAAGCCGTTCCAACACCTTTAAGGAGAGATATCGCTTTTTGGTAGTTGATTTTTGCTTTTTGATCGATGGGGACTCTGCTTTATAACCCTGAGAGATAGATGCTGTAGGTGGCCGTATTTTTAGTACAAGCAGGGAAAGTAAGCCGTATGAGACGTAATAAATATTATTAGCTACAAGCTTAAGAAGGAAAAACATGATTGAAAAAATCATGAAAGATTTAAAATGCAATTTTTTTGACCTCTTAATTAACGGATAAATATGAAACAGATACTGATCTCAACACTTTTAATATTATTTATAGGACTTGAACTTTCTGCTCAAGTAACATCTAATAGAATAAGATTTAAGTATAGAATAAACAAGCATAAGCTTGCTTCGCTTAATAATAGTGGTTATCAAATTACAGATGACAAGGGAAATAGTTATCAATTTTGTGATAAGTTAAAAAAGCCATTTAAATGTTTAATAAATAATAAAGATGGCATTTTAAGCATTGACCCTTGGGGGATTAATGATAAAAGGATTAATCCATCAAAGACAAATGTCTTAGATCCTTGTTATGATTCTTTGGGGACATCAACAGTCATCAATGCAAATACGTCAAACAAGTTGAAATTGACACTTAAGTCAAGAACACTTGTTGGCGCCCCTACAGAGGCAATTACTTTACATTATCAAACGTGGATAGTTGGTATCAATGTGGTTGGATTAAAAATAAGACCCAGTGTTAAAGACTATAATGATAGTATTTATTCTGCAAATGTAATAACAGGCTCTATAAATCTTGGACTTAATATCGGTTATTCATTTGGTTGGACAACATTCACCCAACGAACTAGCAATAGTTGGTCTATCACCCCAAGTATGGCGTTTGGCTTTTCATCTGCGAGTTTAAGTAAGGAACCTTTAAAAAAGAAAATAACAACGACATATACTCCTAACAATTTTATCCTTTCTCCCTCAGTAAGTGTAATCATTGCCCGGAACGATGTTGGACTTATTTTTTCATACGGACACGATATTATGTTTGGCAGACACGCAGATGCTTGGGCATATCAAGGTAAAGGATTCTTTGCGTTTGGCATTGTTGCAGGACTAAAGTTGTAAAATGATTACTTGTTGGCGCTGTTTAAACTGGTGTTCATCATCACATAGAGCATTTGCTAGGAGACAAGGTGAAACGAATTGTACATATTACTAACAAGCCCACGCAAAAGGCACTAAGAGATATTGGGCATAAGGAAATGCTTGCGCCAACATTCCGGATTTAATATGATGATGAGGCTGTATCTATTCATTTATCACCGATAATTATAATTATCACACATGAAAAAGTATCACATTCACACAGGAACAGTCCAAGAAGGACCTTTTGATATTGAAGAGTTGAAAGAAAAGAAAATTCTTCAAACGACACCTATATGGCATGAAGGATTAACTGAATGGACAACAGCTGGGAAGATTGAAGAGCTGAGAGATTTATTCAAAGAGGTACCTCCTCCATTTAAAACAAATGTGCCTCCGCCTATTAATCAAAAACCAAAAGCGGAGACAGTTCAGAAGAAGACAACTTCATGGAGAAGTATTTTTCTAAAGACAGCTGTAACATTTTTTATTATCATCGGAATTATAGTTACGATTAATACGCTATTCTCACGCAATGCGATTCCGAATAGTTATGAAGATAAAGTGTTGACTGTAGAGGAAATGGAAAGAGCAGATCCCGCCAAGTTTCTTGAAGTTAAAGCTTCTGTCCATGAAAACTTTTGGGGTGACAAAATCAAGATTAAAGGAACTGTCTTTAATAAGGCAACAGTAGCCAACTTTAAAGATGTAGTATTAGAGATTACTTTTATTAGTAAAACAGAAACTATTATAGCAACAGAACGATATGTTATCTATGACTTTTTTAATGCACACTCCAATAAATATTTCTTCTTAAAAGTTACGAATTGGAAGGGTACACATACCGTTGGATGTGTAGCTGTGGAAGCAATGCCAAATTAATCACTATAAAAAAATCGTATGTTATTCTTTAAAGCACCAGGATTATTAAAGGAGGCCCTATTAGAAATAGAGTTACTTAAAAAAAACAATCTAGATTTAAATTCAGGAATAGAGGCATTAAAAAATGAAAACTCTAGTCTAGCTAATAAATATGCTCCATTAATAGAGGTGGATAAATTTCTTGAGGGAAAGAAGAATGAAATTCAAGAAGCGGAGCTTAGACTAAAAGAGCTCAATGAAAAATACATATCTGCTGTAAAGATCCATGAAAATCTTGAATATGAAATTAGCTTATATAGTGATAGTTTGGAAATAGGATCGTTTGGATTATACAAAGCACAGCATGATTTCGAAACATCAGAACAGTTTAAAAGCAAGCTCGATTTGAATTACGAGAAACAAAAACAATTAATAAAAACGGATCAAGCGATAGTATGCACAGTAGAATGGGAAGTTGGAGGAAGTAAAGTAGAAGGTAGGAAAATGACAAATCAGTATAAGAAACTTATGCTATATGCATTTAATGGGGAATGTGATAGCTTAATCGCCAAGACTAAATGGAATAATGCCGCAAAAACACAAGAACGAATTAACAAGACGTTTGATTCAATTAATGCGCTTGGAAAGACGCAGGCTACATATATTACAAATACATTTCTCAACATTAAGTTAGAAGAGTTTACTTTGACTTATGAATATGAGCAGAAGAAATATGAAGAGAAAGAAGAGCAAAAACGTATAAGAGAACAAATGCGTGATGAAGAGAAAGCTCAAAGAGAATTAGAAAAAGCACAAAAAGAAGCTGAAGACGAAGAAAGACGTTTTGAAAAAGCTTTGGACAAAGCTAAGAAAGAATTGGGCCAATCATCAGGTTCAAATACAGAAGCGCTAAATGAACAAATCAAACTTTTGGAAGAACAACTCCACGACGCACAGGAACGAAAAGAAAGAGCTATTTCGTTAGCTCAACTTACAAAAGTTGGTCATATATATGTCATATCCAATTTAGGTTCTTTTGGTGAAGATGTCTATAAAATAGGAATGACAAGACGTTTGGATCCTTTAGACCGGGTGAAAGAATTAGGTGATGCGTCTGTTCCTTTTCAGTTTGATGTACATGCTATCATATATTCCGAAAATGCTCCACAACTAGAAAATGAATTTCATCAAAAATTTAAGGAGAGACGCTTAAATAGAATTAATCATAAGAAGGAATTCTTCAAAGTTTCTCTTGATGAGATAGAAGCAATAGTAAAACAACATGTTGATGCAGAAATAGAATTTACTAAGCTTGCTGAGGCAAGAGAGTATAGAGAGACTTTGAGTTTTTTAGAGCAACTTAAAAACGCTGTTGATGAAGTGAAAGTGGAAAGTAAGTTTCCGACTAGTTTAATGTAGTACAATAAAATCAATTATTATCTCCAAAATGGGAAGCGTGGACAATAAAATCATCGATGGTAAAATAAAATATACTGACATCAATAAATTGGGGGCATTCAAAATTTTCAAGAAATTTAGCTTAAACATCTTATGTGAAACCATGGCAAATTTTTTCTCATGTTCTGTAACTGTAATTACTCAACCTGAAAGGGAGTTTTTGGAAAAATACAAAATTGATATACATTATAATGAGAAAAGAGGCTTTTACCCACTAGACAACAACAATGTGTTAATACTAGGGAGGATGTATAAGGAACATCAATTAGCATCATCTATTGGATTCCTTCTTTCGGAAATTGATGTTAATAAACAGACTAAAATTCTTAATATTTTCGAAAATATATTGTCACATTATTTAACAGATGAGTTACCTAAATTTTTTGAAAATAGTTCATTGTTGTTCGGAGATGAAATAATTAAGGAAACTATAACCGCATATATAAGTAAAGGTTACTATGATAGCCGACAGATTAGACATTTGATAGAATATTTTTTTAAACTTCGAACAACTTCATTCGAAGGAAATTATTTTTCTACAGGAGCGATATTTACAAAATCTCAAGACATTTTGAATGGCAAAAGATATGGAACAGTTAAAGAATTAACAAAACCTTTTTATATAAGCGACACTGATAAAATAAATAAAAGGATATGGTATTTAGTTGATGGTAAAACATCCTTTTTCTTGGGAAATAAAAATCTGTGTTTTAATAATATCTTCATATTGGATAATGAGTATTCAAAGAGTAATTTTTTAGAAACGCACTCTCTTGCTTTAACACTAAAAGGAGGTGACTTTTTAATCAAGGTGGAAAATGAAAAACTGCTATCGATATGCTCCTCAGATGGAAGTGAGTTTATTTTTTTTGAAAACCAATGGAGATATAGAAATTATTCGGTTTTAAAGGATTTATTGAGCAGCAATATTACTTTTGATGAAGAAATTATTAATTCTATTTTATTCTATTTGCTAAGTTGTTCTAAAAAACAGCATAGTACCATTTTATGGTTTCCGGAAAATTTGGAAGACATAGATCAATATATTAATATAAAAACAAAAAACAGTTTCCTTAAGGAGAGTATTTGCATTACGGATAAACAATCGATAAATCATCTATTTCGATGTCTTTCAAGTGATGGAGTATCAATTATTGATAAGTCAGGAAACGTATTGTATATAGGAGTTGTTGTTAATCTTGAAAAAGCAAAAATTTCAGGTATAACGGGTACTGGAGAGTCGGCCGCATCGGTTTTGAGTTCAAATGGAATTTCGATTAAAATATCGTCTGATGGATTAATTAAAATATTTACTAAAAATTCTGAAACCCCATATTATTTTTAGATAATGGAATATTGCTCGCTGATGCCGATATCTATTGGTACTTAACACATAACGCATCTGACAGTCTGCATACATTAAAACAGGCACAAACAAATTTTTGCGTCAATAAAATAAAAGGAAATTAAAGAATATTTTTTCACTCAAAAATGAAAATGAATAAAGACCTATTAGTAAGTATAAAAGTCACTGATGATGTATATACATATAGAAGACTAAGAAAAGCGATTGGCGTACTGGGCGTATTGCTACCCATTACCTTATGTCTGTTCTCTGTCATTCCTTTTTTTGAAACATACCTGCAACCTTCCATCAGTGATTATTATTACACGCATTTAAGGGAGTTATTTACAGGCGTTTTATGTGCAGTGGGATTGTTTTTAATTCGCTACAAAGGACATTCCAACCCCAATTTTTTTAAGGATGATAGCAGACTGACAAACATTGCGGGTTTCATGGCTTTTGGAATTGCATTCATGCCTACGAACCCCCATTCTAGTGGTGATAAAATATTCACCTTAATACCGTTGGACTATCGATGGTTGGGCTGGATTCACTATGGGTTTGCCGGAGCGTTCTTTATTACACTTGCCATCATTTCCATTAATGTATTTACTATCGGGCAAGCGCAAAACAAAGAAATTCCAGTAAGCATAATCAATGAGAATAACATTTATAAACTATGCGGCTATTTGATGTTGCTTTTCATCGTGCTGACTCCTATTTGTGCAGAATTAGAATTCTTTACCTATTCAACATTAGTGTTTGAAGCGTTGATGCTTTTTGCTTTTGGTATTTCCTGGTTAATAAAAGGTCGTATCATAGGAGACAAAGGAAAAATTGGCAGAAAAATATACAGAGAATTTAATTAAGCGTATTCATGCTGGCACCGATAGATGTGGCGCCAGGATCAATCTGATTTATTTCTGAAATAAAACTTAACTCTCCCTGCAAATCCCGGATTTTAAACAAATCCTTTGCATAACTAAGCCCTTTTCTTTTAATTGTTTATTGAACACGATCCTTGCAGCATCCCGTTCAACGAGTAAATCATCTAATCTTATTTTTACCATGAGCAGATCTACCACTGACTTAAAAGAAATCGTTAGACTTGGCGGCGGGTTGAGCCTTGATGCGAACACCAAATCAACGGCAGATTTAAAATTGCTGGCCATTCAAACCAAAGTATCTGGCGCTACACTCATTGTTCGCAATGCCGGTATCAAATCTACCAATGACCTCAAAGATATTGCACGTCTGGCACCAGGCCGAGTGATTTTTGAAATCTAAAAAATAGGAGGTAAGTACAGAGAGCTCGTTAGAATTGGCTATTTTTACATTCCTTAGTTGAAATCTTTTATTCTATTCCTGTGCGCTCTACATTTTTATACAGCCTGCTTCTTGCGGCATGCACTGCAACAGTGGCTTATTCACAAGTTGTCAATCCTTACTATGAAATCGGTTATTTCACCGATCGCGACAAGCAGCCCATTGACGGCTACCTCGACATCACCTACCTGCCCGACAGCCGTCAGAATTTAAGCTTTACGCTGGGAGAAACTTTTTCACCCGGGGCTTATTATGACCTCCGTGGAATAAAGATCAGTGGAAGAATCATGTACGGCCTCAGCGACGGTTTCTTCCGCTTCACCCCGCCTTCCGGCGCGGGCAAAGGAGAAAAGATCACACCCAAAATGTGTCAATCCTATACGATCGGTAAAGACAGTTTCGCTGTGATCAGCGACTTTACCGTGGAGCGCGAGCTACTCAGCATACCCATTAGTGAAGCACAGTTTGTAGAAGTAGTCACTACGATAGGAGATATGACCTTCTACCAGCATGCCGAGCCAGGGCAAGGCAGAACATTGTATACTTATATTGTTCGTCGCGGTGCAGAGGGTAAGTTGGTCAGCTTCTCAAAGAACAGGAATAAGTTTAAAGAAATGGCACCGAAGTATTTTAAAGATTCTCCTTACCTCATAACCGCCATAGCCTCGGAAACACTCACGGAAAACGATGTGCTCAACATGATCAAATACCTGGATTACGAAAGCAAGCGTGCCAAACAGAGTAAAATTTATTATTCCTGTGCCTGGGAAGAAATCAAAGATACATCAGAGTATGGCTATCTCTATTATGCAGACAGCCTATCCCTGAAAGGAGATACCTGGAGCATGACCTATTTCATCAAAGACGGCACGCCTTTGTACAAGGCTTCTTACAATTCGCTGGCGCCTTTGAAGAAAGAAGGAATCTTCACCTTTTATTTTCCCAACGGTCAATGGCGCAAAACCGTCACCTACAAAGACAATGAGATCACCGGCGCCATCAAGACCTACCGGAGCAACGGACAAGCGCATTATGTGTACGAAAAGAAAAACGACCACAAGCACATCTACAGTGTAGTAGCAGACGAGTCCGGCAAAAACCTGCTGGATATAGAAGGCGCAGGAACGGAAAGTTTTTATGATAGCATCCAGAAGCGCCAGGTGACGCGGGTATTCAAGAACTTTAAATTAACAGATTCCTATTTTATAGATGCGTCTGGGAATAAAGTATACCAATCCTGCCGTAACCATGCGGCATTGTACGACATGGCCCTGGAGCACAGTGATGCCATTCAATCGGTAAGCTATCCTGTCAGCGCTATCGGCAATAACATACACGGCATGATCCTCCTGCGTCTTCTGGTGGATGCAGAAGGCAATACCAGCAAAGTAATTCTGGTCAAAGGCTTGGATTATGAATGCGATAAAGTCGTAAAGAATTATATTCAGATGAAGTACAGAGGCAAACCCTGGTATCCGCTGAAAGTAGATAAGAGTCCCGTCATGGAGGAAATTCTGATCGCTGTAGTGCTGGAGATCACACCGTATTCCCGTTATGCCAATAACTATTACAACAACAACATGTGGCACTATCAGATGATGTGGAATCAGCAGCGCATGATGACACCTTTGGCGCCGCCGACATTTCATTAAGTTGCTTTGCTATATCATCTTTGAAATTTAATATTCAGTACCTATTCTTTAAAAAAGCCATTGTATGAAAACAGAAAAAATAATCGGTGTCCTCGTCTTTGTGGGTTTGATTTTTAAAATGATGCACTGGCCCGGAGCCGGACCTATATTGGTGTTGAGCTTGACGGCATTGAGTTTAGTGTACTTCTGGGGAGGATTTTATTTTCTCAGTGACGCGAATTTAAAACATCAAAAAATAGCCTTGTCTATCATTGCCGGCGCGGTATTTGGCATGGCTTGCATCGGCATACTGTTTCGTTTGATGTATTGGCCGGGGGCCAAGCCCATGCTGTACATCGGTGTATTCGGTTTGCCTGCTTTAACTGCCGCCGTGTTTTTATTCAAAAGCCAAGCAGAACAGGAACTGCAGCCTTACTTCAATAAGCTATTGATAAGGCTGGCCTTGTTCATCGTGATTGCTGTTCCCTTATTTTTTGTAAGCAACAAAACCTTACTGACCATTCAATACCCCAACGATCCGGAAATTGTGCGCATCAAGTCGAATCATTTTGATCATCCGGAAAACGAAGCCTATGCGAAGGAATACCAGGAATATGTGGAAGCGCAAAGACATCAGACCCGGATCAAGTAATGCCATTAAACAAACAGTTCCTCACGGAAGCGCAAGCCCGCAAATAGTGGTCTAAGGAATAGAAGCCGTCCGGGTTACATTCCTTCACCATTTTGCATCTATTACATGAAATCACTTTTTATGAAAAAGTTACGTTTTTTGCTGCTCAGCGCCCTTTCGCTTTTTGTCCTTCTGCCGGCTCAGGCCCAATTGGTCACCATACCCGATGCGAACTTCAGGGCCTTTTTGGAAACCAACTATCCGACCTGCATGGTAGGCGGACAGCTGGATATCACTTGCGATGAAGTCGTGAATGAAACCTATTTATTGGTGCGGAGCCTCGACATTGAGGACATGACCGGAGTAGAATATTTTACCAATGTATTCAACCTGGATTGTGTGGACAATAAGATTACCAACCTGTCCACCTTGCCGCCCCATCTGCAAATATTAAACTGTGGATCGAATAACCTCTCCACCTTGCCCACCTTGCCGGAGAGTCTGACTTTTCTGGATTGTGGAGGAAATAAAATCACTTCCTTTCCTCACTTACCGAATAGCATTAACTTCTTTGATTGCGAAGACAATGGGTTAACAACGCTTCCTGATTTGCCTACGGGGTTGAAAAACTTTTGGTGCAACAGCAATCCCCTCACCGCCATTGCTTCCTTTCCTCCCAACATGGAGAGCATTGATGTCGGCCAGACTCCTTTGACCAGCCTGCCAGCCTTGCCTGCTACACTGAAACAATTGAGTTTGAATGAAACCCAGATCGCCGAGTTACCGGCATTACCGCCTGCTTTAGAAGACATCTTTTGCGGAAGAACACCACTGACTACAGTGCCTGAATTACCCTCTTCCATCAGACGTTTATACATTGCCTTCAATGCTGTAACACACTTGCCTGCCTTACCGGAAGGTCTGGAAATACTGGACATTCAGGTGAACCAAGTCACCAGCTTACCGGCCCTTCCCTCTACCTTGAAACAATTGCATTGTACGCAAAATCGATTGACCTATCTGCCTCCGTTGAATGAAGGCCTGGAAAGCCTTTGGTTATCGACCAATCAATTGGTAGAGTTACCCGCATTGCCTTCCACCTTGAAGGAGCTGGATTGCACCAGCAACCAATTGACATGTGTGCCCTTCTTGCCCAGCGGCCTGACCCTGTTATCGGTGGCTGATAACTTTGTAACCTGTCTGCCCAACATTCCCGCCAATCCTTCGCTTGTTTATTATCCCCAGAACATTTCTGTCTGCGAGGCGAACAGTGTCAATTCCTGCACCGTCTATCCTGCCATCAAGGGTATCGTGTTTTCAGACGACAATCAAAACAATACACAGGACAGCGAAGAAAACGGTTTGCCATTTGCAAAATTGATCGTGCAGCCCGGCAATTATGTAGTGAATGCAGACAGCGCCGGCAATTATAAGGTCAACGTGGAGCTTGGTACTTATTCCGTACAAGTGGATCAGTTATACTATACCAGCACCCCGGTTTCGCGCAGCGTCACGTTTACAGACTTCGCCACGGAAAGCAATGGAAATGATTTTGCACTGTATGCACCCGATGCCATCCATGATATGGCAGTAGTGATCACTCCGCTTTCACCCGCCAGACCGGGACGCAGTATCGGTTATGCGATCAGTTACATCAACAGAGGTACAACGGTACAGCAAGGAACTGTTAATTTTACACACGACCCACTGTTGACTTTTGACTCCGCAGAAAACGCAACGGCTGCCGATCAAACATTGACCTGGAGTTTTGCAACCCTTACACCGGGCCAGTTCGGAACGGTCTATGCGTACTTTACACTTCCTACTACAGCCCAGTTGGGAGATTCTCTGACACTGACTGCTGCTGTGATTCCGTTGACCGAAGATCAAACACCTGATGACAATAGTGTGCTATATAAACAAGCGATCACCAGCTCCTTCGATCCCAATTACAAAGAAGTATCCGCAGCAACAAATATTTCTTTATCAGCAGTAGCGGAGCAGGATCCATTTGTATATACCGTGCATTTTCAAAACACAGGTAGCGACACCGCTTTTGTGGTTACAGTAAAAGACACCATCAGCACCAACTTTGAATTATTGAAAATAGAAACCATTGCAGCCAGTCATGCTTATACGATGCAAATGAAAAACGGAGCGGCTGCATGGACCTTCAGCAACATTGATTTGCCGGACAGTACCACAGATGAAAAAAGAAGTCATGGTTTTGTAAAATACAAAGTGGTTCCCAAAAACACCTTGCATGCCGGTGATGAAATCAGAAACACCGCGCATATCTTTTTTGATTACAATGCACCGGTGGGGACAAACACCACCTACAACCGCATTGCCATGCCGGCAGCCACGCAGCAGCCTACTTCCAAACTGCTGTCGGTATATCCGAATCCGGGTAAAGGCATTTTCAATGTGAGCGTGAACAAAGCCGTGAGTGGTACATGGGAAGTGTTGAATGCATCGGGAAATACGGTGTTGAGTGTCACGCAGACTGCAGCGACTGAACATGCCGTGATAGACATCAGCAAAGAAGCGAAAGGTCTTTACATCCTGCAGTTTGTGAATGACGAAGGCGTATGGCGAGAAAAAATAATTTTGAATTAAACATTAAATACTTTAACAAAGTAATGAAAATAAAAAGGAGGGCCGTCTAATCGATAGCTCTCCTTTTTACTTTCCACCCTTCTTTCCCTTTTTATGTCGTGTGATTTAATCTTCGTATCACTCAAGAATCGCAGGGTCTCTCGCAGAGGACCCTGCGGGAACTAAGAGGGTAATTTCAGAAAGAGAAACAGAAAGAGAAAGAGGCTGACACTCTTTCTCTTTCTACTTTAGTCTTCCATCTTGATCTTTTCGATCATCAGGTATTTTTTAAATTTATTAATCAACTCGTCCATCTCTTTGTCTCGCGATTCCAATTCGGTAAGGTCTGCATCTGAAGCGAGCACCACGGGTTTGAGTTTGTCGAGGTTCGCTTTCATTTGCTGCACCATGACAGCGACTTGTTCTTTTTCTTCTGCAGGAACATTCTCCTTTGCTATTTTTTCTTCCGATTGCACAATGAAACGTTCCACATAAGGAATCATGTCCCAGGGATTATTGGGTGCGTTCCAGACAAATTCAATGTTACACTTGCGACACTTGTATTTATTGCTCTTCCAGCCTTCCGGACTTTTGCTCGTCCCGACCAGTTTCAATTGATTGCTTTTTTGACATTTGGGACAAACCGCATTTTCTTTTACCAGTTCGTTCAGCTTCTTGCGCTCGCCCTCCACGATGTCACGGTTGGCGGCGTGAATGGTGATTTGTTCCACCAGCTTATCACCTGTTTCCAAGAGCTGCGCATACTCTTCGATCGATTTGTTTTCTTGCGTCAAGGCTTTGGTTTTCTTTTTAAAAAAATTAACCAAGCGGATCAACTCCCGTTCGTTGGGTTTTAGATTTTGTGCCATGGGTAAAGATAAGAAAGAGAAACAGAAAGAGAAAGAGTAAAATAAGGCGCAGAGAACAGGCCATGGAATGAAAGAACCTTCTTTTTTCTTAAAAAGAGCGATTTAAAATTATTTCATAGAAAACCCTTGTCTTATTATTTATCTTTATCGTAATATTGCAATATACAATTTGAATATGGGAGCTACCAAAACAGATCATTTTACCGACAAACAGAATGACATTGCTACACTGGCTAAGGCTTTAGGGCATCCGGCGCGCGTAGCCATCCTGGATTATCTCCTTCGCGTGGACGCATGCATATGTGGAGATATTGTCAATGAATTGCCTTTGGCACAAGCTACGGTTTCTCAGCACCTGAGGGAGTTGAAGAATGCAGGGCTTATTAAAGGCAGCATTGAAGGGAATGCCATTTGTTACTGTATCGATGAAAAAGGTTTTGCCAAGTTGCAAACCTATTTCAATGTTGTTTCCACCAAGATGGAAAAGAAGAAGAATAAATGTTGTTAAACTAAACAGTATCCACATGAAATTATCAGAAATAAAAGAACTGTTGCCAAACCTGGAAACAGTGAATTTCAAATTGGCTTCCGGCCAGTATGTCCCCGAACATTTTCACGTAACGGAAATAGGCCTGGTCTCCAAGCATTTCATGGACTGCGGCGGAACAGAGCGTTTGGAGAAAGTAGTCAATTTTCAATTATGGGATGCGAATGATTTCGAACACCGATTGAAACCACAAAAATTATTGAACATCATTTCCCTTTCAGAGAAAGTATTACAGTTGGAAGACCTGGATATCGAAGTGGAATACCAATCAGAGACTATCGGTAAGTATGGATTGGCATTCAATGGAAAAGAATTTGAATTGGTGTCATTAAGAACAGCTTGTCTGGCTTCAGAGCGTTGCGGTACTTTGAGCAAAGAAAAACAGACCGTTCTGGCGGAAGCATCCGCTTGCTGCACTCCCGGTGGTGGTTGCTGTTAGCCGTATGAAAGATCAAATTATTCGTTACAAGCGACCGCTAGTCATTACGACTGCGGTCGTTGTCTTGCAGCTCATTTTTGGTTTCGATCCAAAATTTTGTCTCATCAATATCATCTGGCTTTTTGTATAACTCATACGATGAAAAAAATATTAGTATTGTGCACCGGCAACAGTTGCCGCAGTCAATTGGCAGAAGGCTATTTGAAATACTTTGCGCAAGGTGGTGCAGAAGTATATAGTGCCGGTGTAGAAACACACGGTTTGAATCCCAAAGCTGTTCTTACGATGAAAGAAGATGGA
>JAQBNS010000005.1 GCA_028288405.1 Chitinophagaceae bacterium
TGCACCGCTAATAAAACAAAATCTTTAATTCCAAACCTGCACACCTTCCGTACAGTTCTTACACATCTCATAGGTACTGCGCGATTGGATCAGGTTGTTTCTAAAATCCTGGTATTTATCGCCTGTCCAGATGTCGGAGAACGATTGGGTTTGCAGCGAGCCCATAGAATAATGTGCGTCTTTATCAAAGCAGCAAGGCACAACCTTACCGTCCCAAGTGATCACACAAGAGTGCCACATCTTCCAGCAATTTTTATCGCCACCGCGTTTGATGTCGTAGGTGCCGTTTTCTGTTTTGGAATAACGGGAATACTTTTCATTCTTCGGCATCAGGTCTGAGCCGTTTTCATAATCGTAAATCTGTGCTGTCTTCAAACGCAATTCATCCACACCTAAATCCTTGGCTAACTTTTGTACTTCGGGAATCTGGTGTTCATTATGTGCGACAACTAAAAATTGAAAAATAACATGCGGAGTTTTAGAACGCAGTTTCTTTTTCCATTTGATGATATTGCGTGTGCCTTCAATGACTTTACTCAGGTCTCCGCCTACACGGTACGATTCATAACTGCTTTGTGTGGTGCCATCAATAGAAATAATCAAACGGTCCAAGCCGCTTTCCACCGTCTCTCTGGCGCGGTCGTCATCGAGGTAATGTGCATTGGTAGAGGTGGCCGTATAAATACTTTTTTCACTGGCATAGCGGACCATATCGAAAAAGCCTTTGTGCAAATACGGTTCGCCCTGGAAATATAAAATCTGATACAGTAAATCTTTCGCCAGCTGATCGAGTGTAGAACGGTACAAACCAAGATCCATCATACCCGTTGGGCGCGTGAAAGAACGCAGACCGCTGGGACATTCCGGACAACGCAGGTTACAAGAAGTAGTTGGTTCAATCGAAACACTGGCCGGCATTCCTTTGTGCAAAGACTTTCCCTTCAACATGGAGTGTTGATAGGAATATGTCAACTGTGCGGCGTTATACAACTTACGCGGAGTCAATTTGGTTGCCCAGGTTAAACCGTCTTTCAAACTGTCGATCATATTAAAATCGTTTGGTCAGGTACAACTCCAGACCATGTCCGGAGTAAGAAGTAGGGGCGGCTAAATACTCCAATGCAAAAACGTTAGCTTGCAAAGACCACGTTTTGGCTACTGTGGCACTTAATCCTATTTGTGTATTGATGCTGCCGTAGCCGCCTACTGTGATAGCAGGAACAACACACAAGGCCGGTGTAATCGCATAGTAAGCTGATACTTTCGCATAAGGCAAATAGCCTTTCAGGAACATGTAATTCAAATCTCCTTTTACTGCCCACTTGGTATTGAGCTTGTAGAGATAACTCACTTGAAGTCTGGTAGGCAACATGGTAGTTTTATTTTGCACCACTTTTTCAATGCCCAATTGTTTCGCTACAGAATCCAAGGCTACGCTGGAAATATAGGAATTGCCCGGCGCGAGGATATCACCAATGTTTTGTCCTTCGTAGTGATACGTCTTATCGCCTGTATAGGTATTCATGTTTCTCCAGTTCACCGCACCTAAGTCTCTAACTTCAAAGGAAAGAA
Organism: Chitinophagaceae bacterium; assembly: GCA_028288405.1. GTDB lineage: Bacteria > Bacteroidota > Bacteroidia > Cytophagales > Cytophagaceae > JACMQM01. The sequence continues at coordinate 1,573 of JAQBNS010000005.1, forward strand.
TAGATTTTTTGAAGAAGCGCTGCGCATACAAGTCAACACCTGCTCCCCAGCCGTTGTTGGCTGCGAAAGGATTGTCGGGTCTTTGCTGCGAATACCAATGAAAAGGTGCCGACAGTTCAACATAGGCGCCGTTCGGATCGGTGTATAGATTTCCAGCACCCATAGTAGTCTCTCTATAGAAACCTGCTTTAATGAATGAAAGTCTGGCACCTACAATCAATTCCTTGCATACCACTTTTTGTACACCAACAAACAAGGAAGCATAGTTCCATTCTTTTAAAGTAGAAGGTCCAACTACAGCATTCTGTCCCGCGTATTGTGAGTTGCCTTCAAATGCCAGTTTGAAAATATCTTTGGTAAAATAAGCATAGGTAAAATCACGGTAAGCTACACCCATATCAAACAAGACAGTAGTGTCTTTCTTTGAACGGTAAGTCCCCTGCAATGAAGCCGAGAGGTCCACACCCAATCGGTTATGCGCCTTCAAACGATTGATAGAACCTTGCTTGTCTTCTTCTGAAATGTAGGTACTCTTGTAAACCAGCTTACTGAAAAAGTCATTGGTCACTGCCGTGGAATTGTAATTGTACAATCCCTTCAATTGCACAGAGCCTTTATCCTTGAAGCCTATGCGCAAGGAGTCGCCACGTAGTTTGGAGATGGACCAATATAAATCGTCGCTATAATTTTGCGCCAATGCGGTTGTTGAAATACAAAAAAAACAAACGGTAATGAAATGAATAAATTTCTTCATGATGCCCCTATTGCGCGTTGACGGTGTATTGTATGTCTCCGGCTAATTTAAACTTGATTCTGTAATCGCTGTATACTTTGGAATACGATCCTGTGTCTGTGCTGAAGGAAGCTTTGAATATAACCGATGTAGCCTTCTGTATGTTGCTGATGGTACCTGCGGAAAGATCGTATGAAATGATGCTGCGCTTAGGTTGCGTCACTTTTCCATCGCTTCCTTTCGGCGCACGTTCTACATATTGGGTTGTTACCAAGGAATCCAGCATAGTGCCGCTGCCATCCAGAAAATAAGCGATTACTTTCGCATCGAAGGGGAATCCATTATCGGTAATGAGATTTAGTTTTCCTTTCTTCAAGGCGCTGTTCAATTGCGGAGCAGAAGAAATCAGAATGGTATCTGTCAATTGCAATTGATTAGCGATCAATGAAAGCGGCATCTTGAATTCCAGGTATGCTTTCACCGGATAAGCCGCATAAGCAAATTGATTGTCGTTGAATGCTCCGCTGGGGTTGATCTGCAGGCTACCGGCATAATCCACGCTCTTTGGCAAAATGTTTACCAAAGGTGTCGCATTGGTAACATTCACTCTGCTTGATGTAATCACCGGAGGATTGCCGTTAATACCGGGGCCTAATGCTACCGTGCCGGAAGAAGAGGAAGCGGAAGCCGCTCCGTTGTGTGCGGTGATGTTACTGATGGTTGCACTACCCGGTACACCAAAACTATTATCTACCACCACAGCAACATCTGCGTTTTCGAATTGTAAGGTACCGCCTGTAATATTTTTGAATACCGTCAATGGTATAGATCCGTTTATGTTAACCGTTGTGTCGCCCAGGTAGCCTTCTACATAAGAGGGTTTAGCATTTTCCAAACTAATTTTTACATGAATAAAATCTGTCAAAGCCAGAGGGATTTTATGACCGGTATATTTAATTCTTCCTACGAGTTCATTGTACAAGCCATTGTAATCCGTATTGATGGCAGGATCTCCACGGAGTCCCATGGTATAGCCTGTCATGTCGTATGTAAATACAGTGGTACCACCTGCAGGAGGTACTTTGGTATCTGTTTTAAACGGCACGCCGTCTTTTATCGCAGTGGGAATAGAATAGCTGAAGAAAATACTGTCAGGAATGGTAGAAGAAACTTCGATCTTCACAAAGCCTGATTTCATTTTCATTTCCTTCAACTTCACGGAGCCCATGTCCAGCAAGTAGTTTACGGATTTATCATTGACTACATTTTGCGCCGGGAAAATCGCTACAGCAGAAGTAACGGTAACATCCCTTACATTTAATGTCACAGTTACCGCATCGCTGGTATCTATATACACGCCAAAACCGGCGGCAAAATCCATATCTAATATGTTGCCATTCATGGTACCGTCTACGTGTTTTCCTGAAATGTCTTCTGTTTGTGTCTTAGTAGCATTTACAGCAATACTAGTGATCACCGGTTGGGCTACTACTGCAAAGGGTGTTTTCGCATTTTTAATTTCAAGTTCCACACGCTGAATGGCAAGCGGCAATCCATTGGTAATGGAGATGTCAAGAAACCCTGTTTTAATCTCCGCTTCATCCAATATGGTACTGATGTTAATTGGAATAGGCCCTCCAGTAATATTGGAGATCGCCGGTACAAAGGGTTGAGTGGTTCCGTTACTGGATAAGATAAAATTCCCCCCTGCTGCTGTGGTAGGGTCAGAACTCATGGCCATCTGTTTTGCAATTTGACCCAGCGTGATTTTAGTGACGATAGGATCTGTGCCGAATTTGATAGAGTCTAATGTTTTGTTGATGTCAAATGTTGGCGTAACAACAGATACGATGGAATCCAACTGCAACGCATACAGTGTATCACGAATAAAAAGGTCTATGCTGTGGTCAGGATTGGTTTGTGCGGAACCGTTTTTCACAATATTCTCAATACCCATTTCTGTATAGGCAAAGGGTGCCAGTATTTGAGTATCCCACTGTGGTTTTTCGAGATCCTTTTTGCAGGATAAACAAGTCAGCAGAAGAAGGAAGTATAAACCGTTGATCCGGTTAAAAGGATTTCTTTTCATATCGATTGTTTGGAAAGCAGGCATTCCACCCTTCAATTTCACATTAAATTAAGGATTCCTGCATTTTTTGAAGAATTTCTTTCATTAGAAAGACCTGTTTCTTGAATACTTCTCGAGCGGAAGATGTAAGTAATACAAGACCAGATGCTAAGTATCTATTTAATTTACAACTTTTTATGCGATTTCAAAAGTCTCTGTCGAATAAAAAAAGAGGTGTAGGTTATACAAAGACCATACAGTTGTAAACAATCGTTTTCAAAGCGTGCGGATTTGATTAATTTTACATCCCTAATTAGTGCTCTCATGGAAACAGAATCTACTATACTAAAACCAAAAATTATGTCATCTTCAGCATTCTCCGCATTTAAAAGAGACGAAGCCATTTTTGACTTGATCAAAAAGGAAGGTAAACGTCAGGAAGAAGGAATTGAATTAATCGCCTCTGAAAACTTCACTTCACCACAAGTGATGGAAGCTATGGGCAGTGTGTTCACGAACAAATATGCGGAAGGTCTTCCAGGCAAACGTTATTACGGTGGATGTGAAGTAGTGGATCAGGGAGAGCAATTAGCCATTGACCGTGCGAAACAATTGTTTGGTGCAGCGTGGGCAAACGTACAACCGCACTCTGGTGCGCAAGCCAATGCGGCAGTGATGCTGGCTTTGTTGAATCCCGGTGATACGATCTTAGGTTTTGATTTGGCTCACGGTGGTCACTTGTCACACGGTTCTGAAGTCAACCTTTCAGGTAAATATTATAGAGCAACGTTCTACGGTGTGGAACAAGCAACAGGTACCATCGACATGAACAAAGTCGAAGCCGTTGCTGCGAAAGAAAAACCAAAATTGATCATCTGCGGTGCTTCTGCTTACTCCAGAGATTGGGACTATGCACGTTTCCGTGCGATCGCTGATCAGGTAGGGGCTTTGTTATTAGCTGATATTTCTCACCCTGCCGGTTTGATCGCTAAAGGTTTGATGAATAATCCGATGGCGCATTGTCACATCGTTACTACGACTACACACAAGACACTGCGCGGTCCTCGCGGTGGTTTGATCTTGTTGGGTCAGGATTTTGAAAACCCTTACGGTTTCAAAAACCCTAAAGGTGAAATTCGTATGATGTCTGCTTTGTTAGACTCTGCGGTATTCCCAGGTACACAAGGCGGACCGCTGGAACACGTGATTGCAGCGAAAGCAGTTTCTTTCTTAGAAGCATTAAGCGATCCGTATTTGGAATACGCGAAGCAGGTAAAAATAAATGCTCAAGCCATGGCAAAGGCATTTACAGATAGAGGATACAGCATCATCTCTGGTGGTACAGACAATCACTTGATGTTGATTGACCTGACTTCTAAAAATATTACGGGTAAAGAAGCAGAGAATACATTGATCCAGGCTGATATTACCATCAACAAAAACAAAGTACCGTTCGATACGAAATCAGCTTTCGTGACTTCCGGTATGCGCGTGGGTACAGCTGCGATCACGACTCGTGGATTGAAAGAAACTGACATGGAAAAAACAGTAGACTTGATCGACGCGGTGTTGATGAACAAAGACAATGCGTCTAAAATTTCAGACGTGAAAAAGAAAGTCAATTCATGGATGGAAGATTTTCCATTGTATAAATAAAAGTCCTTGTTCAATTCAGAAATGTCATTTGTAGACCACCTCGAGGAGTTGAGGTGGCACGTGATCCGTGCGGTAATCGCTTTGCTCATCTTTACGGTAGCAGCGTTTATCAAAATGGATTGGATCTTTCGCGAAGTTTTGTTTGCACCTTCCAGACCTGACTTCTGGACGTTTGAGCTGTTGTGCAAACACTTCGACTATTGCGTAGGGGAAGCCAACTTCACCTTGCAAAGCCGAACCATGACGGGCCAGTTTTCCATGCACATCACAGCCGCGTTCATCATCGGATTTGTCGTTGCCTTTCCGTATATCTTCTGGGAGATCTGGCGTTTTGTAAAACCGGGATTGAAAATCAAAGAGCAGAAGAACTCCATGAATGCCGTGCTGGCTGTATCCTTTTTGTTTTTCTTAGGAGTGGTGTTTGGCTATTACATGGTACTTCCTATCACGATACAATTCCTGGCCAACTATCAGATCGATCCAAGTATTGTCAATCAATTTGATGTGACCTCTTATATTTCCATGGTTTGCTTCATGGTATTGGGTTGCGGGTTGATGTTTGAATTGCCGGTATTGATTTACATCCTTTCCAAGATGGACATGATGACACCGAAATTCATGCGTACGTATCGTCGTCACGCCATTGTCGTGATTCTATTTATCTCGGCGGTATTGACACCTTCTCCGGATATGCTGAGTCAATTACTCATCGGCATACCACTGGTATTGCTTTATGAAATCAGTATTTTCATATCGGCATACGTTCAAAATACGAAAGCAAAAGAAGAATTTTAGTGGTTAGACGTTAGTCGTTAGTGGTTAGTTTAAAGGTTTTATATTGTACTTACTAACCATCATAGACTAATTTGACTTATCACTAACAACAAATCAACTAATGTCTAACGACTAACCACTAACTACATGCTACACATAGCCATCGGCGGAGACCATGCAGGCGTTGAATACAAAGCTTACCTCTCCGAAAAATTAATTGCACTGGGATATATCGTGAAAGACTTCGGTCCCTACGAAACGTCGTCTGTTGATTATCCTGATCATGCACATCCTTTGGCTACGTCTGTATCTACAGGTGAAAATACGTTTGGTATTTTAATTTGCGGCAGTGGAAATGGTGTAGCCATGACAGCCAATAAACATCAAAAAGTACGCGCAGCACTTTGCTGGACTGCTGAAATCGCCAAGTTGGCGCGTCAGCACAACGATGCCAATATCATCTGTCTGCCGGCCCGTTTCATGAGCCTGGAAGAAGCCTGGAAAGCAGTAGAAGTTTTTGTGACGGAGCCTTTCGAAGGAGGAAGACACCAAAACAGGGTCAATAAAATCCGTTGTGACTAACGAGCAATCATGGCTCGTTTCAATACATAAAATCCTTTTTTCTTCTCGATGTATTTGTTGGCCACTAAGGGCAAACGATAAAACGTTCTGGACAATACGCCATTGGGATCTACGATAGCGTCCGGTTGCTCCTTGGTAAAATAACGATCCAATAGAGCGACGGCTTCATAACCGTCTACATCCATAAAATAACTTTCCGCCAGGTTCCAATTTAAGAACGGTGTAGACAAGCGGTATTTACTGTACGCAGAGATGTTATTATCCAGCACCAATACACTCTTCACATAAGGATACGGTTGCCAGAAACTGTTATCAAACTTTACACTCAAGCGACTTTCTTTGCCTGTAGTATCCAGTGCTACTTCTTTCTTCAATTCAAAGCGCACGAAGAACAAGGCTACAAAACTCAATAACAGCACGACGTCAGCAAACCATCTGCGCTTTTGTAATAAAAGAAAATGACTTGCTATAGCAGAGGTATAAGGTACAATCTGCCAGATGGTGAACACGGATCGTTCTTTTACCAATAAGAAACTGATCAATGAAAAGACAAACAATAAAAACAACGATTGAATGACTCTGTATTGGTAATTGACAAATGAAGTAGATCTGACAATGGCAATGAAACCAATCAGTAACCAAAATAATGGAATCGCTACAATCCACAGCAGATGCTGGAAAGACAGGTAGTGGTTGGCTTGAAAACTAAACACGCGTTGTAAAAAAAACTGCACATAAAATACAGACGCATCGTTCAGGAAATAATACAACCACACCAAGATAAGCGGCAGCAGAAACGCATACAGTATAGTAACGATCTTTCTTGCATCGATAGGACTGTACAACGCCAACACTAACAAGACTCCTGGTAATAAAAGAATGTACGGTGCATAAAATAGAAAAGCGATACTCGCATTCCATCCGATCCAAAACAACGGTTGCTGATGCTCGTTGTTTTTAATATAGGAAATCATGAAATAGAATGTCAGCAATAAAAAGGTGTTGCCCAATACTACAGCACTCAAGCTGACCATATCAGGAAAGAGCAGGCAAAAACCTAAATAAATCAATGCCGGTAAAGAAGAACGTTGGTCGTAACAACCTTTTTCGTTTAAGGTTTGATTCCAAAGCAAAGCCTGGAAAAATATAAGGATCAGGGCCACGATGCGATAAGCCAGCACTTCTCTGCCAAACAACTGAAAAAAGAAGTATTGAACCCATACCGTAAGAGGCTCCGTCCAATGGAAAACATCTTTATACATGACATTGCCTCCGGCGAGATGCTCGCTCGTTACAATATTCATGAGTTCATACGAGGTCATTGGAAACACCGCAATGTCGCTAAAAATAGCGTAGGCTATGGTAAGCAGCAATAAGAGCAGCAAGCGGGGCAGATCAAATATTTTGAATAAATTAACCAAGGCCTTTTATTTAGATATTAAAGGTAAGCATTTATTGAGGTACGAGCTAGGAGGTACGATTATACATAGGCTTTTTAGTCCCCGCAGGGTCTCCTGAAAGGGACCCTGCGTTCTTGAATGCATGGAAGTTTCGTCTCTCAAGTAACTCGCAGGGTCCTCTTCGAGAGACCCTGCGGGAACACGCATTTATTGAGGTACGAGCTAGGAGGTACGAGGAACGATTATCCATAGGCTTTTGCTCAGATTGACTTCCTAGCTCGTACCTCCTGGCTCCTAGCTTTGAAAACTCCTCAAAATACGGTAAGTTTGATAAAAAAAGAAACAAAGTTTTACCAATGGAAAGTACCAGACAACAAAAGTTTAGCCGCATGATTCAAAAAGAGTTGGCTGAACTCTTTTTAAAAGACACAAAGAGCTTGTTTGGTAGTACTTATGTCAGCGTCAATACGGTGCGCATGAGTCCTGATCTATCGGTTGCAAAAATATATTTGAGCTTTCTGGCTACTACAGATAAAAAAGTAGAACTGCATAAAATCAAAGTAAATACCAAGGTCATCCGCAAGATGCTTGGTGATAAACTAAAGAAACAAATCCGTATTATTCCAGAACTGATTTTTATGCTGGACGATGGTGTAGATTATGCCATTCACATCAACAACCTCATTTCAAAATTGGACATTCCCCCTGCTCCTGCCGAAGACAACGAGAAAGAAGAAGAATGAAAGCCACTTTACTCATTGCCGGAAAGTATTTTATTCCTTCGGGAAAACTGAACATGATTCATGTCATTTCATTGCTTTCTATCAGTGTAGTAGCTGTAGTGACCATGGCTTTAGTGATAGGAATGGCTTTTTTCAATGGCATGGACGATTTGATTCGTTCTCTGTTTAATTCTTTTGACCCTCAGATTAAAGTACAACCTGCGCAAGGCAAAACCTTTCTTTACACAACAGACTTGCATAACAAAATAGCAGGCACTGCCGGTGTAGCCTACATTACAGATGTAATAGAAGACAACTGTGTCGTGATGTACGCCAATCAAAGTGATGTGGTAAAAATAAAAGGCGTAGCAGGAAATTTCATACAGCAAGGACGCATTGATACGTTCATCGTAGAGGGACAATACAAACTCAGCGAAGGCGAAAAAAGTTACGCAATCCTTGGGCGAGGCGTGGCATCCAAGTTGTCTGTCAATGTCAAAAACAATCCGTTCACTCCTCTTACTTTTTATTACCCGAACAAATCCAAATTACAAAACTTAGGATCTGCCAGTGCATTCAATATCGTAGCGGTGCAACCCGGAGGAGTATTTGCCATAGAAAAACAATACGACGATCACTTTGTGATTGTGCCTCTTCCTATTGCTCAACAGCTGATGAACTATACCAACCAGCGTTCCTACCTGGAGATCAAAGTAAAAGACGGATACGACGTCGAAGAAATTAAACATCAACTGGCAAAGGTGACCGGTTCTGATTTCAATATCCTCAACAGCGAAGAACAACATGAAAGCCTGATCCGCGCTATGCACATTGAAAAAATAATCGTCAACCTGATGCTGACCTTTGTACTGGCTGTTTCTTCTGTCGGTATTTTCTTTTGCTTATCGATGCTGGTGATACAAAAGAGAAACAACATTGCCGTGTTGTTTTCATTTGGTTCTTCCCGCACCTTTATTCGCAATATATTCCTCACCGAAGGCGCCCTCATTTCCTTTACCGGTGCGCTGATTGGTATGTCATTGGGAGTCTTGCTGTGTTACCTGCAACAGCGTTATGGATTGATCAGTATCGGTACCGAAACATCTCTCGTAGATGCTTATCCTGTGCGCTTAAAAATAAGTGATTTGTTCATTACATTTTTATCTGTGATTTTCATCACCTTTCTCGCTTCCATCCGACCAGCTCTTGCTGCATCTAAAGTAGAAATTAGAGAGCATTTGTAACGATGATCGCCGCGTGAGGGATAGCAGCGGAAAGCCCACAGCGAGCAATGAAAAAATTAATCTCCCAACAGTTTGATCCGAGCGAGGACTTGTAGCGAATAGCCCGACCCGTAGGGGCACGCCCACTTCTATTTATGCATGGTATCATAATTTATCCTTCCCAAAAAATAGCACTATACGACTTCATAAATATTTCTCATTAAAATTAATTCCCTATTCCCAAATTCTTTCCCAACTTTTCTCTTGCTCTTCTATACGCAACAAACCTTCATACAAACTGTATACATAGTTGTTGCCCGCTTCCTGCGCCGTACCGGTAAATTCGTAGACCTCATCTATTATCCGTCCATTAAACTCCGTCTCTCCTAAGTAAGTTATGGTATAGCTGTTCTGATCATTATACAAAGTGAAGCGGTGATCGTCATAACTCTTCTTTAAGACCACGCGACCAACTTGTACGGAAGGAATTTCTACCGCATAAGCGTGCTGTTTGTTCAAATCAAAAAGTATTCTGAAATAAGGAGCTTTAGCAGAATTGCCATAATCCATGGTTGCTACCGCACCACAACTTCTGTAACCTTGTACCCAACTTTTCCTTTCTTTATTGGGTCCCTGATCCAATTGATAAGCGGATGTCAACCGAAGAGTATCCGAATGATCCGCATTCACATAATTCAGTGAATGATCCACCTCTTGAATGATTTTTAGCTCGTCTCCCTGAAGTTTATAATTATCGCAAGATTCTGTACACTTCAGACTGACTAATGGAATGCTTAAAAGAACAAAAAATAAGACCTTTTTCATGGTATTTTGCGTGTTTAAACAAAATAAATATGCCGTTTTGACTCTTTTAAGACGGATGGGTTTAATTAATATTTTAATCAGCAAATATTTGTTTTTGAGAAGGTTACATTAGATTTACAGATCGTATGTAATAACATGTAGATAAAATTGTATTTATCTCAGTAATGGACATCGCCAGCGTAATGAAGCCTTGGAAAACCAAATTGCTCCTGCACCTGTTCCTGTTTTTTGCAGGTGTCAGTACGGCTATGTCTCAACTCTCCGGAACGATCAATACTTATACGAAAGTAACGGCGGTCAATTACCTCTGTAATTTTATCACGGTGAATTCACCTACCGGTTTTGGTGCCGGCGATAAAGTATTGATCATACAAATGCAAGGGGCCGTCATCGACCAGACAAATACTACAGCTTTCGGTAACGTCTTAGATATTGCAGATGCAGGCAACTACGAGTTTGCCATCATCGATCACTTCTCCGGCAATGATGTCTATTTCACTAAAACTTTATTACGTACCTATACTCCATCGGGTGCAGTGCAACTCGTGAGCGTGCCACAATATGGTGCAGTAAGCGTAGACGCAGAACTCACACCGACAACATGGGATGGCAATACAGGCGGTGTTATTGTATTTGAATCTTCTGATATCGTAACGCTTCAGGCAAATATTGATGCAAGTGAAAAAGGATTTACCGGTGGACAGAAAAGTCCAAACGGAGGTGATTGTTCAACATTTGGATTGGGAAACTATTACTATACGTTCCCTTCTGTGCAAACAGGACAGAAAGGACAGGGTATCGCGGCTTATGTTACCAACAGAAGTGGAGGACGTGCTAAACAAGCCAATGGTGGTGGTGGCGGTGGTTCACATAATACAGGCGGTGGCGGCGGCGGCAACTATGGTGCAGGGGGAAGGGGCGGTGATCAAAAGTGTGGCTTGGATCCTTACGGATTCGCCAGTCTGAGTTTAAGCACTACCTATACTACAAATAATAAAATTTTTATGGGCGGTGGCGGCGGTGGTGGTCATGTCAACAATGACCAATCCTACAACGGGGGCAATGGTGGTGGAATAATCATTATCAAAGCAGCGGGAATCAATAGTAACGGATTTGTTATAAAATCTAACGGTGGATCTGTAAGTACAAATTACATCAATGTATTTGGTGACAACGGAGACGGGAATAGCGGGGGTGGTGCAGGCGGAGCGGTATTGCTTGATATCACTGATTATACAGCCAGTACTCCGGTAGAAGTATCAGGAGGAAAAGGAGGCAACACCGGTTATACCACCTTTAACTTCGGTCCAGGCGGTGGCGGTGGCGGCGGCGTAGTATGGACGAAAACATCAACAAGCAGTATCAATGTGACTTCGTTGCTAGCTGGCGGTACTGCCGGCATTTCGGGTTCAGGAGGAGGTAATGGTTCAGGAACCAGATGGGGCGCTGTAGACGGCTCCATTGGTGCGGCACTCAACGCGCTTTCCATTCCTCAAAGCACTTCTACTTCCAGTTGTGCTCTACCCGTTGAACTCTTACAGTTCAAAGCCTTCGCCAAAGGAAAGTATGAAGTACAGTTGAATTGGTCAACCGCTACCGAATTGAACAATGCTTTCTTCACCTTGGAAAAAAGTACCGATGGTATTCACTTTTCTCCCATTGTGAAAGTAGCGGGACAAGAAACAAGTCATCAACAGACACAGTATAGTTTCACGGATGAAGTAGCCGTATATGATCTGCTCTACTATAGACTTTGGCAAACAGATATTGATGGTCGTACCGTGGATCTTGGGATACGAAAGGTATATCCTGAATTTGAAAAAATAACAGAGGTGTCTGTTTATCCTAATCCCTGCAAAGACAACTTGTATATTCCACTTCTTTCTTCTCAAAAAGAAGCCGTACAACATCTTGTTTTTGTAAACAGCATCGGCGAAATGATCGATGCGAAATGGGAAGAAACAGAAACTACTCTTTCAATCCATACCGGCGCGCTACCTGCCGGTCTGTACTCCTTGATCGTATATACCAAAGATCGTAATCAAATTATAAAGGTCTTGAAGGAACAATAAAAAAGGCTTTGTAAAAATTACAAAGCCTTTTTTATTTGTTTGAAATTTTTTATCGCTTCAACACCTTCTCCAAAACATCCACCGCCTTATCCACTTCTGCTTCTGTATTCATTCTGCTAAAAGAAAAACGAAGATAGCCTGAATCAGGATTAGCACCAATGGCTTCTAAAACATGCGAGCCGATTTGTGTACCGCTGGTACACGCACTGCCCGCAGAAGCTGCGATGCCTTCAATGTCCAGATTAAACAATAACATTTCATACTCATCACCCGGAGGAAGATTGATGTTGAGTACGGTATACAAACTTTTATCCGACTTTCCGGAAAGCCCGTTGAACGTGATGTTGGGAATGCGTGACCGGATTTGACTAATCATGCGTTCCTTTAAACTTTGAATGTGGGTTTTATCCTGATCCAAATTAGCGTAAGCCAATTCCAATGCTTTCGCCATGCCCACAATACCCGGTACGTTTTCTGTACCCGCACGCATGTTGCGTTCCTGAGGGCCACCGTATAAGATAGGTTTCAATGGAGTTTCTGCATTGATGTATAAAAATCCTACGCCTTTCGGTCCATGAAATTTATGTGCAGATCCTGTTAAATAATGAATCGGTAATTTTTGTACGTCAAAACGATAGTGCCCCATCGTCTGTACGGTATCGGAATGAAAATAGGCTTCGTTCTCTTTGCATAACGCGGCAATGCGTTCGATGTCGTTTAAGTTGCCTATCTCATTGTTGCCATGCATCAGGCTCACCAGGGAAATCGGATTGTTGCTGAGCAATGCTTCCAGGCATTCCATGTTCAAGGCGCCTTGTTGATCCACTTCTACTTTGCTCCATTCAAAATCAAGGTAATCGTTTTGCAATTCCTCAATGGTATGCAACACGGCATGATGTTCCAGCGGGGAAGTGATGACATGACTCAGTTCATAGGTATGGATACAACTGAAGATGGCCATGTTATCGGCTTCTGTACCTCCGGATGTAAAAAAGATTTCAGAAGGAGACGTATTTAAAATATCCGCGATCGTCTTTCTCGCTTTATCAATAGCCGCACGCGTCTCTCTGCCATAATTGTGTATGGAAGAAGGATTGCCAAACTTATGAGTGAAATAAGGCATCATGGCTTCGAGCACACGCTCGTCCATGGGTGCGCTGGCGGCATTATCGAGGTAGATTGGCATTGATCGTTTCTAAGATTTCGCGAAGATCCCCCATGATTTTTTTCGCCAGGTGATCTGCTGTCGCCATAGAAGAAGATTCCGAGTAGATACGAATGATCGGTTCTGTATTCGATTTTCTCAATTGCACCCACTCCTGATCAAATTCTATCTTCACTCCGTCTTCACTGTTGATCGGCTGTTTGCTGTAACGCTTTTGCAATTCAAGAATCACTGCATCCGCATCGATATCATCTGTCAGTTCGATTTTATTTTTTGAAATCTGGTACTGAGGATAGGTTCCTCTGAGCATCGATACTTGTTTACCATACAAGGCCAGGTGAGACAAGAACAAGGCGATACCTACTAACGCATCACGTCCATATTGCAGTTCAGGATAAATCACACCACCGTTTCCTTCTCCTCCAATCACGGCTTTGTTTTTCTTCATCGCCGCCACTACATGTGCTTCGCCTACCGGTGAAGCCACATACTTCTGACCCGCTTTCTCCGTGATGTCACGCAACGCACGGGTAGAAGAAAGATTAGACACGGTATTACCCGGTGTATGTTTCAAAACGTAATCAGCAACTGCTACCAGTGTATACTCTTCACCGAATGCAATACCATCTTCTTTAATGAAACACAAACGGTCCACATCCGGATCTACAACGATACCTAAGTCGTAATGCCCACGTTCTATTTCGGAAGAAATAAACGTTAAGTTTTCCGGTAAAGGCTCCGGATTATGAGGGAAATTACCGTTGGGTTCGCAAAATAGTTTGGTGACTTGTGTAACACCCAATGCTTCCAATAGCATCGGAACGGCAATACCTCCTGAAGAATTCACCGCATCGACAACCACTTTAAAATTGCGTTTGGCGATTGCCTCTTTGTTGACCAACGGCAAAGCAAGAATCGCGTCGATGTGTCTTTTCAGGGCTTCGTTGTCTTTGTCTAAAGTATAGCTGCCAAGTTTTTTGTACTCGGCAAAACGCAATTTAGAATTCTTGGTGTATTTATTTACCTGGCTTCCTTGCTTCTCGGTCAATACTTCTCCGGATTCATTCAATAGCTTCAATGCATTCCAGTTCCCCGGATTGTGGCTGGCCGTAATGACAATACCACCTGCCGCTTCTTCGTGCTTTACTGCATACTCCACTGTAGGTGTAGTAGACAATCCTAAGTCGATCACATGAATTCCTAAACTGCGCAAAGTAGAAGATACCAGTTGCGTCACCAGTTCTCCCGAAGGACGAGCATCTCTGCCTATCACGACTTTTGGCGATTCATTTTTTTCCAAAATCCACATGCCAAATGCCGCTGCGAATTTTACCACATCCTGAGGAGTAAGATTATCTCCTACAGTACCGCCGATGGTTCCTCGAATACCTGAAATAGATTGTATAAGTGTCACTGCTGTTTTATTTTAGTCCCCGGTCCAACAAACCTGAAATAATTTGTAAGTTGGACATTCAAATTTAACTATTTTATAAGATTCCCAATACGAACTCATAAGAAATCTGAGATGAGAGATGAGAAATGAAATTTTAGTCTCATTTCTCATCTCTCATCTCTCATCTCAATTTACAGGCTATTCCTATGAATAACACCAACTCTTTAAACGAAACCCTTCAGTCCTTCGCCAATGTCCTCAAAATAATGGACGAGCTCCGTGAACAATGCCCTTGGGATAAAAAACAGACCATTGACAGTCTTCGCTATTTAACCATCGAGGAGACCTTTGAACTCTCCGATGCCATTGTAGAAAAAGACATGGACGAGATCAAAAAAGAACTTGGGGATATTTTTTTACACCTTGTTTTCTACAGTAGAATCGCTTCCGAAACCAATGACTTTACCATCAAAGATGTCATGGACAGCCTGTGTGAAAAGCTGATCCGACGTCACCCTCATATTTATGGCGATGTGAAAGCTGAAGATGAAGAAGCCGTGAAAAGAAACTGGGAACAAATCAAGCAAACGGAAAAAGGAGGCAACAAAACCATTCTCTCAGGTGTTCCAAGATCCCTGCCTGCCATGGTCAAAGCCATACGCATACAGGAGAAGGCAAGAGGAGCCGGTTTTGACTGGGACAATAAAGACCAGGTATGGGATAAAGTAAAGGAAGAATTGGATGAATTTGAAAAAGAAGCCAATGCTCCGGAAGTCAATAAAGAAAAAATGGAAGATGAACTAGGAGACATCTTTTTCTCCATCATCAACTACTCTCGCTTCATCGATATCAATCCGGAAGATGCGTTGGAACGTACCAATAAAAAATTCATCAAACGCTTTACTTACCTGGAAGAACAAGCCAAAGCAGCGGGAAAGAAATTGCACGAGATGAGCTTGGAGGAGATGAATGGGTATTGGGAAGAAGCGAAGAAGAAATAAAGCGAGGAGCGAGGAGGTACGAGCCAGGGAAAAAGATTGTCCTAGCTCGTACCTCCTCGCTCGTTCCTTATTTTTGTTCATTGTACCTTTCCCACTTCTCCAACGCCAATCTAAAATCCTCCGGCAACTCCGACTCAAACTGCATAAACTTTTTAGTAGTGGGATGGATGAACCCAATGGACTTCGCATGCAGCGCTTGTCTCGGAAGGATTTCAAAACAATTGTCAACAAATTGTTTGTACTTGGAAAATACGGTTCCTTTCACAATGCGGTCGCCTCCGTAAGTGGCATCGTTGAACAAAGGATGACCGATGTGCTTCATGTGTACACGGATCTGATGCGTGCGACCGGTTTCCAGGTTACATTGAATCAGTGAAACGTATTGTAAATCCTTTAATACTTTATAATGGGTCACGGCACGTTTAGCCTGTTCTTCATCATCATATACCGCCATAATCTTGCGATCCCTCATACTGCGCGCGATCGGGGCATTCACAGTGCCATTCGGAGGAGTAGGAACTCCCCAGGCGATGGCATAATACGTGCGTTCAATGCTGTGGTCAAAAAACTGTTTACCCAGAAAACTCATCGCGTATTCCGTTTTACCAATCACCAACAAACCGGATGTATCCTTGTCGATCCGGTGAACTAATCCCGGACGAATCTCTCCGTTGGAGGAGGGTAAATTATTCAAATGATACGACAAAGCATTCACCAAAGTCCCTGTCCAGTTGCCGTGCGCAGGATGCACGACCATGCCCGCGGGTTTATTGACAATCAATAATTCTTCGTCCTCATAAATAATGTTCAGTGGAATATTTTCCGGAACAACCACATCTTCTCTCGGAGGATGTGGCAGGGAAACAATGATGACATCGCCAGGCTTTACCTTATAACTTGGCTTTACTGCATGGTCATTGACTTTCAGCGTTTCTGCATGAATGGCATTCTGCAATTTATTGCGTGTAGCATTCTGAATTCGATCCATCAAAAACTTATCGATGCGGATCATGCTTTGTCCTTTGTCTACCACGATTCGGTGGTGTTCAAATAACTCAACATCGTCTTCGCTAAAATCAATATTTTCTTCGGAAACAGTCATAGGGTATTTAATCCTTGCAAAGATAGGTAAAATAGTGGAGAGTAGTTTTCTGGAAACTACTCTCCATTCAACTTACGCTTGCTGTCTACCCCTAATCCCCTGAAGGGGACTTTGCTTTAGTAGTTAACAATTATCTTTTATCAAAAAGAATAAAAAGAAAAAACAATTTTGCTGGAAAGTCCCCTTCAGGGGATTTAGGGGCAAGACAGTTTGTATCAAGTTCCTCCATTACTATCTTGCACTATGTTGCTCAAAAGCCATACACTTCCTCCCATCACAATAACTAAAATCAGCCACGAAAAGACTGACAACCTATACCTTGCCCGCCTCGATCAATTGCCTTATCCGGCGGGAGGAAACAAGTGGTTCAAACTGAAATACAATTTGTTGGAAGCCGAGCGCTCGGGCATCAAGCAACTGATTACTTTCGGCGGCGCTTATTCCAATCACCTGTATGCGACAGCGGAAGCTGCTGATTATTTTGGCTTTCAAAGCATTGGTATAGTAAGAGGAGAAGAACACCTTCCTTTGAACGATACGCTTCAGCACTGTGTCAATAAAGGCATGCAGCTTTTTTATATGTCCCGGGAAGAGTACCGCAGAAAAACTGAGGCAGATTTTATACAACGCTGGATGTATGAACAAGAAATCCCAACCGGCTACCTGATTCCGGAAGGCGGCAGTAATGCTTTCGCCGTAGAAGGTGTTCGGGAATTGGTTGGCTTACTCCCTTCCGATACCGATATCATTGCCACGGCTTGCGGCACAGGGGGCACCATGGCGGGGTTCATTGCCGGAATAAAATCTCATCAGGAAGTCTGGGGAGTCGCCGCATTAAAGGGTGCCGATTTTTTGGTAAATGATATTCAATCGCTGCTTTCCGGATACCAAGATACAGCCGGTAAAAATTGGAAGCTTCTATTGGATTATCATTGGGGTGGTTACGCTAAGTTACCGGATGAGCTCCTGTCTTTTGTGCAACAGTTTAAGAAAGAACAAGGCATTACCTTAGATCCTACATACACCAGTAAATTGCTTTTTGGACTATTCGATCTGGCCGATAAAAATCGGCTTCCAAAGAATAAAAAAATCGTGGTCCTTCATACAGGAGGACAGCAAGCCTGGGATGGATTACCGGAAAAAAAACGTATATTTCTCTCTGAATAAAAAATTGACAATGTCTGTAAAATCATACATCGAATCCAACAAAGACAGATTCCTGGAAGAACTGAAAGAGCTTTTGCGCATTCCTTCTGTAAGTGCCGACAATCAATACAAAGGAGACGTATTGCGTGCGGCTGAAAAAGTAAAAGATTTCTTATTGCAGGCAGGTGCTGACAAAGCACAATTATATCCTACCCCCGGTCATCCGATTGTGTATGGAGAGCAACTTATTGATCCGGCTTTACCTACTGTTTTAGTTTACGGACATTACGATGTACAACCCGCTGACCCGCTTAATTTATGGGACAGCCCTCCCTTTGAACCGGTCATTAAAGACGGTAAAATCTTTGCCCGCGGCGCAAGTGATGACAAAGGTCAAATGTTCATGCACATCAAGGCACTGGAAACATTAAACCGAGAAGGTAAACTTCCATGTAACTTAAAATTCCTCATCGAAGGAGAAGAAGAAGTAGGCAGCAATAATTTAGAGCAATTTCTCAAAGACCAGAAGGCGCTGTTGAAAGCAGACATCATCCTGGTTTCCGATACCGGTATTTTGTCCAATGAAAATCCTTCTATCACCACCGGGTTAAGGGGACTAAGTTATTTAGAGATTGAAGTCACCGGACCTTCAAGAGATCTCCACTCCGGTATGTACGGTGGAGCAGTGGCTAATCCTATACAAATATTGGCGCAGATGATTACTTCATTGAAAGATGAAAACAATCACATCACCATTCCCGGATTTTATGACAATGTGCAGGAAGCTTCTGCCGAAGAACGCCAGCGCATGAGTGAAGCGCCTTTCGATTTGGAAGCCTACAAAGCTTCTTTGAAATTGAAAGAAGTTGCCGGAGAAAAAGGATACAGTACTTTAGAGCGTGTCAGCATACGTCCAAGTTTAGATGTCAACGGCATCTGGGGCGGTTACACGGGAGAAGGCGCGAAGACCGTGTTGCCTTCCAAAGCTTTTGCCAAACTGTCTATGCGTTTGGTGCCCAATCAGTCTTCAGAAAAAATCACACAATTATTTACAGACCATTTCAAACGCATTGCTCCGGCATCAGTAGAGGTGATCGTAAAACCACATCACGGCGGAGAACCTGCTCTGACTTCACTAACTTCAGACGGATACAAAGCAGCAGAAAAAGCATTTTCAACCGTTTGGAACAAAAGACCCATCCCGATGCGGGAAGGTGGAAGTATTCCGATAGTGAGTTTGTTTAAAAAAGAATTAGGGCTGGATACCGTACTGTTAGGCTTCGGCCTGCACAGTGATGCGATTCACTCACCCAATGAAAATTACCACTTGTTCAATTTCTTTATGGGCATCGAAACCATTTGCGAGTTTCATAAGCAATATGTTGCCCTTAAAAAATAAACTAATTACAGCTAACCGACGTTATGCTTTTACTTATGACAAAACGTATCTCCCTATTTGTAGTGTTGTTCTTCAGCATTCTGGCTTGCAAGAGTGAAGCACAAAAATTAACGCCGGCAACCTGGAAATATTCTTTGTCTAAGAAAGAAGTGGTTATCGGACAAACGGTTGATCTTATTTTCGAAGCAGACATTGAAGACAACTGGTATTTGTATTCCTCCGATTTCGATCCAAACCTGGGTCCTAATCTTACGGTGATTACTTTTGAACCCAACAGCACTTACAAACTGGTTGGCAAACTCAAACCCATTGGCGCAAAGAAAAAATACGATGACATCTGGGGAGGTGAGTATACCTATTTTAAACACAAAGCACTTTTTAAACAGACAGTAAAAATCCTGGCCGAACAAGTTACCATTAAAGGATCATATACGTTTCAGGTATGCACAGAAGTAGATGGCAAGTGCGTTCCTGGAGACGGTGAATTTGAATTCAAAGATTTTGTCATAACAAAGGTAGAAGGTTCTTCTTCTGCGAATACTGTTCCCGATAAAATAAAAGAAACGGATTATACCGGCATGACAAAACCTCCGGTGGATTCGTTGATAACAAGTACTACAACCGATACACCGACAACGATCAAAAGAGCTGTTGCACCGGAATTGATTTTAAAAGACCGGGGAAATAAATCAGGAGAAAATACCAGCCTCATGGTGTTTCTTTTCTTAGCCTTTCTTGCCGGCATCACCGCATTGAATACACCTTGCGTATTTCCCATGATACCGATGACGGTAACCTTCTTTACAAATTCTACACAAACCAAAAGACAAGCCGTTACTAAAGCCATTGTCTATGGTATATCGATCATTGTCATTTACACTTTAGTCGGTGTAGTCACCTCGATCATCTTTGGGCCCAGCTTTGCCAACGCTTTAAGCACGCATTGGTTTCCTAATGTATTGTTTACGGTCATCTTCGTTTTATTTGCCTTATCCTTTTTAGGAATGTATGAAATTACCTTGCCTTCTTCTTTTGTAAACAAAGTAGACAGGCAAGCAGATAAAGGGGGATACTACGGTGTATTCTTTATGGCGATGACGATTGTTGTAGTCTCTTTCTCCTGCACCGTACCGATTGCCGGATCTATATTGGTAGGTGCTTCAGGCAGTGACCTGACACGCCCGATATTGGGAATGCTCGCCTATTCATCTGCTTTCGCTATTCCATTTACATTGTTCGCCATCTTTCCTGAATTACTCAACTCTCTTCCTAAGTCAGGCGGTTGGTTGAATGTCATTAAGGTCACTTTAGGATTTATTGAATTGGCTTTCGCGCTGAAGTTTTTAAGTGTCGCAGATCAGGTGATGCATTGGGGAATCCTGGACAGAGAAGTTTTCTTAGCCATCTGGATTGTCATCTTCGCTACATTAGGTGTTTACCTGCTGGGTAAGCTCCGTTTACCCCACGATAGTCCTGTGGAGAAAATCGGTGTATTACGTTTGTTGATGGCCATGAGCAGCTTCTTCTTCGCCGTATACCTCGTTCCGGGTTTATGGGGCGCTCCCTTGAAATCGGTATCGGGTTATTTGCCACCCATGACTACGCAAGATTTTAACCTTACCTTGAGTAACACCACCATGATGACCGATGCGGAACGCAAAGCAGACGGTATTTTATGTGATGCAGCTCCTTTGTACAGTGATAAATTTAAATTACCTCACGGATTAAAAGGTTATTTTCAATACGAGCAAGCCATTGCTTGCGCCAAAGAAAAAAACTTGCCGTTATTCATCGACTTCACCGGACACGGCTGTGTGAATTGCCGCAAGATGGAAGCCAACGTTTGGTCTGATCCGCAAGTATTGATGAGGCTTGAAAAAAATTATGTGGTTGTAGCGCTCTATGTAGACGATCACATGAAGTTACCGCAGGCTCAATGGATCACATCCACCTTCGACGGCAAACAAAAGAAAAGTATTGGCGCCATCAACTCTGATATACAAATCAGCCGCTTCGGTAACAACGCGCAACCGTACTACATTTTGCTGGACCCTTTTACAGAAAAAGTATTGGCCAATCCTGTTGCCTTCAATGAAGACGTTGCAGAGTTTATTGATTTTCTGGATGAAGGCAAAACAAATTTCGAACTGTTGAGGAAGAAATAAGTTGTTAGTTGTTAGTTGTTAGTTGTTAGTTGTTAGTTGTTAGTTGTTAGTTGTTAGTTTAAAAAATATGCTTGACATTTCTTTTTTATTGAAAAGTAATAAAAATATAAAAGTTGGGAATCTGGTTGTAATGGAGTTTAAAACAAAACTAACAACTAACAACTAACAACTATGTTACTAAACATCCTAAAACACGAAACTCTCCCCACCATCCCTTCAGGCTCCGGTATAGAACTTGTGAACGGTATCATCTATATCATCGGTGATGACAGTGAAATTTTATTCGGATTGAATCATGAATTAAGAGTGATTCATCAAGTGGAATTATTTAAAGCACCAGAAAAAAAAGACGGTAGAATTCCTAAACCGTTGAAAACAGATTTTGAAAGCATGGTGTCCTTCGACATCAATGGCTATCCGCATTTGTTTGTCGCCGGTTCCGGTTCTGTGCTACCACAAAGAGGCATGGGCTATTTGGTGAAGCTGCCGACTTCTTACAATAAAAAACACATCGTTTGGGAGAAAGACTTAAACAGTTTATACCGACTCATTACCAGTCATCCCGATTTCGAAAGCCCGGAGCTCAATATTGAAGCTTCTTTCATCGCTAAAGACCATTTCTATTTCATCAACAGAGCAGGCGAACAATTGATTCGGTATCCGCTTCCGGAAATGATTGAGTTTTTACAAGGACATACTGAAAGCACCCCTTTCCCTGAAATTTTCTTACTGGAGATTCCTGCACTAAACGGACTGACCTTTGCTTGTTCCGGTGCTTGTTATTTCAACGATACCGTATACATCACAGCTTCCTGCGAAGACACAGACAATGCTTACGACGATGGTGAAATACTAGGTTCGGCCATTGGCACCTTTTCTCTAAATGCTTTACCCGAAAGAGGCAGAGAAAAAAACACAGCAAATAAAATAAAAGTGGAAAACATGACCCCTGTTTTAAACAATGATGGAAAGTCTATGATTTCTAAATGGGAATCCATTTGCATTTACGAGCAAGACAAAGACGGTACACTGGCCGCGCTGGCTGTTGCCGATCCTGACGATGGAACTTCAGAATTGTTTTTACTGGAAATCACTCCATGAAAAAAAATGCCGCATACCTTCCTCTCTTCTTTGCCTTCTTTTATTGCGATACGCAGGCTCAGGTAACGCTTTTTCAATTCCAACAAGCCCCCTTTAAAGAAGCCGCTTACACCCCTGCCAGCAAGGAGCTGATTCTTTCTGAAGAGTTTGAATATTATACCTTATTTAAAGAAGGTGATTCTGTTTATACTCTTAATGGACAAGTAAGTCCCTCCAAGAGCAATCACGATTACATTGTTTTCCTCCCCGGAAGTTCTTCTAAAAAAGCTTCGCTCTTTGTTTCTCACGAATGCAATGAGAAAAGCGACATCCTGGGTGATGGAGGCGGAGGTACGGTTTTCTCTATTCGCAAAAAAGACTACGAGTGGAAACGTACCGGAAAATTTGAAGCCGTGGATTTTAGCAGCGTGGGCGGTACGTACGACAATTGTGGCGGAGTATACCTCTCAAAAACAAAACGCATTCTTTCCGCCGAAGAATACCCTCCTGAAAGCAATACCAAATTGTATAAGAAAGGAAGAGGCACTCGCGACACCTCTGATTTCAATGGCTTGAAACGCCATGAAGATATGGGATGGATGGTAGAAATAGATCCGGCTTCAAAAAAGGCAGTTAAGAAATTGTATGCACTGGGTCGCTTCTCCCATGAATCGGGCTGGCTTAGCAAGGATGGGAAATCTCTTTACATGACCGATGATCATGCTCCCTCTGTCTTTTTCAAATTCGTAGCAGAGACCCCTTATGCATTTGACAAAGGTACCTTGTATGCATACGATCAACACAACAGCAACGACCCTTGGATCGCCTTGCCCGGAGCATTGGACTCATTGGTCATCATACGAGACATTGCTTTGCGCAAAGGGGCAACGGTCTTTGCCCGAATGGAATGGATGACAGGAACAGACGACAAACTCTACATCACGGAAACGGGCACCACTCCTATGCCTCTTGCAGCGCATGATTTGCAAAAGAAAAATTTCGCTCAACACCTGCAAAGCAAAATACAAAACGATACCTTGTTCTACCCTGATGGTGCCTTGTTGTCTTTCGATCTGAAAACAGATCAATTAACAGTCAGACTGTCTGGAGGAAGAGGCTCCAAAGACACCACCAAATATTTTTCTAATCCTGATGCACTGACTATTTTCAAAAGTAACGGTAGAACATGGCTCATCCTCTGTGAAGATCAAATCCAGGATCCACACGACGGCAACGAAGTCTGGTGGTTAGACGCCGACATCCAAAATCCGGGCATCGATAGTTTGTACCGATTTCTTACCGTGCCATCAGGTGCTGAGCCTACAGGAGTATGCCTGAGTAAAGATCGAAAAACACTTTTCCTTAATATCCAGCATCCTTTTGGGGAAAACACACCACCCTTCAACAGGAGTTGTACCTTGGCCATTCGTTCCAGAAGCTGGAAAGCTACTTACAAAGGGGGCAAAGGAGTCAATGTTTCTTTCTGGTAAATGAAACTCTTTGTTACATGAATGAGTTTTGGAGTGCCGATTTTATTATTTTTGTATTGGCGTGAAGTTAAGAGACCTTTTATCCATTTATAAAAACGATTCCTTTTGCAAGGACATTCAAAGCAAACTGGAAACGAAAGCAGACTGCAAGTTGCAACTTACCGGTTTGACGGGGAGCGCACAAGCTATCGTAGCCGCAGCTTTAACAAGCGAAACAAACATATCCTTTTTTATACTTCCGGAAAAAGACGAAGCACACTTTTTCCAAAACGATCTGCAAACACTATTGCCGGACACCGAAGTATTGATGTTTCCTGCTTCTTACAAAAAATCTTACCAGCACGAAGAAATAGACAACGCCAATATATTACTGCGTGCGGAAGTACTCACCAAATGCAACGATCCCAAAGCGCATTGCTGCATCGTCACCTATCCTGAAGCACTGGGAGAAAAAGTAATCAACAAAATATCGCTGGTTAACAATACTTTCAAAGCGGTGAAGGGAGAAGCACTGGATCTTTCTTTCATGGAAGAATTTTTGGCTTCTTACGATTTTGAGAAAACAGACTTCGTCTTCGAAGCCGGTCAATATGCGGTAAGAGGGGGAATCATCGATGTCTTTTCTTATTCCAACGATTATCCTTACCGCATCGAATTATTTGGTAATGAGATTGAAAGCATTCGTTCTTTCAATCCGGATTCTCAGCTCTCTATTGAAAATCATGATTTCATCACCATCATTCCCAACATACAAACGAAGTTACTGCAAGAGAGAAGAGAAAGTATCATCGAGTACTTACCTGATTCTACCAACTACTGGATCAAAGAAGGTGAATTGGTAAAAGGCATGATCGAAGCAGGTTTTGAAAAATCTACCGCCTTTTATAACAAACTTTTTAAAGAATCCGGTGGCTCTACTTTAGTTACCGATCCTACTATTCTCTATGTAAGCGCGCAAGAATTAGTGTCGCTGTTTGCACCCAGAAAAGTAGTACAACTCGGCAAGTACCCGCTATTCAAAGCCACGCAAGAGTATACGTTCAAAACAAAAATACAACCTTCCTTCAATAAAGACTTCAAGCTTCTGGCCGAAGACCTGTCAGAGAAAACACATGCCGGTTATACCATCTGCATTGCCTCCGAATCACTCAAGCAAGTAGAACGGCTGACGACCATCTTCGAAGAACTCGATCCCTATTTGAATTTCAATACCACCCCTTTCACCCTGAAAGAAGGGTTCTACGACGAAGACCGCAAACTGCTCATCTATACGGAGCATCAGTTGTTTGAGCGTTTTCTGCGTTATAAAACCAAAGAAAAACATTCCAAGTCCAAAGCCATCACGTTAAAGGAATTGAAGAATCTTCAATCCGGTGATTACATTACACACGTGGATTACGGCATCGGACGGTTTGCCGGTTTGGCAAAAACAGAACGTGACGGTTATTCGCAGGAATTGATTCGTTTAGTATTCAAAGACGATGACATCCTGCAAATCAGCATTCACTCCTTGCATAAAATTTCCCGCTACAGCGGCAAAGAAGGCGGACCTCCGCAAATGAGTAAACTCGGCACCGGAGAGTGGGAAGCGAAAAAATCAAAAGTCAAGAAACAGGTTCTCGACATCGCGAAAGACCTGATCAAATTATACGCCAAGCGCAAGACGGCACCTGGTTTTCAATATTCACCGGATTCATTTTTACAAGCCGAACTTGAATCTTCTTTCATTTATGAAGATACTCCCGATCAAGCCAAGGCAACAGCCGATGTAAAAGTGGACATGGAAAAACCTCATCCGATGGATCGATTGGTCTGCGGTGATGTGGGTTTTGGTAAAACAGAAGTCGCCATACGCGCCGCCTTCAAAGCGGTATGCGACGGCAAACAGGTAGCGGTATTGGTACCCACTACCATTCTGGCCATGCAGCATTACAAAACGTTTCACGAACGTTTATCCAATTTCCCTTGTCTCATCGAATACGTGAACCGTTTTAAAAGTACGGCACAAATCAAAGAGACCATGCAACGGGTGAAGGAAGGAAAAACAAATATCCTCATCGGCACACACCGCATCATTGGAAAAGACGTGCAGTTCAAAGACCTTGGTTTACTGATCATTGATGAAGAGCAGAAATTTGGTGTAACGGTAAAAGACAAACTGAAAGAATTTAAAGTCAATGTCGATACCTTAACACTCACTGCCACACCTATCCCAAGAACTCTGCAATTTTCTTTGATGGGTGCGCGTGACTTATCCATCATCGCTACACCACCTGCCAATAGACAGCCTGTAACAACTGAGATTCACTCCTACGATGAAGAAATCATTCGCGATGCGGTCGTGAAAGAACTCAAACGCAACGGTCAGGTTTTCTTTGTGCATAACCGCATCAAAGACATTGACGGCATTGCCAATAATTTATTACGACTTGTTCCGGACGCTAAGATCGGTATTGCCCACGGACAAATGGAAGGAGACAAACTGGAAAAAGTAATGATGCAGTTTGTAGAAGGAGAGTTTGATATTCTGGTTTCTACCAACATCATCGAATCCGGTTTGGATATTCCGAATGCCAATACGATCATCATCAACCATGCCCACATGTTTGGCTTGTCTGACTTGCACCAGATGAGAGGCCGCGTCGGACGTTCGAATAAGAAAGCCTATTGTTTCCTGATTACTCCGCCGCCTACTACCTTATCCGGCGATTCCAGAAAACGTCTTGGTGCACTGGAAGAATTCTCTGATTTGGGAGACGGTTTCAAAGTAGCCATGCGCGACATGGACATACGTGGAGCGGGGAATTTATTGGGTGCCGAGCAAAGTGGATTCATTACCGACATCGGTTTTGAGATGTACCATAAGTTGCTCGATGAAACCATCATGGAACTTAAAGAAACGGAGTTTGCAGAATTATTTGAACAAGACATGAAAGCCAATGAACTCCGTAAACTCGTTCAGGATTGCGTGATTGAAACCGATCTTTCCATCTTAATTCCGGACAGTTACGTCAATAATATTTCAGAACGTTTGAGTCTGTATACCCAACTCGACAACATCAAAGATGAACCGGCGCTAGCTGAATTCCTGACCAGCATGATAGACCGCTTCGGTCCGGCACCACAAGAAGTAATGGATCTGATAGAAACGGTACGCATGCGTTGGATGGCAGAAGCTTTAGGCTTTGAAAAATTAACGATCAAAAACAGTGGTATGCGTTGCCAGTTTGTACCCGGCAACAACGAGGCCTATTTCAAGTCGGATGTATTTGGCAAGATCCTGACCTTCGTACAAAGTCACCCGAAACGTTGCCGCTTGAAAGAAGCTCCGAACAAGTTGCTGTTGATTGTTGATAAAATATCCGGTATAAACGCAGCAAAAGATTTTCTCCGGGAACTTAGTGGGGTAAAAGAATCGTTGAACGTGAAAGCTTAGGAAAGCATTTAAAATATTTTGCTTTTATAATCGTCTTCAATCTTGTTAGCAACCTTCTGACCCCTAAATCCCCTGAAGGGGACTTTTCTTCTCTACCTATTTATTTTCTTTAGAGAAATAACACTTGGAGAAAATTGTAAATTACCAAACAGCATTTTGCTGGAATTCCCCTTCAGGGGATTTAGGGGTGAGACAGATTATAATTACAACTTTATTATTTATTTAGATTTCATGAATAAAACTCCATCAAAAAAAAACAAAGTATCCATCGGCCAAGCATTTAAAACCATCATCTGGCCAAGAAGGAAATTAATTGCAGTAGGCCTTATACTTATCGTCATCAGTCGCATGGCAAGTTTGGTCTTGCCTTGGAAAACCAAAGCGCTCATCGACGACATCATTCCGCATCACGACAAAGCCGGATTACACTTATTACTCTTAACTGTAGGATCTGCTATTCTGATACAAGCCGTAACTTCTTTTTTACTGACAAGACTGCTGAGTGTGGAAGCACAACTACTGATCTCCAAGTTACGTGTACAAGTGCAGAAGAAAATCTTATCTCTTCCCATCAGTTATTTTGACAACAATAAATCCGGAGCGCTGGTATCCCGCATCATGAGCGATGTAGAAGGGGTAAGAAATTTGATCGGTACAGGATTGGTACAATTGGTAGGTGGTACATTGACCGCTGTCATTTCATTCGTCTTGCTGATCAAGATCAGTCCTCTTATGACTTTGTACACTTTATTACCGGTATCTATCTTTGCTTTCATTGCCATGAAAGCATTCGGCTACATCCGTCCTATCTTCAAAAACCGCAGCATCATCAATGCAGAAGTAACAGGGCGTTTGACGGAGACCCTGAACGGGGTGCGAGTGATCAAAGGTTTCAATGCAGAACAACAGGAAAATAATATTTTCCAAAAAGGTGCTGATCGTTTATTTGATAACGTGAAAAAAAGTTTGACCTCCACTGCCTTCCTGACCAGTTCTGCCACCTTCTTATTGGGTATGGCCACTGTAGGCATCATGGGTATTGGCGGGTACAATATGATCGATGACAAGATGACTTTAGGTGATTTCTTTTCTTTCACCTTGTACCTTGGTTTCATGATTGCTCCCATCGTACAAATGAGTGACATCGGAAGTCAGATGACTGAAGCCTTTGCCGGTCTCGATCGTACAGAAGAAATCATGAACATGGATCCGGAAGACGACGCCGCTGTAAGGACCATACAACTGAAAGAGATCAGCGGAAATATTATATTTGATAATGTTTCTTTCGCTTACCAGGAAGGAAAAGAAGTCCTGCACAACGTCAGCTTCAATGCCCCATCCGGTTCCGTGACAGCTCTTGTAGGAACATCCGGTTCTGGTAAGTCAACGATCGCGGGATTGGTAGCCACCTTCTTAAATCCAGATTCCGGTTTGATCACCTTAGATGGTATTGATCTGTCAAAAGTAAGTTTAACAAGCTATCGTCAATACCTCGGTGTGGTATTGCAAGATGATTTCTTGTTTGAAGGAACGATTCGTGAAAATATTTTATTCCCAAGACCAAACGCTACAGAAGAACAATTGCTTGCTGCGGTAAAAGCTGCTTATGTCAATGAGTTCACCGATCGTTTTGAAGACGGTCTGAATACCGTCATTGGAGAACGAGGCGTAAAACTTTCCGGCGGACAACGTCAACGCATCGCCATCGCTCGGGCTATTCTAGCCGATCCCAAAATCATCATCCTGGATGAAGCAACTTCTAACCTGGATACGGAAAGCGAATCATTGATTCAAAAAAGTTTAGCGGAATTGATGAAAGGCCGAACAACCTTTGTCATCGCTCACCGCTTGAGTACGATTCGTCAGGCGTCTCAAATACTCGTCATTGAAAGCGGCCGTATACAAGAACAAGGTAAACACGAAGAACTGATCGAAAAGAAAGGCCGTTACTTTGAGTTGTTTACTTATCAGGCGAGAATATGATTTGAGGGACGAGCCAGGAGCAAGGAGGTACGAATGCGACGTACCTCCTTGCTCCTGGCTCGTCCCTTCTTACTTGCTTCGCAAAGCAAACCGAAACAACTTATGCGGTGTACCGATATACAAGGTATTGCCTTCTATGCATAGGGTATTGACAGAAGCAGGAGTTTTGATCATACCAAGTTTCACCCCTTCGGCAGAGAAAATACGAACACCGGTTTCTGCTGCGAGAAATATATTGCCGCGTTTATCTGTTTTTATTCCATCGGCATTTTCTGAAAGAAAAATTTGTCCGTTTTCAAATTTTCCGTCTATCCATTCATAACGCTTGATCATTTTTTCTTCTGTTGAACTTGAACTTACATAGACATAGCGCCAGTCAGGAGAAAAACAAATTCCATTGGGATAAGCAAATTCATCCGCAACTAATTCTAACGTATCATTGAACCAACGGTATACACCTGCTATGGGTTGTGCAACATCGGCATCAAGCGCTTGGAGCGATAGCCCGTATGGAGGATCTGTAAAATAAATACTGCCGTCAGGAGCAACTACTAAATCATTGGGGCTGTTCAATCGTCTGCCTTGAAAGCTATCCACAATTTTTTCAATGACACCCTCTTTATTCAATCGTACAATGGCATGATTACCGTGTTGACAAAACACAAAATTACCCTGTTGATCATAAGCAATTCCATTTGAACCTATATGATTAGAATGCATAGAAGTAGGTAACCCATCTAATCCGCTTTGATCCAAAAAGACTTCTGTTCCTTGTTGCTTGCTATACTTATAAATTTTATTTCTTACCAGGTCGCTGAAAATAAGATAGCCGCCTTTATGCCACAACAAGCCCTCTATAAAACCAAAGTCAGACGCCACAAGCACAGGGTTCGCCGACATCCTCAAGATGTGCGCGATATCCGGATGATAAACCTCAATGGATTTACTCCAAGCCAACTCCATCAATAACTTCCCGTTCATCCTTCTACTTTGTTACAACTTATTTTCTAATCCAAACAGAGACCGATCCTCCATTCACAGTAAATCTTGCCCAACCGTCTTCGTTGATCGTGATTTCTTCTTGTCTGTTTCCTGTAACATCTCTAAAGATTTGTCCGGCATGTCTTTGACCAACTTCCATGTCCTTGTATCCTTCACTGCCATTGGTCAACACCACGGCACACCCGGAATTTTCAAATTCGTCTGCACCTTCTCTTGTCCAGCCAATCGTATTCGGATGATCGAAATAATCTCTTTGTTGTCCGTAAGCCAGATGGCGTCTGACTTTGATCATATCGTACAAATGAGGCACAGGAACCAATTCCACTTCATGATCTTGTCCGTCTTTTCCTTTATCCCTGTATTTTGCTCCGTATATGGAAGTATAAAAAATACAGGGGATACCTTGTTCTCTCAACAATATAATAGCATTAGCCAAAGGTTTGAACCAGAAATCTATCGGAGACTCCAGCATCTGCAAAGGTTGTGTATCATGATTGTCTCCGAATGAAATACAACGATCACACGCCTCTTTCACAAGTGTGTTGTCAAACAATTGACGAATGTCATATTGATCACCTTTTAGGGATGCCTCATGGAAATGATAATGCAAAGGCACATCAAACATTTGTACACGGCCTTGTGAAACTTCTTTATAATGCAGTAATTCTCCTAAGTCCTGTGTCCAGTGTTCCGCTACATTCATGAGTTTTTTTTCACCTGCGATATATTGTGTATGATCCAATAGTTCATTGATCACATATGGATTCATATGCTTTATAGCATCGATACGAATTCCGTCAAACTTGATGAGGTCATAATACCAGCTCAACCATTTTTTCAATTCTTCTCTTACTGCCGGATTCCTGAAATCAATATCACAACCCATTAAGTAATCGTAATTTCCATTTTCCCCACCCAATACAGACTCATCCCAATTGTCTCCGTATTGATCATGAATGATGCGGTAGAAATGCTCGTTGTTTCCTAAATCATCCTTATCGTTTACTCCGCTGAAACTTTGAAAGTCCCATATGTATTCTGAATATTTTCCTTTTCTTCCCGGAAATGTAAACTTACTCAGAATCTCGCGTTCGTATGGCTCGCCAACTTTTTTCAAACGATCATGTGGATCCTGATCCTGCACCAATACTTTTTCTGTTTCGTCCGCACCCATTTTATGATTGAGTACTACATCAACGATTATTTTTAGATTATGCTTATGTACTTCTTCTACTGCTTGTACATATTCATCTTTAGTACCGTACTTTGTTCTTACATTTCCCTGCTGATCAAATTCACCCAGATCCCATAAATCATAGGTACCGTAGCCTACACCACCATCGCATGCTTTATAAGCAGGCGGTAACCACACCGTAGTAATCCCCATTTCCTGTAGTTTAGAAACTTCTTCTTTCAGTTTGTTCCATAAACTTCCATCGGCAGGATAGTACCAATGAAAAAATTGCATGATGGTTTCGTTCGGATTCATAGTTTTGAATTAATGCGTTGTAGTTATTTTTAGGATTGAGAAACAACAATGATCCCTTGTTGTTTATACGCGTTGATGATACTGATCACCGCACGGTGTCTGCCTTCCATATAACTTGGCGTTTTATGAAAAGGAATCCAGCACCAGATGACAAGCTTTACTGCTTTATCTTCTATTTCTGTATAAAAGGTTTGTTTCGGTTTGTCAGGAGTGAGAAAATCCAATTTATCCAGTGCTTCTTTCGTGACGTTTACCACTTTATCCAGATCCTGTTCCACAGGAATGCTAAACGTGAATTCAATTCTCCGGTCTTCACTTCTTGAGTGATTGATAATGGGTTTTTGGAAAATATCTTTGTTGGGTAAAACCAAATGCAAACCCTGGTAAGTATAAATAGTCGTTGTTCTCAATTGTATATCTTCCACAGTACCTGTAAAACCGTTGGTCTCCAATACTTCCCCTACCTCGAACGGACGTTTGAAAATCATGAAAATTCCTGAAATGAAATTGGCTGTCAAATCCTGAAACGCGAAACCAAGCGCCAATCCGATGATTCCAGCACCTGCCAATAAAGAAGAAACCGCTTTATTAAGTTGAAGAATATTCAAGGCAATGAACAATCCGATAATGCTAACCAACATGGAAAGGATCGAACTGAATAAACGGCTGATGGATTCTTTATGAGAAAGTCTTAAAATGATTTTATAGAAAAGGTTTCTGGTAAATTTTGCCAGAAATATAAAAGCAACAAATGCGACAGCCGCCAATACAATATTGGGAAGCATCGCAATAAAAGCGATGGCCCAATGGTTGAGTTTATCGAATACAATGTCGGTCCAGTTGACAAGTCTACTATCCATGAGGAGTAATTTTCCTTTGCAACGAATGAATATGGATTAGAAATCCTTTGACGAATTTTACAATTATTATGCCCTCTACTATTTTAACCGCTATTAAACCGTTGAATCCTGTTCAATCGAAGCCATCGGTGTGAGCTACAAGCATTAAGAAAAAATACTACTCGAGAAAAGGCTTAGCTTAACTCTTTACCTCTTTTTTTTTCTGAAATCAATAAAAGCATACTGTAGATATTCCTACTCCTTCTGGGAAAATAGTCTTATTGAAAAATTAGAAACAGCCATCCGGCCTAATCATCAAAAACAGACGGCTTTTATAAACGTCAGGTTAAAAATTAATTGTCTTTTTACGATTTGCTATATAAAACAGCACGAAGCAGTTAAAAAATGAACTACTTTTTAAAAAAAGACAATTAAATCAACCCTATAAGGCTAAATAATAGGGTGCACGTGAGTGTGTAATAAAAAATTACAAAATAAATTATTTAAAAAAAGATTTTTGTGTCGCTTAAGTGTGAAAACATATGCAACACTTTTGTACGAAAGCCATTTTTCAAACCTTATCTCAGGTTTTACGTTGATACTAAATGCTGAGTAACCGCATTGATTGGTCATGATACTTCTCATTATCAGTTAGTTACCATCAAAAAAATGGATTACTTTTTGGTTTTACAGGGAATGAATTCTCATATTTGTTTTATTAAAACCTTTATCACCCGTTTAAACATATGAAAAAACGCTATACAGTTTTTACCAGCAATTTCATAAGTATGTTTTTTTCAATAAGTTGCGCTTTTTTAAGCTTTTCAACCTGTTTAGGAGCAGCTTACAATGTGAATGCATTAACTGATACCGGAGCCGGTGCCGGTCTTAATGGAGATTTACGGTATTGCATCAATCAGGCAAATGCCCTTGCCGGTGCTCATACCATTACATTCAGCACGAGTGGAACCATTAACCTGACCAGCACATTACCTACTTTTACAAAACAGATCAGTGTGACTGCTACAATCGGTAACATCGTTATCAATGGAGGAGGTACTGTCAATTGGGTTTTCTTCTTTAATAACGCAGGGGCAGCAGGTTCTGTGTTGGATGGATTAGTCATCAATCGGGCAGGAGCAAATTTTCCTAACATTGAACTCAACGGTGTAAATAATATCACCATTCAAAATTGCTACATAGGCACTGATGCAACAGGTAATGCTGCTGCTGCCTCCAGTAATTTCTTTGGTATTTACTTTGTCACCGCGACCAGTAACTTTATCCTAAACAATGTCATCTCAGGACATACTCAGCATGGAATGGCGCTTGTTTCTGCGAGTAACGGCAATACCATACGTGGCAATAAAATAGGTTGTAACCGTTTAGCTACTGCAGCTATACCCAATTCATTCAGTGGTATTGAAATTAATGGCAGCATTAACAATATCATTGGAGGAGCACTGGCAGCAAATAGAAACATCATTTCTGGAAATACACTGAGTGGAGTATCATTGGTGAATGTTTCAACCGGCACTCAAATCACTAATAATTATATCGGCACCAATCTGGCCGGCACGGCTGCTTTAGGAAATAAAGAACATGGAATTAAAATTGATGCTTCGGCAAACACTACGGTTACCAACAATGTAATCTGCGCAAGCGGTAATACGGCTCCGGTTGTCTTTGGTTTCGGACTTCATATCATCAATTCCAACGGCCATGTCATCAGAGGAAATAATGTAGGTATAAATGCTGCGGGAACTACCGCCATCGCCAATAACTATATAGGACTTCGAATAGAAAACTGCGATAACGTTGTCATTGGCGGAGCTACAGCCGGTCAGGGTAATACGCTTTCAGGAAATGGAGAAGAAGGAATTTTAATGATCAATTGCGCCGCTCCAAGTATCAAAGGAAATTTCATCGGTACCAATTCAACAGGAGCTGCAGCAGTAGCTAATGGCAGAAGCGGTCTTCACATACAAGGTTCTGCAACACCCGTCATTGGAGGTACTGCAGCCGGTGAAAGCAATACCATTTCGGGAAACGCATGGGACGGGATACAACTTGAAACCGCAACAAATGCGACCATACAAGGTAATTTTATCGGTACCAATTCAACCGGTACTGCTGCTATAGGAAACGGAAGTAATGGAATTTCAGGTTATACCAATTCAACCGGTAACCTTATTGGAGGAACTACTGTTGCCGCACGGAATATTATTTCATGCAACGGTGTAGACGGGATACATTACGACGGGATAACAATTGCCTGTAACAACCTATTGATAAAAAATAATTACATCGGTACTAACGCCAGTGGTACAGGTGCTGCCGCTACTTTTGGAAACGGGAAAAGTGGTGTGGTTGTATTAAACAATTGTCTTGGACTCATCATTGGGGGTACAACCGCAGCAGAACGTAATATTATTTCCGGCAACGGTCGTTTGTGGGGTGGAGTAGGTAATGGAACCGGTATCGTAATTAACGGCGGTTGCACCAGTGCACAAATCATTAATAACTATATCGGTCTTGCGGTAGATGGCACTACGGCAATGGGAAATTCAGAAAACGGAATTGTTGTCGTCTATACTAATAACGTGACCATCGGCGGTAATAACTCGACCTTGCGCAATTTGGTATCAAGCAATGGTAAGCAAGGCATCGTATTAAGTGCCGACCCGGGAACACCCATTACAGGTTCACTAATCATAGGAAACTACATCGGTACTGACATAACCGGAACCTTAGTAAGAGGAAATGGACAATCAGGAATTATTTCCATCTTCGGCAATAATGGCTTCTTTGGAAGAGCAAATGCCAACGAAGGAAACCTCATTAGTAACAATGCGGAAGAAGGTATCCACTTTGTCGGCGGTTCAGGCAATACCGTTTATAACAACTTAATCGGTGTAGCTGCAAACGGCACTACTGCAATGGGGAACAAAAGTGGTGGTGTATTCATTCAAGGCGTAGGGGGAGGAACTAACGGAAGTACTAATATTGTAGGTGGCCTTGCCGCTTTACAACCCAACACCATCGCCTATACAACAGGCACCGGAGTGAATCCTGATTTAGGAAATGGTTTTGGTATTGGTGTAGCACACAACGACCAAGGCATTAATAACACTTTTATCGGTAATAAAATATTTTGTAATGCCGGTCTGGGTATCGACCTGGATTTTGCCGGAGCATTTGGAGGAGCAGGAGTAAACAATCCTGGAAACGGTGGTAAAACGGCACCTGCTATTACCGCTGTAACCACTACCTCTACAACAGGTTCCGGTACCAATGGAGAAACCATTCACGTTTACTCTAATGTAACCTGTACAACTTGTCAGGGAGAAACTTATCTGGGCAGTGCTGTTGTGGCTGGCGGTGTATGGACAGTAACTCACGTTGCTGTTGCCGCTCCCTTCAATAACAGTGCTACCGCTACGAATGCTACACAAGGTACCTCTCAGTTTGCCTGTAACTTTGTACTCCCTGTCGAGTTAATTTCTTTCCATGCTAAAGCACAAGGAGACGCTGCCTTATTGACTTGGTCAACAGCAATGGAAAAAAACAACGCGGCTTTTGTCATCGAACGCAGTAAGGATGGAAAAACATTCGAAGCCATCGGTAATAAAGCAGGACAAGGTTCTACCTTGCAAACTACTCACTACGATTTTACGGATGAGCAACCGTACAGAGGTGTTACTTATTACCGTTTGAAACAAATTGACTTTGATGGTACGCAGACCTACACCGCTATTCAAGCCGTTTACTTTGAAAGTGCCGGAGACATTTATCTTTTCCCTAACCCGGCAACAGATGAGTTGAATGTGGTCTTGTCTAGTGATGAAACATATGACATTCATGTATACAGCAACCTGGGTGTAGAAGTACAACACCTAAGTACAACAAAAAACAATAACACATACACCATTCGTCTAAACGGTGTAGCCTCCGGTTCCTATATCATCGAACTAAGCAGTGCCAGTAAACAAATAACAAAACAGTTCTTAGTGTATTAACCTTATCCCTTTTTTCCGCTAAACAAACAGAGGGCCGGTAGTAATTACCGGCCTTTTTTATTTGGTAAATTTTCATGCATTACTTATTCACTGATACGTAATTATTATTTATGTATTAATACAAACTGTCTTGCCCCTAAATCCCCTAAAGGGGACTTAAGAAAAGAGTATATAGCCAATGTTATAGATATTCCGTCGCTCTGCGACGAATAGAAACAAAGATTGCGTCCCCGCAGGGTCTCTCGAAGAGGGACCTTGCGTGATTCTTGAGATCCTGCATTCGAGCAACGCGCAGGGTCCCTTTCAAGAGACCCTGCGGGGACTAAGGGACGCAATGTCTGTAGAAGAGAAAATAAATAATAATCCAAGTCGCCTTTAGGGGATTTAGGGGCAAGACAGTTTCTAATTTTTAATTGAGTTACTTTTTAAAATCATCCGTATTAATAAGAGGTTTTAAACTCTGCTTTTATGAAACATTACACCTTCCTTGTTTTTTGTTTTTTCTCTCACATCCTTCTCGCACAAACCATTGATGTTCGCCAAACTGACATTACAGAAGTAAAAGTATTTTTTCAGGGAGCGGAAATTGTAAGAAGTTTTAATTATTCATTACCGGCCGGTAAAACAGAATTGAAAATCTCTAACCTGTCTACCAGCATCAATCCTAACAGCATTGTAGTCAGCTCCGGATCTTCTGTGAAGATCGTTTCGCTTTACCAGGAATTGGATTACGAAAACAAGTTGAAGAACGATGCCAAGTACAGCGCTGTCAAAGACAGCATGGAAGCTCTGCAAAATAAAATCAAGCATAAAGAAATGCAGTATGCCGCGCTGGAAGAAGAGAAGAAAGTTCTCCTTCAAAATTCTGTTCGGATTAATCATGGACAAGGCTTATCAGTTACCGAGATTGATCAAACTTCTTCTTACATCCGGAAAAAACAAGAAGAGATCAATACGTTGCTTCTGCAAAGGCAACAAGAAGCCGAGCGTTTTAAAAAAGAATTGGGTGTACTCACAGACCAATTGAAAAAAATCTCTTTACAAGATTCATCAGCCGTTGCTGCTGTCTACCTGTTGGTAGAGTCTTCTATAGCACAAAAAGCAGAATTCCGGTTGGCCTATTATGTGAAGTCCTGCGGTTGGGCCCCTACTTATAATATTTACGCCAAGGGAATTGGTCAACCGCTCACACTGGATTACAAAGCACATGTATTAAACAATTCCGGAGAAGACTGGAACAAAATCAAATTGAGTTTGCTTGCCGGTAATCCTTCCCGTTCTTTAACTCTGCCTACAATGGAAACCTGGGTGTTGGCCTATAACTACCGGAAGAGAAATGGGAAAGTATACGGTTACACTGAATCGGGTAATGAAGGAGAGCTTTCCAAAAAACAAATCAAAAACGGATCCTCTTCTATGGAAACTCAAGAGATTGAATTGGAAGAAGGTGAAATGTTATTCAACCTAGAGGGTCAGCACTCCGTTCCTTCAGGTCCGCGCAAATACCTCGTTGACATCAGTCACAATACCTTGTCCGCTTCTTATGTATACCAGACCATTCCTAAGATTGACGCCAAAGCGTATTTGATTGCTAAAGTAAAAGACTGGGAACAGTTAAAACTGATTGAAGCGGATGCGAATATATTCTTTAATGAGACCTTCGTCGGAAGGACATACATAGACCCTATGGGCGCAGGAGATTCATTGGAATTTTCGTTGGGTCCTGATCCTGCCATTCAAATCACACGCGTAAAAAAGAAAGATGTCAACAGCAGAAAATTCATCGGCTTACATTTAGTTGAAAATTTCTCTTACGAAATCGATGTGCGAAACCTGAATAAAAATACAGTGTTTATTGAAGTGATCGACCAGGTTCCGATTGCTCAACAAGACGACATACAGATTTCGCTGGAAGAAAAGAATGGTGCCGATTACCAACCCAGCAACGGCAAACTTTCCTGGAAGCTGGAAATACCGCCTGTTCAAACTGTAAAACTGAAATTAGGTTATAGTGTAAAATACCCGAGAGATAAAATTGTAATCATCAAACGAACAGGGAAAGTAATATGTCCTAAGTTCCGTTAGAAGTACGAGTTCAAAGATTCATTTCTGTGATCAACGCTTGATGTACAAATTACCTTTGTACGTTTGCTCGCCGTATTTTATAAAATAATAATAAGTACCTACAGGTAAATTCCCACCATCCCAATCGTTGCGGTAATTCTCCTGATGGTATACGATCTGATGGACTGCATTAAAAACAGATACTTCATTACTCACTGAAGGGTCCATGTTTTCGATGTAAAAAATTTCGTTGTCTCCATCTCCATTGGGTGTAATGAGTTCGTAAATGACAGGATCTCCGTAATCCAATTTATCAATGGTTGCAGATAGCTCACTGATTAAACAACTACCTTCTTTGACTTGCATCTTATATGTTCCAAATTCAGCTGGTGTAAAAGGAGAAACCGTAATAGCAGCGGTATCAAACAACTGGCCGTTCGGCGTAGTCCACTGATAACTCAGATGCGTACTGAACGGGACAGACAGATGCAGGTCTTTACCTTCACCTGCTTGTAATTCCTTCGTAATTTCTAAGGCAGGCAATGGATAATAAGAAGAAACTATAAGTTGAACATCCAAAGTATCTGCCTTATATATTGTATCCGCCGGTGCGGTAACTCTTATAGGCAAGGTTCCTGGTTGATAAAGATTAAGGCTATTGTCAGGATTAATGGTAGCAATTGTTGTGTCTAAAGAAACGAACGAAACACCTCTCCCTGCGGTGCCTGTAGTAAGAGCTTCTAAAAAATTATTAAAGGGACAGTAAATTGTTGAGCTGCTTAAAAAAATTATGGTTTGATTAATAAGAGCTGTAACATTCATACCAATGAAGCCTGAGCTCAAGGACAGACCCGGTAAATTAGGATTCGTCATTTCACAAAAATAAACTCTGCTGTCGGGTACTTGAGCATCTTCAATACGCATAACCGGTTGATTGATGTTTATAAGTCTTGGAGAATCCGGTAGAAAAGAAGAATCTCCCCATTGATATTTCCATTGATACGTATTACCTGAATCACCGCCTGCCAATGTTGACACATCGGGAAAATTAGCGGAGTCTCCTTCATGTACGACGAAGTCACGTCGAGGCAACATGGGTTGCTGTGGGCTATAAATGTAAGCGTCCAAAGGTTTGCTAAGCAAAGGGATTAAATCATCAAAATTAAAATGGTTATCTCCCACATATAACGTTTTAAAGTTAGGACTTGGTATCGACATGAAATCAGGCATTTCAGTCATTTCATTATAATAGATACTGATCAGTTCTATATTTGTCAATTTGCTAAAATCCGCTCCAGGTTCAACTCCCGTCAATGCATTACCTGTTAAATACAATGTCCTTAAAGAGGACATCTCCACAATGCATTTAGGTATTGGCCCTTCCAACGTGCAGCCAAACAAATTAAGAAAAAGCAGTGAATCCAGTGCACATATTTCAGTGGGAATGGTATCGTAAATAAGTACATCCAGATCTAGTGAAATTACTCTGTTATCCTGCACCTGAATTCCATGCCATGTAGACACATTCCCGTTCAGCCAAGTGGTATCACTGGCCAATGCAGGTACTTTATTGTACAAGGCTACCAAAGCCAATGAGTCCTGCTCTATTACTTGTGCCTTTATTTCTCTAAAGGAAATCAATAAACAAAAGGTGAGTAGGATAGAATACCTGCAATTCTTAATGCGCATGTCTTTATTGCTGATGTACAAATTTCCAGAATAAAAGGGTAATCTCTTTCGATGTGACGATAAATATTTTCAGGATCAAAATGGAGCTAAAATAGGCTTTGTATCTTTCTCCTTCTTGCGTCAAAACAAAATTATCAATCGCATGAAAGCTTCTATTGACGAGTCATCCCTACTCGTCTGATTTTATTTTCAACTGTATTATGCCTTGAATAAAATATTTTTTGAGCAAAATAACCGCTTCGGAATTAGTAATTTAATATTTTACAAAGTAAAATATTAAATTACTTTGTAAATACATATACAAAATAAAAGAGAAATAAAATACATGTGGATAAATGCCGTAAGAGCACTGTTCAAAACCGAGATTCAGGTCGTTTTTTAGCTTTCTTCCTACTTCTTTTTTTGACATTTATTTCTCTCTCGTAAAGATTTATGGTTCTTAAAAAGAAGCTCAATCTCAGATAGATTTACCTGCGTTCTTTATTAATCATTTTACAAGAATATTTTTCACCGGAAAAAGACAATAAAAAAAACCAGACAGTCACCTGTCTGGTTTTTTTAAATACCAATTTGGTTGAATGCATTAATCTATTCTACGGATTAAATTATTAGAAGCATCCGCTACATAGACATGACCTGAACCGTCTACAGTGATTCCCGTCGGACTATTGAAGGACGCAGCAGTACCGATGCCGTTTGCAGAACCGGAAGAACCGCTTCCTGCTAAAGTTGTCACAACGCCAGCCGGAGTGATTTTACGGATAAGATTATTACCGGTATCTGATACATATACATTACCTGACTGATCGGCTGCGATTCCACGAGGGTTATTGAAAGAAGCAGCTGAACCCGTGCCATTCGCAGAACCCGTAACACCGGACGTTCCAGCCAACGTAGTTACTACTCCTGCAGACGTGATTTTACGAATGATATTATTGGTCTTGTCTGCTACATATAAATTTCCCGAACCGTCTAACGCCACAGCAGATGGGCTGAAAAACGTAGCGGCTGTACCTGTAGCATCATCATGACCAGAAGTTGAAGAACCTGCAAATGTAGTTACAACGCCCGCTGATGTAATCTTGCGAATGCAATTATTGCCCGCATCTGCCACGTATACATTACCGTCTGCGTCAACAGCCAACCCTTGTGGTGTATGAAAAGAAGCGGCTGTACCTGTTGCATTTACAAAACCTGAAGTACTTGAACCCGCCAAAGTGGTAACTACAGTTGCAGCAGTAATTTTACGCACGTTATGAGCACCTTCATCTCCTATATATACATTTCCTGAAGCATCAACAGCGATACCTAAAGGAAAAACAAAAGAAGAAGAAGTACCTGTTCCATTCCCTGTAGCTTGTACACCGGAACCGGCAAAGGTTGTCACTACACCTGCCGGTGTAATTTTACGAATGATCGCATTTTGCTCATCTGCCACATAAAGGTTACCTGACCCGTCAACAGTAACACCTGTTGGTGTAGAGAATGTAGCGGCAGTGCCGGTACCATTGGCATTGCCTGCTGTAGAGGATCCTGCTACGGTAGTAACTTCACCTGTATGTGAGGGTGAATTGCTTGCATTATCATCTGATTTTTTACAAGCAACAAACACTGTTGTGGCTAGCATAAGCGTTAAGGTGACATGGAATATTTTCATAAAATTAGCGGTTGTTTAGGTTTAAAATTAAAAAGCGATTGCAAGAAACCGGTTACAGAAATACTTTTTCCTTGTACACCTGATTTCCGGATTTTATAGTGACGATCAAAATTCCTTTCAAATGAGTAGATAAAACTGTTGACTCCTTATAAACGGCTGTGTTTCCCAACAGATCGGTAATCCATACTTCCTCAGGCAACACATTAGCGATCACAATTTCATGATCCGCATTTACCCATACAACAGGTTTATTACTTTTGCCATCACCTAAAAACAGGATGTGAGAATAGGTGATCGAATGATCGTCTTTCATTCCGATCCGGAAGTACGGATAAAATTGTTTTCCTGTCACCTGGTAATTGACGGTGCGATTTCCCTGATTAATGGGTTCGACCCGGTCTACCTCTTTAAATACTTTACCGTCATTGCTGGTCTCAATGCTGTACCATTCCATCTGTTCCTGCATAGCCGTTGACCAATTCAAAACCCAACCGTTCTCTGATTGATATACAGAAGAAGAAATCAATGTTACAGGCAGAGAAGATATATACGAAAGCATTCCGTTAAAACTCAGTGTAGCACTGGTGACGTTATACAAACGGTAAGATATGGTATGCGGCCCTGCTGTCACAGCAACTGTAGACATGGCAACAGGAACAACGTTTGTATTTAATGTATGGATCAATACGCCATCCAAATAAACATCTACCTTAAAATGTGGTGGAGTGCAAAGGCATAAAGGAGAAGATGTATTAATCAATAAGCTATTATTTTCCGGCATATTAAAAGCCACCGTAGCCGTATAATCGCAAGCCATGTGTGCAGGATAAGCCGGATCAGTTAAATTCATGGTGCCGCTGGTCGCGGAGCCTATCCAGTTTACATTAGATACTGCACAGCTGGTAGCAGATAAAGTAGCCGTGGTCATGTCGATGTAATTTGTTGTTTGCGCTATAGTCTCCGTCATCAGGCACAAGCCTGTCAACAAAAAAAGACTAAGATAAAAAAGGCGCTTCATGGAGTCTTACAAAATGCTGGAAGTCCCCAATTTAGGTCTTTCCAGAATAAATGCAATGAAAAAGGGGTGCAATATGAGTGTTTAAACGTGTTAAATGCCCTTTAACTAAAAAATAAGCGGTCTGTATAAAATCAATGTTGTTAATTATTAAGCCCCTGATAGACGTCCTATGTGTATTGGCACCGATAGATATCGGCGCAGGCGGATGGCGTACGAGCCATTGAGTATTAATGCAATCCCACTCGATAACTTTTCTTTCTTATCAAATCATACTCTCTTACATGGTGAGTAATAATTCCTCTAATATTAACATCATATTCTACTTTTAACAGGAGCCTTTTCTTTTTTCTTTCTACCTCAGAAAAGTTCGCACAAGTGAAATAAGTGTTTTCCGTTTTAAACTGTGCATCGTACTTTGTTTTTCTTTCCAGAACAGTTCCATCCGGGAAACTAGGGGTCAACATTACAATTATTATTTTCTCATCGGATGTACTATCCTTACTCGATACAATCGGCGAAAAGGGAGTTCTTGTCATGGTTAAAAAACCTTCGGAACTTCCTTCCTTATTGAAAACCTTAACTTCAAGTCCTGTATTTTCAATAGGAACTATTGAATACCTATATTCAAAACCATGTTCTTTATAAGACCGTCCATTATCCATAACATAATGGACTTGGCTTGCACAGCTCTGTACATAAAAAGTTATAGAAATAAATAAAAACCATTTTATAACTTTATTTTTCTTTATCATCTTTGGGTTGTGTCTTATCTGTAATTGTTTCCGCAGCTTATCACTATCCGCCTTAGACTGTTTCAATCCCTATCTGTCGCAAGTCTTAGCGCAGCGAGACTTGTGACCTTTTATGAAACTTAGAAGTCTTCAGACTTCTAAAATGACGGCTAAACAACCAATCCAAACAGAACACGCTCCGCTAAATATATAAACTGTTTTATAGTCTTAAAAGACTTCTATAAAAATCTTGCTTCAAAGCTCTCAAGATGGCAAGTCTGAAGACTTGCCTATTCATTTAAAAGTCACAAGTCTCGCTGCGCTAAGACTTGCGGTAGATAGGGTCCGGAAGACTACATTAATATCAAGATAAAAATGCTAGGCTAGCTATTAATGCAAAAGTATTAGTGAAGGTATAATCCCCCTACTTTCCGCAAAGACTCTCTTTTATTAGTTTAACTTCTGTAGGCACTCCCAATTGTAATGCTTTGATCAGATCAGGACAGATTTGAGTGGTGTCAGTATCGTA
This sequence comes from Chitinophagaceae bacterium, assembly GCA_028288405.1. Lineage (GTDB taxonomy): Bacteria > Bacteroidota > Bacteroidia > Cytophagales > Cytophagaceae > JACMQM01. The sequence goes on from JAQBNS010000005.1 coordinate 46,025, forward strand.
TTTTTGTTTATACATACCACGCATAAAATAATAATAGCCATTGCCCGCATCCATAGCAATGGACATGTTAATATCTCCTAATACTTCTTTATAAGGTAAATTCAAATCAGACTTTATTGTAGATCGGATCATGTAATAAGACGGTTCACGATATAACTCAATCATTTTATCCAATGTCTTTATCGCTTCTAATTTCTTTCCCGAATCATTATAAGCGTTGACTAAAAATGAATAAATGGATTCTTTATCAGTGGCGTCTGTCTTACTAAGTGCTTTGTTAAAATCTTCTACAGACAAAGCATATTCTTTTTGGAGGTAATAATACTTACCTCTGTTATAATAACCAATGTACGAAGTTGGCTTTTGAGTAATGTATTTGTTTAATTCTCCCAGTGACTGTTTTGAGCTACCGGTATTGTTTTTAATGTTGGCATTGTACAAATAAATTTCAGGGTGTGTCTGAGCAAACTGAGAATCTACTTCCATTGCTTTTCCAAATTCTTTATAAGCCTCCAGGTAGTTCTTGTCCTGATACAGCATGAATCCTTTGGCAAAACTTATCTTTGCATAAGGCCCACCTGTTTCAATGGCTTTATTAAACTCAACAATGCTTCCCTTGTAGTCTTTTTCATACGCAGCAACTAATCCTTTACTATACCATTTATACCATTGATTAGGTTTACCAGTAAAAGCCGCTTTTTTAAATGCATTTTCTGCTTCTGTTCGTTGGTCTAAATTTTCATAGGCTATGCCTTGCTTGAAGTACAGCATGCTATCTTCGATCTCATCTTTTTCTTTGGAAGTATAAAGTGCGACCAAACTTTTATAGTCATCGTATTTGTCCAATAGTTGTTGTTTGATCAAATAATAAGAAGCATTTCGTGTCCCCTTGCTATTTTCATACAGTTGTATATTAGTATACGCTTCTGTTTTCCTATTTAAATTCGTGTAGCAGGCCACTCTTCCCAAATAACCTTTATTCGTAACCGTAGGATCTCCTTTCAGGATATAAATATTATAATTCTCAAGCGCTTCCGAATCTTGTCCCTGTAATCGTTTGGCTTCAGCAACCCAAAAATAAGCCTTGGCATAAAATTCCGGATCAAGAGTGATCGACTTTTCTAAATCGATTACTGCATTTTTAAAATCGTTTTGATCAAAATAAAATAAGCCTCTTTCATAATAGCCCATTTTATTATCCGGATATTTTAAAAAGAATTCTTCCAATATAGAACTGGCCTCGTTGAACTTTTTCTCATTCCTCTTAATAGTTGCCTTTAAAATGTATGCCTCGGCTGCGTTCTTTCCAGCAAGAGAAATAGATTTATCTAAGTCTGGCAGAGCTAAGCTGTAATTATCCAATAAAAAATAACATAGACCTCTATAATAATAAAAAAAACCTTCTGAAGAATAGTACTCTATTCCTTTAGTAAAAACAAGTATCGCCTCATTATATTCTTTCAAATCATATCTTACCAACCCTAATACCTTATGTGCTGATTTATTCTTTGGGTCCAGCATTAATACTTTTCGATAATTTGCAATAGCGGAATCTGAATTATTCATCATTCCATACGAAGCACCTCTATATAAATATGCTTTAACATAACTAGGATCTTCACGAATGACATCTGTAAAACATATAATAGCTTGAGGCCATTGTTCCTTTTTGTAATAAGTAAAAGCTTTGTCATATTTTGTTTGTATCACACTACTATCATTGACAGATGACATTACATCGCTACTACTTATCAAGTAGAGTAGGAATGCTATGAGAAAAAAGTTTGTTCTGAATAGATTTTCCTTCATGTTATTAGTTAAGCATTACCAGTATTGCAGTATATTGTCATATAAAAATATAAAATGACACTTTACTCTTAAGTAATATAAGGATTTTTAAAGCTTCTAAAAATTGTAGTGAACAGAGTAGCCAAAATAAAACAACATATTGTCATTTGGTATTCTACGTCCAAAAAATGCTTAATAATTCTGTTCATTTAGGGCAAATATTACTGGCCAATTTTTTCTTATTGACACAACTTCCGCTTAACCTCTTTTACTTGCGCATTGCCTCCTAGCTGTAGAGCCTTATTTATATCTGCACATATGGCTCCCTTTTCTTTATTTCCTTTATAAGAACTTCTATACACTGCTCAGTTTGATTGACCAAATATCAGCTACCGCATTGAAATGAATATAATCTATTTTTTGATAAAACACTTCGCTAAGTGAAGCTCCGTATTACAAAATGAGCATAGACCAGTCAATTTCATTCAAAGCTTTAACACTTACAGACACCTCGCCATCGAAGAACGAATTGATTTCTTCTTCTGGAACAATAAATAATTGTTATTGCCAAACTGCCATTAATAAGGAGATAAATTAAATCATCAACTGTTTTGTAACCTCCGTAAGGTAATTAGGTAGTCTCAACTTCTTAGGTTTTCCTTTTAAGAAGAATTATATCTTCCGTTCTTGATGAAATGTTTTTTATAAGAATAACTTTAATTTTCTCGGGCAATTCTTTTTTTTGCAAGAAAACAGAATAAACTCCATTGCCCTTTCCAAAAGAAGTATTATCGTCAAACTTTAATTCCCAATTTATAAAATACAAAGAATCCTTTAAGTAAACATTGTTTGCTTTTGAGACTCTAGCTACTAGCTGATATCCATCTAAAATCTCTTTTACTACTTTTCTCTCAACTATTTTATTCTTCCAAGCATGTTCTATCCATATCCGTTCAAAATACTTGTGTTCTTCTGATGAAAACTCTTCAGTATATTCACTTATAAATAAGTGAGTAGCTTTAGATGATTCGATAGAAAAAGATGCCTGTGGATCGACGGTATTTACTTCTAATAGTTTTAAATAATTAAAAACATGTATAGCTATAAATATAATAGCCAAACAGGCGAAAGAAATTAAGATCATTTTTTTCATCATTTTCCTACAGTCATAACTAATCTGCTTGAATTATTTATTATCATTTGTTGATATTGAATATTAGGAATAGGACTCATAATCCACTGTTCTGATACTTGTCCCCATCTGTCCCGAATTGGTCCCGATTTAATATATCCTGGATCTAATCCAACTGATGACATTGACTGTCCACATGCATGGCTACAGTTATTTGCAAGCAAAACATACTTACTTGCTGCTTCGCTTCGCATTTTCGTTACTAGAGGGGAAACTTGATTTTGCTGTACCCCGAAAACAGCTCCTCGTTTATATTCCGAATAATATTTAGATTCCAAGAAATCTTGCATAGTTCCAAATTTAGCTTCACTCTATCTGTCGCAAGTCTTAGCGCAGCGAGACTTGTGACCTTTTATGAAACTTAGAAGTCTTCAGACTTCTAAATGACGGCTAAACAACCAATCCAAACAGAACACGCTCCGCTAAATATATAAACTGTTTTATAGTCTTAAAAGACTTCTATAAAAATCTTGGTTCAAAGCTCTCAAGATGGCAAGTCCGAAGACTTGCCTATTCATTTAAAAGTCACAAGTCTCGCTGCGCTAAGACTTGCGACAGGTATGAATATCCAATTGAATGAATAACGTAAAACAAAATTAAAAACAAGACTTTTCTCATGGCTTGACTACTTGTAAGTACACAGGAATTGAGGTGGCTGTAGCTTGAGGTATTACAACGCCAGTTCCATGCATTGAACCATCTCTATAGCGTGATGTCACGCCTCTAACTCTTAAATATAAATTTGTTAGCTGAATAGCATCTTCATGACCAAAGGTAGCACTACCAGTTGATCTTCCTATTCCATGCCCTAATAATTCGTGAGCTACAAGTTCCCTTGCTGGCGCGAGCCGCTTTATATTACTAGTTACCTTTTTTTAGGTAAACCTGAGGATTTTTCTTTGCTAATAAATTGTCAAATACTAAACTATCATAAGTCAATTTGGAAATAGGACAATTATAATTTATTCCATCGACATTTGTTAAAGTAAGAGTAGAACCTTTAAGCTTAAAAGTAAATCTTAATAAAGTATCGCTTCTGCTTGAGAATACAGCGCTTTTGTCTTTGTTAAAAACTATGAGTGGGTAATTAATAGCAGAATTATTATCTAATTTCCAAGAACCGATTAATTGATTCTTTTGAAATTGTTGATTTGAAATACAACTGCTAATAGATAGCAAGAAAATAGAAATTATCACTTTCATAAATAATTTGATCATTTATTAGGACTTGTACTTGGAACAGCTTCCGCACCACTATCAGGATCTTTTGTCTCTGCTGGTTTAGGAGCTTCTCCATGATATTTATTAGTTAAACTACCTAACGTAGCTTTTCCGTTTTCATCATAAGTCAGTTTATCTAAATCCGTTGGCGCCAGTTTAAACTGATGCCCATTATCACATAGAGCTTAACCTCGGGGTTACTCTATCATCAACCAATCTAATCAAAGACGGCAACTCTGCATAATTCCTTGCACTGCTGTAAAGCCAATGTTCTGCCTCTGCAACAAATCCTGATACCATCGGATCATATGAATATAATTCATTTTTGATAAAATACTTCATCACTCCAAAGTTCTATCGGATGACTATCTTGCTGTCAAAACTGGAAGCATTTGTCATTGGAATTCTTAAATCCTACTCTTTTCATCATCCATAACATCCAGCTTTTCGACTCTCATAATTAACAGTTGAATCTTCTAGAATCTTACGAAAAACGTTTGACGTGTACCCTTTTAAACCTCTTGTGATTTCAGCTAAACTATGATGCTCTCCGGTTCGCAAAATAAGATGAATATGACTTGTCATGATACAATAAACATAAATCTCTACCCCCTTCTCCTTTTGATAATGTTGAATGGCTTTTATTAAGATATTACGGTATTCGAGTCTGATAAAAAAATCTATCCAATGAACTACCGTATAGGTTACAAAATGTGCGTGACGGTCGCTGCCATATTTGTACTTATTGCTCATAAAAATAAAAAACGGTTAATTATAACTTCAGGCTTTGTAGAGGCCCGAACGGGACGCTCTATGTCATCATGGGCCCAAGCGGGAAACTTGCGCCAGCGGAACAGTTAAAAAATAGCACGGTATACTTACGCTTAGCAGCTCTCATGAATAGGCAAGTCTTCAGACTTGCCTATTCATGAGAAGTCACAAGTATCGCTCTGCTAAGACTTGCGATAGGTAGGTGAATAATTACCGCAGCGGATAATGATAGACCATCATTTAGATAGTGGTTTCTCAAAAAAGAACGTATCACTTAAAATCATTTTCGAATATGAATCCATCTTTTCATTAGTAATATTGCGATATTGTAAGTGTTTACTACGTCCTGTTTTGATAATTTTTATGATTACACCGTATCTAGTTGAATAGAAAAATGTATTGGCAAGATCTTCATTAAATTCGCCTTGGGTTACTTGAATTTTATACAGCCTATCCTTCAGAAGTATATTATCATAAACTTTTGATTTTACAATAACTAGCTCTACAGAATCAATTTTATAAAATTCCCATAATGCCCCTTCTGAGTTTATATTGCATACTTTGTCTAATGTTTGTTTATTAATGCAAAGGTTTGAATCAATTACTATATTACTACTAATTTTTCTTTCTTTGAATTTGTATTCATTTTTATCAGAATCACTTTTACAAATGCCCCATTTTATATAATTGCTTCTATAAGAGACATTACAAGAATATAAAATCAAAAACAGTAATAATAAAACCTTAGTGCGTAATATCAGTTCTGCTTTCATAGCCTAATCCTGGTAACATGATGTTATAATACAAATATTCGTCAGAATAATCTTTTTCATCTTTATCTATATCTTGAATTAGTTCATACTGTTGAACTTTCTTCAAAATAATCAAACCATACTTTTTATAATCAGAGTCTTTGAAAACATCATTAGAATGATCTGGGCCCATAATTCTTTTTCTATCCGTTTTTTCTCCATCCTTATATCTTTTTGTTTGCCAGTAACCATGTAATAATGATTCGTGTGTTACAGCATCGACATCATCTACAGCACCCAATTTTCCAGTATAACCATTTTGCTGTTTATTAAGAAGATTTGTTTGAATTGACAATCTACCATTTTTCTTTAGAAAAGGAGAAGTCCAAGGAGAATTGGCTGTAGACGGAGCTATCTTATATGTATAGTCAATACCTGATTTGCTATTTTCACCTTCTTCTTCAGCACAAATATCTAGATCTTTGACAATTTCTCCTTTGAGATGAAAATCCTTTTCCGCATATGAAAGTAAAAAATTCTTTCCTTCATCAGTACTTGCAAACAGCTCAAATTGCTGAACGGCCTCTTTATTTTTTAGATTCCCTTCTGTATCTTTTTCATATAGTGCTTTTACATCTAACGAATCTCCTTGATGATCAGAATAGAAAATTGGACTGTTTGCAAAACAAGCGTAATTAGAAAGAGGAGCTTGAGGTTTAGGATCTAAATTCCATCTTCTACCTAACCTTGCATCATATTCCCAGAATAAAGCTGTTGTATGTCCCGGTGTTATTTCATCCACTTTTTCCTGTCCATTAAACCCATATCTATAATCAGAAGAATTGAAAGTACGAGCAGGCATAGCCATACCAAAGGCATAATAGTCAGTACTTGAAAGAACGTTTACATGATAATAATCAATTGTTCCATCATTTCCAAGATCCACCGGTACACGTCTATCCGTTACAACAGTTAAGACGTTTCCTAAATGATTGTTTCCTTCAAAATGTTTATTACCAATTGTTCTACTAAACATACTGCTTGCTGTAGAAGCTAGTAAATCTTCATGAATATTATCGGTTCCTATACGTGATGAGCCATAAACCATTTGTTCCAAATGCAAATATTTTTCATTATTTTGCACGTTTTTGCTATGCTCATAAGTTGCCATCACATTACTGCTCGCATCACGCGTATACCAAGTTGTAGTCCAAGTTGTCGCATCCGCTTTGGTCGTTGCCGGTTTTACAATCTTAGCAATTCTATTGCCTGTTGCATCGTATAAGAACTCTAAATCCGGTTTCGAACTAGTAGTTGTTCTTATCACACGTTGTACTTTACCATACACGGTCCAATCGATATCCACAATTTCTTCTTGTGCATCCAATTTTAAATTACCGATGTCATCGTAGTCGTAGTTGTTAATGTCCTGATCATCGATATCTGCAGAGTAATTAGAGGTTCCTACAGCATCATCCACCCATCTAAGTTTGTTGGTATTTTTAGTGTAGGTAGCCAAAGTATTTGCGATCTGCTCATAATTATACGTCAGGTTATCCATAGCCAGTGGTGTAGGATTGCTACCAGTGTTGAGCTTGCCATTGCGTTGAAGTGTCTTGATGTTACCATTGGCATCATAGGTATAGTTCTCTTTATACGAAGCATCATATGTAGAACCACTTCCCCATGTATTGGTTGCTACATTGAGATCTGCATACGCTTTGAGTTGCTTGATGCGATTGAGTTGATCGTAACGATAAGCGGTCATCTGCGGCAAGACATTGCCTGTCATTGGATCTGTAATTGTTGATACCATGCGACTGATATTACCATTGTATAATGAAGGTGCATCAGCAGCTAAGTTGGTATTACCCGAAGATGAAGCCATGAAAGCCGAAGCAGTACTACCAGCACCTGCTGAAGAGTAATCATTCTTGTAATAGCCTAAACTATATCCAAAAGCATCCTGTCCTATACGAGCATTGAGATTGGTTGAAGCTGTGCTACCATCCTTGCTCATGTCTTTACTCGCGTCAAGACTCTCTGAATTTACCCCTTTGATCCAACCTTGTATGGTATAAGCATAGTCCATTCCCTGTACTTTCAGATCACCTATCTCCGTTCTAGCCAAAGAGCCATGGTTGTAGAAGAAATACTTGGCGTCTTTATCCCAGATAATACTATCCTTACTCGTATACACAGTTCTGATCCGATTATCACCATCGTATTCGTAACGGTGCATATAACGGTCTGCCAAGCCTGGTTGGTAAGTGACTTGTCTTACATTTCCACTGATCAAATCATAATCGTATTCGATGCGTTTGT
>JAQBNS010000041.1 GCA_028288405.1 Chitinophagaceae bacterium
CATTGAAAATGCCGTGGAGGCAACCAAAAAAGGAGCCTATGATTTTGTTCCTAAACCACCTGATTTGAATCGCCTTCTTATTACAATCCGCAATGCGATGGATAAAGGCAATTTGGTAACGGAAACCAAAGTGCTTAAGAAGAAAATCAGTAAAACGTTTGACATCATTGGGCAATCTGCTCCCATACAACTGATTCATAAAACCATTGATAAGGTCGCTCCAACAGAAGCTCGTGTATTTGTAACCGGTCCTAACGGATCGGGCAAAGAACTGGTGGCACGTTGGCTGCATGCGAAGAGCAACCGTTGCAATGGACCTTTTATAGAAGTCAACTGCGCAGCTATACCTGCTGAGTTGATTGAAAGTGAATTGTTCGGTCACGAGAAAGGCGCCTTCACTTCTGCCATCAAACAACGCATCGGAAAATTTGAACAAGCAAATGAAGGTACCTTGTTTTTAGATGAAATCGGCGACATGAGCTTGGCCGCCCAAGCCAAGGTATTGCGTGCTCTTCAGGAAAATAAAATCACACGTGTAGGCGGTGAAAAAGACATTAAAGTAAATGTTCGAATCATTGCCGCTACCAACAAGGACATACAAGAAGAGATCAAACAAAACAGATTTCGCGAAGACTTGTACCACAGGCTTGCTGTCATCGTGATTCAAGTACCTTCCTTAAAAGATAGAAAAGATGATATTCCTTTATTGGTAGAACATTTTCTGGAGCAAATAGCCGATGAATATGGTTCTCCTAAAAAGAATATGGACGCCAAAGCAATGGATTACCTTCAACAACAAGCCTGGACAGGAAACATCAGGGAACTTAAAAACGTGGTGGAACGCTTGGTCATCATGAGCGATAAGAAGATCACACTCGAGGATGCAAAATTATATGTAAAAAATTAAAAGAGCCCCTCTTTTGAGGGACTCTTTTATATATCTTTAAATAAACAGTTATAAAGAGACTAAACTTTAGCTTCTTTTTCTACTGTTGAGTTATTTTTCATGTAAGTAGGGCAAGTTCTGTGCGGCGAACAAGCAGAGATAACTCCTAAGGCAACTAGAACGATCAAAGCAACTAATCTTGTTTTCATTAGATCTCGTATTTGGGTTAATTTTACTATTACAAATATAAGGAATTCTATCTAAAACCAAAAATCAATCTAGTTTTGATACAATAAATTACATCCTCTAATATCGGAATTGTCTAATCTGCCCAATATTTTCAGTTTTCCGCCACTATCTCGTTGACCGATATCCTGTGTTTCCAGAAAACAGCAGCTGTCCATATTGGCCAGGTCAAAGACTTGAATAACGCCACTTCCTATTTGCAAACTCCCAAAGGGATCATTGAGTTCCCTAAGCCCGAATCTTAACCAGGGGACAGGTTCAAACTCCTCTTTTTCAAAGCAATAAGCTTGCGATAACATTTCACACATGCCATATTCGGAGTAGATCTTTGCCACGCCAAGCCCTTTTTTTAACCGCTCATGCAATTCTGACCGAACCAATTCCTTCCTCCTGCCCTTCATGCCTCCAGTTTCTAAAATAACCGCAGAATCATCCAATGTTATTTTTTTGTTACTTTCTGCCCAATCCAATAAAGCATACGTTACTCCAATGATCCACACTTTTTTTCCTTCTGCCCGGCTTTTCTTTAACACCTCTTCTAATTCCCAGCTTGCAAAATCATAGTAACCAGATAATGGATTTCTACTGGCAGCTATAAAATGATTGATCATGTACAACAAAGACGACTCCTTATTCTCATAATAAGAAGGCAAATAGGCAATGATGACATAGTCACTGATTTCACCAAAAAAACGGTAAAAGCCTTCTAACGTAATTTTCTCATACCACAAGGCATCGTATACCCAGTGGGTGCTTCGTTCTTGTTGAGTAGTACCACTGCTTTTAAATACGATCGTTTGCTGTGCGGTCTCCAGCTCAGCAGTAGAAACCGAAATCACACGTTGAGTTTTAAAAAATGACACCGGCAAACAAGGAATTGCCGTATAATGCGATACATCGGAAACGCGCTTACCGATCAAACTCAAGTATTCTTTGTAAACTAAATTATGTGCCGATTGTTCCCGAAAAAGCTCTAATGCCAACGCATTGAAAGATGCATCGGAATCAATCGATAATATTTTCTTTTGAAAGCTTTCTCTATCAATCATTATCGTTTATCTTTAGGAATAGATCCTTTAGATGATACAGTCTACTACATACCGGCTTATACCCTTCTTATTCGTGCTCGCAGCATGTCTAAGTACTGTATTGACAGGCTGTAGAAAGGTACCCAAATTTTCGGAAACACCCAATATCCAATTTAAGGATATCAATAAAAAAACGTTTTACAATGCTGATCAAAGTCCTGTAGGCGATTCTTTATTTGCGGATTCAGTGATTATCGGGATACACTTTGAAGATGGTGACGGTGATCTTGGTTTTCCGGATGATCAACGTTCAGAAGACAACGTAGATTATTTTGTAGACGTCTATAGAAAAACTAACGGCATATATAATCTGGCAACGTTTGATCTTCCCTTCAACGGACACCTTCCTCTTCTTGCGCCGGTTGGTACCCCTGGGCCAATAGAAGGCGACGTTTTTTATGCGATGATTTTTAATTATTCTGATGATCAAGCGGCTGACGACACGCTCAAATTTGCCGTGAAGTTGAAAGACCGCAAGGGCAACTACAGTAACACGGTAGAATCTGATCCCGTGATCATTCGAAAGACCCCATAATACTAAGCAGTAAAAGGTGAATGTGTAAGCAGTCTTCACTCTACTGCTTAATTTTATCCGTTCATCTATTTTCAATTATGCTTACTTATTATTTATGCCTACGAATACACTAGAATCTTTGAAATTTCCGATCGGTAAATTTGAAGCACCCAAAATCCTCAGCCCGGAATTGCTGGATGGTTTTATACAGGACATTGAAACTTTTCCAACGAGACTCAAACAAGCGGTAGATGGACTAAACGATGCGCAACTCGATACACCTTACAGATCTGACGGTTGGACCATTCGCCAGGTCGTTAATCATTGTGCAGACAGTCACATGAATAGTTTGATCCGTTTTAAACTGGCATTGACAGAAGAAGAACCCACCATCAAACCATATTACGAAGAACGTTGGGCGGAACTTGCCGATAGTAATACAATCCCCATTGAACCTGCTCTATTGCTATTGGAAGGTCTTCATCAACGCTGGACTGTTTTGCTGAGATCTCTTAGTACGGAAGACTTAAAGCGAACATTTATTCACCCGGAACATGGAAAACGCTTCAGACTGGATGAAAACATCGGTGTTTATGCTTGGCATGGCAATCATCACCTGGCACATATCACTGCTTTGAAAAAAAGTAAGGGGTGGTAAAATTGTTAGTTGTTAGTTGTTAGTTGTTAGTTGTTAGTTGTTAGTTGTTAGTTGTTAGTTGTTAGTTGTTAGTTGTTAGTTTATTAAA
>JAQBNS010000032.1 GCA_028288405.1 Chitinophagaceae bacterium
TAACGTTGCGTATTTGATTTCGGCTTCATCGGGTGAATGGAGGGAAACGGTATTGCCAATGTTCTCAGAGGGCTTGTCAGGACTCCAATTAGAGAGATCTATCAATTGTTTAAAGTAGGTAGCCCAGCTTCTGCTAAGGGCACTATTGATCTCTACATCGTCATGCAAGCTAAATCCCTCTTCTTCCAATTCCTCTTCAGAAAAATCTTCTCTACTTAAAAAGAGCTTGTTGTACTTTACATGGACTCCATGGTCTGTGAAATCAAAATGGATGTCCAGCTTATAGAGGTAAGGTGGGGGATTAAGTATGTTGGAATAACTTAAAGTATATAATTTTTTTTTATTCATTTTAATTTCATTTTTATTTTCACGAAATTACGTATTATCGTAAATTAAAATTAGTGTAAAACAGTTATGAGTTTTTTGGTTGAAAGTCTACTAGAAAGGCTTGATGAAGAAACTGGAATTTCTTTAGCAAATACAGAAGTAAAGGCTACTTATGCAAATGGTGGGATAGAAATCTACTTATGGAATCAATTGTTATTATTAATTGATGACGTAGAAGAGGACGCCTTGGATGATGATTCATTTGCTGAAGAAGTTTGGGACATCATTCTGGATGAGTTTTATGATGTAAGAGAAAAGTTGGTAGAACTTAAATTGGCATCGTTGAATGCGGATTATTTGCCTGCTTTGTCTACGAATTTGATGACTCTATTGGAAGCCCAAAAGTTAGACAAGAAGCTACTTAACATCCTGGACATCCTTTTTGAAGATATTAGTTCTGCAGATAAGGATTTTGGTCTACCTAAGGTAGGCGTGCGCTTCACTGATTTTGAAGGTGTAAAAGTTGTAGTACCGGTAGATATCTCTAAGAAGCCCTACAATTTTGATGCTAAAACAATTGCTACAGAATTTGATAAGCGTTTTAAATCAAAGGTTTAATTGCTTGATGATAAGAAGTTAAACGGTCTACTTTTCCACTGGGGAGGTAGACTATTTTTTTAGTGAAAAGAATTTCCTTAGGATAAATATATTTCCCAAGCGTGTTTTTACAATGTGCTTTAAGCAAATTAATGTGCTCTTGCTGAAGTGATCCTGTAAGGATAAGCACCCATTTTTCTCCCCAAGTTTCATCCTGAGTTTTGTAAGAGGTAAAGTGGTTATCAAGATGATTATTGCGTAGGAAATTGACAATACATTCTTCTACTATTTCCAGATTGTACTTGATGCCTCCGGAGTTAACGACCCAATCGATACGCCCCAACCATTGAAAGGATTTAGGCGATAGCAACTCTACTACGTCGTTGGTATATAGCGTGAACTCTGGAATATCGATATATCGTATAACCAAACACTCTCTTTCATCTATTGAAAACTCAAAACCTTCTAAGGCGTGGTATGGTGTAGATTGATTGTTTAATGCTCTAATGGCAACATGTGAAGCGGTTTCGGTCATTCCATAGGTATGGAAAAAACAACAGCTGCTTTTTAAGTTAATTAAAGAGCGTTCCAATGATTGACTTATGGGTGCACCTCCTAACAATAGGTTTTCAATTTTTGAAAAAGGATCAGTTGTAGCTTTTTCTAAAAGCCCATGAACTTGAGATGGAACTAAAGAAGCTAGTTTGATGGATGGTAAGGCGTTAAGACTTGAAACATTGAGATCAGCAGGTGAGATGTAAATTAATTCACACTGTGCAACCAAGGCTCGTACGATCATCATCATACCTCCCATGAAGGAAGTGTTCAATGCCAACAGTAAACGATCAGAAGAATTAATATTGAATAATTGTATGGTGCGATTGGCACTTGCAACAAGGAAAGCTTTTGATAGTACAATCGGTTTGGGAGAACCTGTTGAACCCGATGAGAAGAATGTAAATGAATCAGCACCCGTATTCCAGTTATTGATCAAAGCAACGGCCGGACGTAAGTTTTCATCGTTTTGCAGGTCCGTTAGATCAGGAGAAGAAGAGGTAAATGATATTTTTAACATCTTGATTAAAACTACTAATTAATCGGCTAAATCGACCAAACGGTTTCGAAAATAATCCACAAAAGTATGCGGTCTCCTGTGTTTTAAGGATTTTAGTTTTAAATTGGGAAATAGAATTAAGGAGCTGTAAGTTCCTTTTGTTTAGTATGATGGAATTATTAGTAATAAGTTGTTTTGTAATCGGGTATCTCGCTATTGTTTTTGAACATTCGATTAAAATTAATAAAACAGCATCTGCATTAGTTACTGGTATTATTTGCTGGACAATTGTTGCTCTAATGGGACCTGGTCATCACGCCTCTTTTACTGAATTTCAATCACAGGTTTCCAATTTAGATTTATCGGATGCCTACCATCATTTTATCTCTCATGCTCTAGGACATCACCTCAATGAAATCGCCCAAATTATATTTTTTCTATTTGGAGCAATGACCATTGTTGAACTGGTAGATGTACATGGCGGATTTCGAGTGATTACCGACCGCATCACTGTTCAAAAAGCGATACCTCTTCTATGGCTGGTCGGCTTACTGGCTTTTACACTATCAGCGATACTGGATAATTTAACTACCACTATTGTAATGGTCGCTTTGCTGCGAAAGATTATTTCCAGTTCAGACCAGCGCAAATTATTTGTCGGTATCGTCATCATCGCTGCAAATGCAGGAGGAGCCTGGTCTCCAATCGGAGATGTGACTACTACGATGTTGTGGATAGGTGGTCAACTATCGGCAACTGGTATTATGAAGACCTTGTTTATTCCAAGTCTGGTTTGTCTGTTTGCTCCGCTGATTGTTTTAAGTTTTAGATTCAGAACGTTAAAACTTGAATTGTATCCATCGTCTCAACAAAATGAAACGGAAAGTTCAGTGTCGGATCGAAACATCATGTTTTTCTCCGGTATATCGGCACTTATATTTGTGCCCATATTCAAAACACTCACTCATCTTCCTCCCATGATGGGGATGATGCTGTCCTTAGGAGTAGTCTGGATCATTTCTGAAATGGTTAATAGTAGAAAAGATGATGAAGTGAAGAAACCCCTTTCTGTAGCTCATGCGCTTTCAAAAATAGATTCGTCTAGTATTTTATTCTTTTTGGGAATATTATTAGCCATTAGTGCTCTGCAAACAATCGACGTGCTGGCTTCTTTTTCTTCGTGGATGAATGAACTGGTAGGCAACGAAGATGCGATTGTGTTTATTATTGGTTTAGCTTCTGCTGTGATAGATAATGTACCATTAGTTGCTGCCTCTATGGGTATGTATGATTTGAGTCTTTATCCGATGGATCATAAGTTGTGGCAGTTTATGGCTTATTGTGCCGGTACTGGTGGCAGTATATTGATTATTGGTTCAGCAGCTGGTGTGGCTGCTATGGGGATGGAAAATATAGATTTCGGGTGGTATCTGAAAAAAATTGGTTTATTGGCTTTTATAGGTTACATCGCAGGAGCTGCGACTTATTTACTTTTATATTCATTGATTTAGTTATACAATTATGATTTTAGGAATTGACATTGGAGGCACATCGGCAAAGTTTGGTATCGTATCTCATGAAGGAGAAATTTCTCATTCCAAACGATTCAAAACAGAAGGATGGATTACTCAAGGTGGTTTTATCAATAACCTGGCAGATGAGATCGGAAATTATTTGAAACAGTTTCCAGGCGTTACCGGTGTAGGAATAGGCTGGCCAGGCTTGCTTTCAGGAGACAGAAAGAAAGTGGTTTTGCTTCCTAATATTCCTTCTGTCAAAGATGAATACATTGTTCCTTTGTTGAACTCCAGATTTCCTGGTATCGTTTTTAAAATTGAAAACGATGCGAAGTGTGCTGCATTGGGTGAGTATTATTTCGGTGGACATAAAGGCTTTGATAACTACATTCTTGTGACACTGGGTACAGGCGTAGGAAGTGGAGTGGTGATGAAAGGTAAATTATTTATTGGTGTAAGAGGGAATGGAACAGAGATCGGACATATCCTTACACACACCGGTAAAACATTGGAAGAACAGGTTGGACTTAAAAATCTTGTAGCTTATGCTAAAGAGTTATTGGTGAAAGATGTTTCTTATAAATCCACTTTGCATACTGTAGAAGATTTAGATCCTAAATCAATACAAGAAGAAGCCGATAAAGGCGATGAGATTGCTTTAGAAGTATATAAGTATGCGGGAAGATTCTTAGGAGAAACGATGGTAGGAGTGATACGTACATTAGATTTGAATAAAATTTTAATAGGTGGAGGAATTTCTCCGGCAATAGAGTTGATCAAACCGGATATGTTAGCGAAGTTGAAGAAGCATTTACCTGCTTATTATACCGATGAACTGGAAATCAAACAGGCAACCTTGAGTAACGATGCTGGTTTATTAGGAGCAGCAGCTCTTATTCTAGAAAAATAAATGACTCCTTATAAAATATCCTATCAATGGCTACCCATTGTTGACAAGCACCGATACAGGCCTTTGCCTGTATCGGTTGATTTTTTACAGAACGTTTTCGACATTCTATTCTTATTGATCTTTATTTGGTACTGGAATTGGGGCCCTTTGCTTGTTGTGCTGTACTATGTTATAGAAACAGTAGTGATGTGTATTTTTACATCGTTAAAATGGTGGAAGAGTAAAGCGAAATTGTCAGAAGATCAGACTCTCTCAACACCAACATTTAAAGCGATTGCCATTTTATCTTTGTGTTTAGTGATTGGTGTTTTTTCTTATGGGCAAATCACGGCTGTGCATAATGTATTAGGCATGGTAATGTCTTTGCCATCTTGGGATGTGATACTGTCTGATGAGAAGCAATTTCTTTTGGGAGTGTTGGCTATTGTTCTTCAACAAACTTCA
This sequence comes from Chitinophagaceae bacterium, assembly GCA_028288405.1. GTDB lineage: Bacteria > Bacteroidota > Bacteroidia > Cytophagales > Cytophagaceae > JACMQM01. Next base: position 4,850 of record JAQBNS010000032.1, read on the forward strand.
GAGTATTACAAATACAATCTTATAGCAAGAAATACAGAAGTCGAATTAGTGACTGCTATTCTTACTCCTGTGCTGCGAATATTTGTTCAGCAGTTTTCAGTGATGCTTGGTATTTGTGCAGTACTTATCGTATCCTTTGTTGACTTGAAATCGGCCTCTGTCATGATTGCCCTGATGCTCGGGTTGATCAAAATTATCTTTGGGCAATTGCAGTTAGTCGTAAAAAAATAAGGAGCAAAAACTTGCGCTGCTCTTGCTCCTTCATGTTGTTATTTGAAAGCGGGTATACCGGTAATTTCATTTCCTGTAATCAACAAATGAATGTCGTGCGTACCTTCGTAAGTCACCACAGATTCAAGGTTCATCATATGACGCATGATCGGGTATTCACCGGTAATTCCCATTGCTCCTAAAATTTGTCTGGACGTACGTGCTACATTTAGCGCTAACTCGACATTGTTTCGTTTGGCCATCGAAACCATTCCTGTTGTAGCTTTACCTTGATTCTTTAACATGCCCAATCGCCATACCATCAACTGTCCTTTGGTAATTTCGGTTAACATCTCGGCTAATTTTTTTTGAACCAACTGAAAGGAAGCAATAGGTTTATCGAATTGTATACGTTCTAATGAATACTGTTTGGCTGTTTCATAACAATCAATGGCTGCCCCCAATGCCCCCCATGCAATACCGTAACGGGCAGAATCAAGACAGCCCAATGGACCACTCAGTCCATCCGCATTTGGAAGTAAATTAGCTTTGGGGATTTTGACATTGTCAAACACCAACTCGCCGGTTATACTCGCTCTCAAAGACCATTTGTTATGTATTTCCGGAGTGGAAAAACCTTCCATGCCTCGTTCTACAATGAGTCCTTTAATTCTTCCCGCTTCATTTTTCGCCCATACTACGGCTATATCTGCGAGAGGGGAATTGGTGATCCAGAGTTTGCTTCCGTTAAGCAAGAAGTGGTCTCCCTGATCTGTTATTTTGGTGGCCATGCCATTGGGATTGGAACCATGATCCGGTTCCGTCAATCCGAAGCAACCAAGCATTTCTCCTGAAGCCAATTTAGGGAGGTATTTTTTCTTTTGTTCTTCCGAACCGTATTGATAAATCGGATACATGACCAATGATCCCTGAACAGAAGCAAGCGAGCGCATGCCTGAATCTCCACGTTCGATTTCTTGCATCATGATGCCATAAGCGATATAATCCAATCCTCCACCTCCATAGGTTTCAGGAACTGTCGGTCCAAATACACCAAGGTTTCCGAAGGCTTTGATCATCTCTGTTGGAAAATGGTTTTCCTGCGCACATTTTTCAATGATAGGGCGTATGGATTGATTGACAAACTCTCTGACGCTCTGCCTGATCAACTTATGCTCATCCGATAATAGATCGTCTATGGCGTAATAATCAGGACTATCAAATTGTTGTTGTTTCATACCTTGTATATCTAGGTGATATTATTAAATTTAGTGTTGAAAGTTTAAGAAATACTCTCCTGGGTATAGATACGAAAAAATACAGAATATGGTGCCTCCCGATCCCGAAAATAAAACAAACGAAATACTGGCTTCCCTTCATGAAAGGTATGAATCTGACGGACAGGATTTAAATACTCATCTGACGGGTTTGTTGTATGCAAAGTATGTTAATTATTGGGATTATATCCGGTTAGACACCTTGCTGTCTCTTCAAAAACCTCGTACAGATTTTCCTGATGAAATGGTTTTTATCGTTTACCATCAAATCACAGAATTATATTTCAAATTAATTTTACATGAACTCAATTTGCTGCAAGAACAAGAAACTGTTTCTGCAGATTTTTTCAGACAACGTATAGAACGATTGAACTGGTGTTTCGGTCAAATGATTGAATCGTTTGATATTATTTCTGTGGGATTAGAGCAAGAGCAATTTCTGAAATTCAGAGCGGCATTGTCTCCTGCCAGTGGTTTTCAATCGGTCCAATACCGCATGGTCGAATTGGCTTCTACGGATATGATTAATCTGGTGCATCCAAATGATAGAGCAATATTGGGAGACGATGATTACATCACTACGGAAGAAATGTTTGAAAAAATTTATTGGAAAAAGGGAGCAGTAGATGCGGCGACGGGTAAGAAAACTTTGACCTTAAAAGCATTTGAACAAGAATACGATAAAATGTTGTTAAGGGTAGCAGAAGATCATCGTACCAAGAATTTATGGTCTGTATACCGCAGACTTTCTTTTGACGATCAAACGCAAAAGTCTCTGGTTGACGAAATGAAGAAGTATGATATGTATGCTAATTTGTTTTGGCCTTTGACTCACTTTAAACATGCTATTCATCATTTGATTAAAAACAAAGATGTAGCATCTGCTACGGGAGGAACGAATTGGAGACAATACCTTCCTCCGCGTTTTCAGAAAAGAATTTTCTTTAATGAATTGTGGACAGCAGAAGAAATAGAAAACTGGGGTAGAAGTTGGGTTGAAAAAGAAGTGTTTTCAAAATTACCGGTATAGATGAAGCATACAGCGTTGAAGTATACACCATTTTTAGTCAGTGTGTGTTGCACTGTACTGGGCGGTATATTTTTGACTGTAGACGCCAATGCTCAAACACATCAGAGTGTAGAAATATACTACGACGCGGCCAAGAAAGTAAAGCACGAAGTTTTTCTGGTAAAGAAAAAAAAGAATGCTACGGTTCGCGACAGTACCTATACTTCTTTTTACCAAAATGGAAAAGTTAAATCAAAAGGGATTTTCAAGAATGATATACCGGTAGGCTTGTGGTATTACTACTACGAATCTGGTCTTGTCAAATCGTATGGTAAATTGACTGGAACTATAAAATACGGTGATTGGAAATACTATTATGAAAATGGTAACATCAGTACAGAAGGTTCTTATAAAGAAGGAAAGAAAGAAGGTGATTGGAAATATTATTTTGAAAGTACTGCCGGCATTTTAAAAACGGATGGTGTATATGTAAACGATAAACGAGAAGGGCGCTGGAAGTTTTATGATGAGAGTGGAAACTTTAAGGCACAGGCTGATTTCCACGAAGACAGAGGAATGTACAGCGAGTTTTATCCTAACGGTGCAAAGAAAAGTGAAGGGCTTTTGATAGAGGGAAGAAGTATTGGAACATGGAAGTATTACCATGATAATGGGAAGGTATTGGGTGAAGGTGTAGAGAAGGATGGCCTGAAAGAAGGACCATGGGTCTACTATGATAAGTCCGGTGCTGTGGCTTCCAGAGGTAATTATACTCAGGGTAAGCAATCAGGCTCCTGGGAGTATTTTCATGAAAACGGAGTGCTTGCCTCTAAAGGAGAATATACCGACGACAAGAAAGAAGGAGATTGGACTACATTCAATACTGCGGGTAAGAAAATAGGAGAGGGTAGTTTTAAAGGAGGCAAGGGAGTCTATCGTGAATTTTATGATAGCGGTAAATTGAAGATTGAAGGTTCCATAGAGAATGATAAGAATGAAGGGCAGTGGAATTATTATTACGAAACCGGTGAGCAAGAAGGCAAATGCTTTTATCAGCAAGGCAAAGGAAAGTATCTGGGTTATTATAAAGACGGTACGAATAAGATGGAAGGTTTGTTGGAAGACGGACATAAAACAGGGATATGGCGTCTTTATAAACCGAATGGTGAATTGGCTGGTTTATACAAAACATATTACGATAAGGATGCTCCCGCATTTGAAGACTTACCGTTAGACTCTGTTGTTGCGCCTCCCAAAGATACCTTGCCTCCTATAGAAATGCCCAATATGGTTATACGTAAAAAACGTTCCCGGTATTTTACACCAAGAGTGAATGAGTTAAGAGGATACATTGTAGGAGCCAATCCTATGGCTTTACTGAGGAATGCCTTACCGGCGAGTGTGGAAATTTATTTTCAGGAACGAATAGGCTATGAATTCGGTGCTACTTATTTAAGTAAACCAATGTTCAAAAGTCACTCTTCGGCTCCTTTGAACGAGATTAATTATATTGGATATCAATTGTATGTTCGGCAGAAGTTTTATCAGAAAGATCAGGATTACGGTATGTTTTATTTCGCGCATGAATTAAGGTATACGAGTACTGTTTATTCGGTAAATGTAATGGATACGATTATGATACCTCATCAAGAGGTGTCTTTAGATCTTACAGAACGAACATTTGAGTATTCTGTATTAGTAGGTGATCGATTGATAAAAGACGCACATAAAAAAGGATTCACGTTGGATATATACATTGGTTTGGGGATTGGTTACCGAATGATGGAACGTAACTGGCCGGAAGAAAATAAAATTTACAAAAATGCTTTTTCAAGCGTTAGTTCAGGTTCTATCAAAGTCCCCTTTCGATTAGGTTTTACGATTGGCTATATTTTTCCAAAAGCACATTGATCATACTGCAGTATGAGTATGTTGC
>JAQBNS010000043.1 GCA_028288405.1 Chitinophagaceae bacterium
CTGCCCGTTACAGGATGAGTTTGTGCAGGTAATGTTGTTCCGAAATCAGACTTGGCTGTCCAAGCATTAGCAGTAGTGTCATACTCGTAGAAATCCTTAAAACGGTTGATTCCGTCGTAACCTAGACCAATATATCCTTTACCTAAAATACTGAAACCAATCGCCTCACTTCTTGCAGGACCAGGAAAATCGGCTCTTTGAGTCCAACCATTAGTATTAGGATCATACTTCCAGAAGTCGTTCATGCGACTGGTTCCGTCAAATCCTGTCCCTAGGTATCCAAATCCGCTGATTTCAAATGCAACAGCGTTGCTTCTGTCTGTTCCGCTCAGAACACCTCCTTTTACCCAGTCTCCAACGGCAGTAGCTGCTGTGCTGTCACTTTTTTTGCAACCTTGAAAAACAGTGGTTGAAGCAACTAAAATTGCTAAGCTTACTATTTTGATTAAATTCTGCTTTGTCATTGTTTTGTTTTTAAAATATGGTAATGTATACTTTTAGTTTGATAGTATAGGAAGAAGGATTGTTATCCAATACTAGTTTTTCCGTACGGTTACCGGAGAAAGACCGTGGTGATGTCAGCATTAAAGCTGTTTGATTATAAAAGCTTGTTTTCAATTGATCTTGTATAAAGTCGGTGACTTCGAATTTATAGTAGGTAGCTACGTTGGATTCATAATCAACAACCGGACTAATGACTTCGGGAACCGCTGTTCCGGTATACGTAATGACTGCTCCCGGAATATTGGTATTGTTGGTTCTGTACAATACCAGATCAGTCGGAAGTCTGTACAATTGGTTATAGGTAAGGTTTTTTGGTTGAATGATCAACTCCGCTCTGTTAATCGCAAAATTAGGATAAGCGGCTTTGATGTCATTAAGGTACGGGAATTTTATTTTAGTCATTAATTCAACGCCGGTCATGACAAAGGCTTCGCTGTTGGTTTGTGTGGCATCGATCTCCTGGTAAATTTGTGTAAGAGAAGCGAGGCTAGTTGATGAACGATCGTTCTTGATTTGATTAAAGAAAAGATCTGAAGCGGCGTTGTATTTAAAAGTGTAAAATCTTACGGTCGATTGATTGTCTGAGTCATGCCAGTAAAGCTTAATGACGGGATTCTTAGCATAACCAAAGACGGATTTATTTGTTACATCCGGTACGAAGGCCAATCCTTTAAAATAGTTTTTAAATGCCTCCGTATTTGCCACGCGGGGATCGCTGTCATAAGCTAAGTTGAAAAATTCTTGTCCCAATGCATCAGGCAACTTCACTCTCAAGTTGGCACCATTCGCTATAGAATAACCAATGTTGTTCGTAGTTAATGCTATTGCTTCGTGAGCGAAAGTTTGTCCATTGTAAAGGTAAGATGTGCCACCCACCAATTGCATATCCTGAGTTAATCGATAGGTGTTCATGTGATGAGCACTGGTTGTATCACCATAGGTATAAATGTGAGTCATTTCTACGACAAGAGAGTCATAGATCGGTGTTCCCGTATAGCCCGTAAGAATATCTTCGCTTCCATTTTGATCGGCATCGATACCGTTGAGTGAAAACTGAAGATAAGATGCCGAAGAATAAGTGCCTAATCTTGGATCGGTGTAGTAGCCAATCAGCATTTTATCACTGGTAGATGTAGGTAACGAATCTACGAGCACGGTAGAAAGCGACGCAGAAAAAGAATCGAGGTAATACGTTCCCAAGCTTTGTTTGTCATCCACTGATATCGCGCTGTCTTTCGGTCTTTTACATCCAACAACAAGAAAAAGGGTTAGAAAAAGTATGCTGTGGAGGGTGATAAGAAATGACTTCAAATGCATATTGTTATATATTTCCTCCGGAGAGGATAGAATCCGAGAATAGTAACGACAAGTTAAAGACTTATCGTATAAAAAATGGCATATAAAGGACAAAAAGTTATGCCTGCTATATGAAAAAAGATTTTCAGCACATTGACCTGGGCTTGAGCAGAAAGCTCTTAACGGTAAAATGCCTGAATTAAGGCTTAATTCGAGCGATAAACAGCAATCTTTTGTGTTTTTCTTCCTTGCTGGAAACGAGCTGTTCCAGTTGATTCGCGTAAGGGGAAAATTCCGCTTGTTCGCCTATCACAATTCCGTTTGACGGTGATTTTCCAGGTTTGAATGCTACCACTTTTTTACCTTGCCACCGCAGATAAATATAGATGTTTTGGCGTATGGGTTCCACATAATAGATTGTTGGACTGTCTTTCCAAAGAGCCGTATTTTCCCGTAGAAAATAGACTTCATTTTTTTCCTGGATTTCTTCTTCTAAAAACAGAAAATGACGTGTCGTAGTAAAGATCAGGAGTCCAGCGATGATCCAATACGTATAAGGGATTTTGCTTGAGATTTCATGCACTGCATACGTGGCCAATATAGCCAGAAACAATAGGCTCGGGCTGGTGTACCAAGGCAGCTTGTGCATGCCGAATGTGAGAAGAAGTATGATCGGTGCAAGCACACAGATAGAGAGTGTACAGATTTTATAAAAAGGTGATGAAATGAAATCTGCTTTTCTGCCGGGACTAAATCTATTCAACAAATAGAGCAGCAATCCTGCATAGAAGAAGTAGTTCCACACATTGAATATAGAATCTATGGAATGAATAAAGAACTCGCGGTTGGGTTCCACCGGGTGTTTGTCGAATGTGCTGGCGGTGAAGCGGTCCCATGTATCGTAGATGAGCATGGTCTCCCAAGAGTTGCTGTATGTATGGAAGGAATCTTTTGCGTTGCAATTGTAGTCGCATCCCCAAATTTTAAGAGTTACAAACCATGATAAAACCATGAAGATGAAAATACCAATACCCGACCAGAAATATTTGCTGCGGAAGGTTTGATTAAACTTGCCCGATACAATGACATACAACATCAATCCTGGGATGCAGTAAAAGCAAGCGGTTGTTTTTACCCAAAAACTAAGTCCCAGAAAAAGCCCCGACCATAAGGCAGATGAGCGGTCTCCGAAATCAATGTACTTTAAAAAGAAATAAGTAGAGGCCGTGATGAGTGCAATCAACTCTGCATCCATATCGGCATTTTTACCTACATGAAATCCTATGATGCCTTTTACAGAGAGCAGCATCAGACAGGCAAGAAAGGCATATTGTTCTTTCAGGTAAAGGTTGATCAGGCGGAAAGCAAAAAAGAAAAAGACTAATATAGCCAAGGCAGAAGATAAGCGAAGTCCCCATTCGTTGTAGCCAAGCAGCTTGTACCCGGCAATGATGAGCCATGCTTTCACAGGTGGCCGTGCCACCCAAGTGTCTGGTTTTCCGAGATAATGCAGGTTTACATAATCTTTATTCTCCATCATTTCGAAGGCATTGGCTGCGTAGCGCGCCTCGTCATATTCTTTTACCGGCTGACTGCCCAAGTGCCAAAACTCCAACGCAGCGGCGAGAAGTAGGAGGATAATCAGGTAATATTTTTTTGACATGAAGAACGTATAAGGTATAAAGCTAAAATATAAAAATTAAAACAGAAGGAAGAATCTTTACAGTGTTTTTACAAAAAGAGTGAAGAGTGTAAAAAGCTCTTTGTATTTGCTCAAGGGCAGTGTTTCTGCTTTGTCAAATACATCATGATACGCTTTTTGTTTTCCATTGGTGTAAATGAAAAAAGCAGGCACTCCTTTTTGTGTAAAGAAGTAATGATCGGAGTTGGCCGCTTTACCTCTTTTCACTATAGCAGGTAACAAGTGATTTACTTTATTCAGCGAGTCTAAGTTAGCAAAGCGGGTAGGGTACTCTGTTCCATTGACTACGGTGATGCTCTCGTCTCCCGTGCCTACAATGTCTATGTTGAGTAAGAATTTTATTTGTTTCAAAGGAACCATAGGATGTTGTGTGAAATAATTAGATCCTATCAATCCTGCTTCCTCTGCACCAAATGCTATAAAGAGAATACTATAAGCCGGTTTGTGTAATGTGTCGCTGTAATAATGTGCCAATTCATTGAGCATAGAAATTCCGCTGGCATTGTCATTGGCACCAGGGAAATAGGTCTTCTTTCCTAAATGTCCCAAGTGATCATAATGCGCACTGAACACGATAAAAGAATCCGGTTGAACAGATCCCTTTATCATACCTACAAGATTTTGTGATTGGTAATTTTGTTTCCATTCCGAAGTTAACTGAAAGGAACATTGTCCGGATTTCAGCTCATTGGCATCTACTATGCCTAGTTTAAAGAACGGAACACTCAATGGCTTGGACGCAATAGACATCGTAAGCTTAGGGTGATTGTATTCGATTATACAGGCTGCACTGTAGATGTTTTGTATCACTTCTAATGGAAGTTCATTGAGTCGTGCATAATATTTCTGATCGTAAACTACCGCTTTGTTTTTACAATCGATGACCGGTCTTTTGTTGGGTTGCAGGAAAAAAATACTGTCTAAATAAATAATTTCCGCTTTGCCTTTCCCGGAAGTAGAAACAGGATCAATGATAAAATCTACACCAGGGCGCATTTTTTTGCCATTGATGGTAAGCGACATTTTTTTTGGAAAAATTTGTGTGTCGTAGGAGAAGTGCTGAATATATGATTCTCCCACCGGTTGTAAGGAGGCTGCGCGAAAAAGTGATTCAATATAGGTCGCTGCTTTGCGATCGCCTTCAAATGCAGGACTTCTGCCATGCATTTCCTTTGAACTCAATTTGGTAATGACTGTTTTTACACGCTCCATATTTTGTGAAAAAGAGAGCGATTGAATTCCAAACGTCAATAAAAGGAAAGCGAAGCAAAAACTTTTTTTCATGAGGGATTCTTTTTAAAGAAGAAAAAGAACAAGCAAACTGCTGTTAATGCACCTGTCATGTCCGCTATACCATCCGCCCAATCTCGCATGCGGTTAGATACAATGGGTTGCAGAAACTCTGTCAGTACAGCGGTGAACAGACTTACCAATAACACCATCAAAGCTAACTTATAGACTTGATGGATGTGTTTGTATAAGTCACGTCTTAAACAAAAAGCCCAAACGAAGAACATGCCAAAATGAATGACCTTATCTGCGTTTGGGATATGAAACCATTTAGGTTCCTGAACAGTAGATGCAGGAAGCCAACACAACGTGAGGATGACTGCAAATCCGAGTAAACTTAATGTATAATGTGGAATTTTATTAAGCAAGTCCGATAGACTTCTTGTAGGCTGCTGCATCCATCAAATCGTTTAGCTCTGCTGCGTTTTGAAGTTTCACTTTGACGATCCATCCTTTTCCGTAGGCATCACTGTTGACAAGCTCCGGTGCTTTTTCGATCTCCGGATTGATTTCAACTATTTCTCCACTCACTGGCATGAACAGATCACTTACTGTTTTCACCGCGTCTATGGTGCCAAATATATCAGAAGATTTTACCACTTGACCCATGCTGGTTATTTCTACAAATACAATATCACCTAATTCATTTTGTGCGAAATCGGTAACACCTACATATCCGTATTCACCCTCTACTTTGATCCATTCGTGATCTTTGCTGTATTTTAGATTTTCAGGGAAGTTCATATATTCTGTTAGTTAAAATGACGGATAAATATAATGATAATATTTATAAAAGCCACCGTGTTTTTTTAGTTGTAAGCGGTAAGTAATAAGTGGTAAGTAATGTATTGGTCAAATAGTTAAAAATGGATTAGGCAGTAAATACTTATTACTTACCACTTACAACTTATCACTGTTAAGACAATGTAAACCTAAGCTGTATCCCTGCTGATGTCGTTGTTCGTTTGAACGAAGAAGAAACTTTAGGATTGGTATAAGTACGTTCAAAATAGAACTGTAAACTCACTCTGGTGCTAAGGTTGTACGTAATGGTAGGTTTGATTTGCCAGTTCAAACTTCCGGTCGTTATCGTTGATACCTGATCGATTTGTCTTTGTACACCTTTGGTATCGCGAATGGTAAGATCTATTCTTACGTTCAATTCGTTCTTAAGCGTTTTGGTTTGTCCCTTGGTGAGGAACTTAGGAATTTTCACACCCGCTTTCACAAATCCAACGCCAAACACAAAATCCTGGTTGTTCTCTTCTCTGATCTGAGCATTGGTTAAACTCAATGATAAGTTACGTGCCCTGCGGTACTCAATACGGTAGTTCCATTTCCCTTTCGTTCGAATATTTACTCCAATCAAAGGAGAGAAGGCTTCGCGGATATTTACGTCACTGATAATATACACTGGTATGAGATCTCCCGATGAGTTGAATTGATTGGCGTCCGGTGTATTAAGAAAGTTATTACCTGGCCGTACATAATCAGAGTTGTACAATAAAGAAGAAGTATAGCCACCTACATTGTACACCGAAGTATAGGCATGTGAAAGGGTAATGGCTTCAAAGCGTTTTTTCAGTGCTCCAATTTTCATCAAACCGGTAAAGTCAATCCGCCAGTTTGGAAGAGGGATATTCGGCATTGGAGAAGTATTGATGGAGCCTGGATCGGAACCTTTGTAGGCCGCCAGGAATGCAGGAATTAAAACATCTTGTGAATTTAAACTTCTACCGCCTAAACGTTCGGCTATGGTATGCCTGTTTGATACAAACTTGTCGAATGCTTTGGAACCGTTGGGATCACCGGAACCTGTTTCTTTGTCTCCAAAAGCAGTAGCGATGGTAACCGTAGACACACTGTGCGTACCGTTTCTTACCGGGTTATCAGAAACGTATTTTGTTCCATTTGTATCGATACGAAATAGCTCTTGATAATTAGTCCCTTTTTTCAAAGAGGCATCTAACTGTATACGCAGGTCTTTATTTGGTTCTATAGCAGTACGGAAACTCAGACTTTGTTCTTTACGCTGCGTGAATGGAGTGTTCAATGAGCGCGAGTGACTGATCCATCCTTTATCCGCTGCGGTATGCCGGAAGTCTGCATTCTGCGAACCCAGTATGAATGGCAATTGTGTTCCGGCATTATCAAATTCATCCACGCCAAACATGGAAGGTTTTTGTAAATAACCGGCGAGCTGCGTGCCTTGTGTATTGGTATATGTAGCATTGACACTCTTGATCAGCATCAGGGTTCGTAAGGCACTTTTGAGCGCGCGGTTTTCACGTTTTACCTGTACAGTATCTTTCGGATCAGGTTTCACATTTTTTCTTCTGGGAACAGGATTATTGACCTCTTTTAAAAACTTGTTTTTGTTGTACAATTTATTGAGGTCAATCTTTCCATTGAGCGTTTGACTACGCGTGTTTTGTACAATGTTACCAAAACTATTTCCCAATGTATCGGTCAGGTTCAATGGTCCGGATGTCCAGGTGTATCCTGCTTCGTAGCGGTAATCCGAATTGAGCCAATCTAAAAATGGAATTTTGTCTAATGGTAATTTATAGTTGAGGTCTACTTTTTGATTGAAGGTTTTTAAACGGCCGAACTTCAACGCATTTTTTTTCACTTCCGAATTGTATGCTTTACCTCCGGGAGCGCCCATTGGTTCATCAACTACGGCGTAAGCGTCGGCTCGATAGTTGGCCGTTAGATTTTTAGTCATTGCCCAAGAAGAACCATAGGTTCGGGTCATGGTAAATGATTTTTCATACAATGGAGTTTGCCCCGCCGACAACGGCCCGGACTGGAAGTATTGAGTGGTCGTTATTTTTCTGTCCAAATCTGTCCGGAAGGTGAACATATTGGGCATGGGAGTAAAATTAAAGTCTTTGAGTAGTTTAGCATATTTAGAATCGAAGAGTTTAATATTCTTTAACGGCTCGTATGACTTAGCTGTACCGGTGTAGTCATAGCCTAATGCGCCCTTGTAATACTTGAAAGTATATTCTTTGATATCAAAACTTGTTCGTTTGGTTTCGGTGTAGCCGAGTGTAAGCTTTAAATTTTCGACGTCATAAATATGTTTTTTGGCATCGGGTTTTGTCTTGACCTTTTGAATATTGGTAAAGTTAATGGCCTTCGTTGTCGTTTGATCGACAACGAGTCTTTTGTATTCATTTCTGCTGGACTGATCCGCTAAGTTATCCAGTTGTTGTTTCAGTAGTACATCCGGGTTGAGTGGATCGTATCGTGGTGTAATCACTGTGCGGTTGATACCAACATACATGGGAAGTTTAAGTCCCAATTTCTTAGGGAGGAATTTTTCCATGTTGAAGTTACCGCTCACACCCCATTCCAGGGTATTGTTTCTCTGACGCTGCGATACTTTTTGTTCCAGCGATCCAAATCCGGCGCCAATAAAGCGAGCCGTAGCGGTGACGTTACCGAAATCCGCCAGCTTTAAATTTAATTTTCCTGTAGCGGCCCATCCGGATTTTTCATTGAAATCAGACACCCTCAATTCATCTGCCCAGATACAAAAGGAGTGAGCTTTTGTGTCACCACCCTTTGGGTTTTTTACACCGATCATGACAGTGACTACCGCTGACATATCCGGTTTACCTTTTACCCAGACTTTTTTATTTCCTGCCATACGCATGTAAGGCACATTCGATGTAGGTCCCGCCACGCGGTCTCTTTCGAGTTTGGTATTGATGAGTTCTTGTATCCCTACGTTGATTTGGTTTTCTCCTCTCCACACGGTGTAAGGATCGGTGCTGTTCAGGGGATCGGTAAACCATAACGGCACTTCAATTTCATAATAGTTGTCTTTGAAGTCCGTACCAAAGCGAAGGAAAGCACTTACGTTAGTATCTATTTTTGTGCTTGGTTCCTGAGATTCAGCGTGAATAAACATGTTCACCTGACCATAGTTCAGGAAGTCGTAGCTCACATTTTTGTAAACCGCTCTGACACTTCTTTCGTTAAGGTCATCCACACATAAACGCAAAGATTGTTCGTTCAATCTTCTATTAACTGTTGATGTAATATCCTGATCACGTATAAAACCAGGTGGTACTACATAAGGAGAAGTACGTTCATCTCCCGCACTGTTTTCTTCTACATTGACGGTAGACACATTGATCAATGCATCGTCTGGCTCCAGGTCACCCAATCCTGTTATGTCTATGTCTGTAGACTGGTAGCCTCTCCATTGATTTGCTACGAGCTGCAGTTGACCCATACGCAAGATGACAGGACTGGAAAATCCTGTCATGTACATACGCATGAAACGAATGGATTTAAAGTCGGTGATATTACCGACTGTACTTGTTGGATTGCGGATTGGAATTCGGAATTGGTACCACATTTCCGTTGCTCCGTCAGCAGTTGTTAAAGGTCTTTTACTGACGATAAAATTTTGTCCTACCTGCAACTTTGCGTCGTCGATACTTACTTCGTATTCGTAATATGCTTCTACATCGTTGATGGTCTGATCCTGGTTCAAATCCTCGTTGTCAGGAGAAGAGGTATTGGAAGGTGTGATACCAGTTCCTGAATTGACAGGCGAGTTGTTTTCATATCCGTTACCATACTTGTAGAAACTTGGAATGAATTTGTTTTTATCTACCA
>JAQBNS010000063.1 GCA_028288405.1 Chitinophagaceae bacterium
GGACAGACCCTTACAAAACCCTTCTCCCTTCAAACTTTTACATTCCTTTTCCAAAAAATAAAAACACACCACTACTAGGAGAATGTCACATCCAAAAAGTAAATTACTATACATCTTCCTTCGGATATCAGGCACTCTCAAATCATCTTTTTTATGAAAAAAACAATTGGACACTTCCTCTCCTACATCTCCCTTGCCTTCGCCGCTACGCTTGTTTTTACTTCTTGCAGTAGTGATGACGATCTTAAGATCACCGCTAAAAATTTTCAAGACATCGTCGAACAACAACAGAACCTCACGTTTACGTTCAGTGAAGACCTTGCGCCTGATTCTCTGATTAATCAATGGTCGAATGAAACATACATTACGTTTACTCCTGCAGTAAAAGGAAAATTTAAATGGACGGCGAAAAATGAATTAACCTTCTCTCCTGAAATACACTTCGAAGAAAGTACTGATTATACGGGTGTTTTCAGCGACAAGATATCGAGCGCCAGTGTCGATAAAAAAGATTTACAAGACGAGGATAAACAATTTATTTTTCATACACCCTATCTGACGGTTGTCAACCTGAATACCTTTTGGGCAAAAAATGAAATCGATCGTTCGATCAATGAGGTAGTCAACGAACTTTCTTTTAACTATACCATCAACACCGGTCAACTTAAAAATCTCATGGAGATCAGTGTAGGCGGATCTGCTGTGACCTATGACATTCATACCAACGGAGTCAATTCATTGGTCAGCATTGCCATCAAAGAAAATGGCAGTTACAATGACCTACCGATTGTCATCACCATTAAACCGGGTTTGAAATGCACTACCGGTTCTTACCAAACCAAAGAACCCATCGTTTTCAAAAGTGTCATCCCTTCCAAAGACAATTTCCGAATCGTACAAATTCAAAGTTTGTATGAAAACGGGAAAGGATACTTACAGGTAACCACCAATCAGGAAGTAGGAAGTGCCAATATAAACGGGCAACTAACCATTGAACCTGCAGTGGCTTTCACGGCAGAAAAAACAAATGGTGGCTTTAGAATCAATGCAGAGTTTGTAGAAAAACAAACCTACAGCGTTACCATTAAAAAAGACCTGGAAGGAATCTTCGGAGGCCGTCTGCCCTCTGACTATGAGCAAACAGTAGTATTTGGTCCGCAAGAACCGTATATCAGTTTTGCCAATAAAAAAGGAATCTATTTGAGCAATGCCGGTTTTAAAAATATTGGTTTGCAAATCATCAATGTGGCCAACATACAAGTGACGGTACACAAGATTTATGAAAACAACATCAATGCCTTCTTCAGACAAAACAGTTATTACTTTTCTTCTTACGAATACGAATCGGAATATTATTCAGACTACGATTACTTAGACATGTCTGATTTGGGCGACATTGTATACGATAAAAAAATCTCTACCAAGTCATTGAGTAAGGACAACGGTGTTTCTTTATTACCACTGCAATTTGATAACGTCAATGATTTCAAAGGCATTTATGTTGTAAAGGTCCAGTCAGAAAACGATCAGTACATCAATGCTACGAAAGTAGTTTCCTTGTCTGATATCGGGATGATTGCCAAAGCGACAGACAACCAAATCATGGTATTTGTCAACTCTATCATCAACGCGACACCGATTGAAAATGCTACGGTCAATTTAATCAGTAGCAATAACCAACAAGTATATACCGCCAAAACCAACAGTGACGGTGTTGCCACGTTTGATAATGTAAAAAAGAAAGCGCCGGGATTCAATGTACGAATGGTGACTTGTCAGAACAAAAACGATTTTAACTATTTATTCTTTAGTCATTCAGAAGTAGAAACGTCTCGTTTCGATGTGGGCGGTTCACGCGATAACCCATCCGGCTATGATGCTTTCTTATATGGAGACAGAGACATCTATCGTCCGGGAGAAACAGTACACTTGAATGCCGTAGTGAGAGATCATTTATTAAAACCATTGGCCAAAACGCCTATTAAAATCGTCTTGACTTTACCCAACGGAAAAGAGTTTACCACCAAACGCGGTACCTTAAACGATGAAGGGGCTTTCGCTACCAGCATTCCTTTGCCTGGCACCGTGGTGACGGGAACTTACACCGCTGAGATCTATACAGCCAATGACATTTTATTGCAATCAAAATACATCAGTGTAGAAGAATTCTTACCGGATAGAATTAAAATCAATACTACTTTAAACAGCACGGCATTGACTTTGGATCAGGAATTGAAAGTGGATGCGAAAGCAGAAAATTTCTTTGGCCCTCCTGCAGCGGGAAGAAATTATGAAGTACAAATGTCTTTAAGAACCAAATATTTTTCTCCCAAAGGATTTGAAGGATATGGCTTCACCCTTTCAGGATCTGAAGAAAGAACATTTGAACAAGACCTGCGTCAGGGTACTACAGACGAAGAAGGTTTTGCCAAAGAGTCTTTTGAATTTCCGGGAGCGTACATTAACAATGGTATTCTTGATGGAAAAATTTACCTGACTGTATTTGATGAATCAGGAAGACCCGTGCATTCTGTGAAGAGTTTTGATTTATTGACACAAAGTACCTTAGTGGGCATCAAATACACCGACTCTTATGTAGGGACCAAGCAAACGCTGCCTATCTCCTTTTGTGCGGTGAACAAAGACGGCAAACGTGTACCAGGAGCCAAAGCGCGCGTACAAGTCATCAAGCACGAATGGCAGACGGTGATCCGTAACAACTACGACGGTTACCGTTATGTATCCGAAAAGAAAGAAACCGTATTGGAAGAAAAAACCATTGCCTTCGGTAATCAGGATTACATTTACAATTTCTACCCGAATACATCCGGAGAATATGAAGTACGTGCGTTTATGCCAGGCGCCCAATCTTACGTGTCTACTGAATTCTATGCGTATGGATACGGCACCACAAACTCTTCTTTTGAAGTAAACACCGAAGGAAGTGTCATCATTGAAACAGACAAAACAGAATACAATGTCGGTGATGAGGCGAAGTTGTTATTCAAAACACCCTTTGCAGGAAAAATATTGGTAACGATTGAACGCAACAATGTGTTGGAATACCATTATGTGGAAACCGATCACCGTTCTGCTTCTTTGACCATTCCGGTGAAGAAAGAATTCTTGCCCAATGCCTACATTACCGCCACATTGATCAAGCCACACAGCAATCAGCAAATTCCGTTAACGGTTGCTCATGGTTTTATACCGTTGAAAGCCGTCGACAAAAAACACATCCTGCCGGTCAGCATTAAAGCCGTACCGCGCAGCCGTTCCAATACTAAACAAACCATTTGTGTAAAAGCAGGTGACAATAAAAATGTAGAGGTAACAGTAGCGGTTGTAGATGAAGGAATCTTGCAATTGAAAAACACACAAAGCCCCGATCCCTACGAATACTTCTTCCGCAAAAAAGCATTGGAAGTAACGAGTTATGATATCTACCCTAACTTGCTTCCGGAGTTGCATAAAACGCAGAGCGCCATGGCCGGTGATGGATACGATTTAGAAAAACGTGTCAATCCAATGTCCAACCGAAGAGTCAACCTCATGGCTTATTGGAGCGGTCCGTTGAGAACCAATTCTGACGGAGAGGTTTGTTATACCATAGACATCCCCTCTTTCTCCGGTGACTTGCGCATCATGGCCGTAGCTTACCAGGGCGATGCCTTCGGGTCTGCGCATACCAATATGAAAGTAGCGGATCCTTTAGTCGTGTATACGTCCTTACCAAGATTCTTAAGTCCCGGTGATACCGTATTGATTCCGGTGAACATTACCAATACTACTACACAAATGGCGACATCAGATGTGAAGCTGACTGTGACAGGTCCATTGACCTTAACAGATAAAACGCCACAGCGCATCAACGTGAAACCCAACAGCGAATCTAAAGTATACTTCAAAGCCGTAGCCGGATTAGTGACTGGAGAAGTCAGTGTATCAACGGTAGTGACGGCCTTGAAAGAAAATTTCAAAGAAGATAATTTCATCAATGTGAGACCAGCGTCTTCTTTGATCAAAATTTCTGATTCAGGAATCATCACAGGCGGACAATCTAAATCGTTTAACACAGCGACCAATTTTATTCCTGCTTCTTCGAAAGGGAAATTGCTCATCAGTACGTCACCGTTGACTCAATTCTATGGCAACTTAGATGAGCTGATCGGTTACCCACACGGTTGTGTAGAACAAACGGTTTCTAAAGCATTTCCACAATTGTATGTAAAAGACCTGATCAAAACCTTGAAACAAGGAAACCGCACCGGAGAAAATCCGGATTACAATGTGCAGGAAGCGATACGTAAACTGAATGCCATGCAATTGTACAATGGCTCTGTAAGCTACTGGGCAGGCGGATACGAGGAAAGCTGGTGGGGCACTGTGTACGCCGCACACTTTATGTACGAAGCACAGAAAGCCGGATTCCAGGTCAACACCGATGTGATGGATAAAATGTACACGTATCTTTCTTCTAAACTGAAAACGAAATCAACGGAAGATTTATACTACTACGTCGACAACAGCAGCTACAAAG
Organism: Chitinophagaceae bacterium; assembly: GCA_028288405.1. Taxonomy (GTDB): domain Bacteria; phylum Bacteroidota; class Bacteroidia; order Cytophagales; family Cytophagaceae; genus JACMQM01. The sequence goes on from JAQBNS010000063.1 coordinate 4,541, forward strand.
TAAAAAACATTGCATCGAAAGAAATTTTCTATTCCATGTACGTATTGGCTTTAGCGGGACATCAGGAAGTATCGACCATGAATTACTACAAGTCTAATCTCAACTTATTGGCAGTGGATTCGAAATATTTATTGGCTTGTACGTATCTGTTGTTAGGAGATAATAGCAGTTTCCGTACGATCCTTCCTGCTACCATAGACAGTGAAAAATCCATCAATAGTTTTGGAGGCAACTTCTATTCTTATATCCGTGACATGGGCATTTCGTTGAACATGTTAATCGATACTGATCCGCAAAACGCACAGATCGGTGTATTGGCCAAACATTTGTCGGATCAAATCAAGAGCAAAAAATACCTGAATACACAAGAGATGGCTTTTGCTTTTGTCGCTTTAGGCAAACTCGCTAAGAAAGCCAATGAAAGTAACATCACCGCCACCGTAACAGCCGACGGTAAAGTGATTGGTCAATTTGCCAAAAACAACCTGATCCTTTCCAGCAACGTGCTTGGCAAAAACATCAACATCAAAACTTCCGGAACAGGTACATTGTATTATTTCTGGGAAGGCGAAGGATTGTCGGCTACAGGAGAAGTGAAAGAAGAAGACAAATACATTAAAGTAAGAAAACTCTTCTTTGACAGAAACGGTAAAGTCATCGCCTCCAATCAATTCAAGCAAAACGATTTGATTGTAATCCGTTTGTCCTTGAGTACACTGGATCAGTCTACCGTAAGTAATGTAGTCATTACAGACATTCTGCCAGCAGGATTTGAAATTGAAAATCCGAGATTGTCTGAGCAATCCGATATTCCATGGATCAAGGATAATACAGTACCTGAACATTTCGATATCCGTGACGACAGGCTGAACTTGTATACAACAGCCAACAAAGAAACGAAAAACTATTACTACGTCGTAAGAGCCGTCAGCAAAGGGGCCTTTAAAATGGGGCCGGCGAGTGCGGATGCGATGTATAATGGAGAATATCACTCCTACTCTGGGGCAGGAACAATTGTAGTTGAATAGTTGTTAGTTGTTAGTTAATGAACAGATTCAAGCAGTACTACAAAAGACATCCCTATGTATATTCATTATGCATAGGGATGCTCTTTTTTTTCTTGCTGTTTTTTATTCTAAATATACTCTTCCCTTTACCTCCGCTTAAAAAGTATTCGGTACAAATTTTAGACAGTAAGAAAAACACCATTCATGGATTTTTAACACCTGACGACAAATGGCGATTGGCGGCAGATGCGGAGGAAATCCCATCAGGATTGATCGATGCATTTTTATACAAAGAAGATCAATATTTCTATTACCACCCCGGATTTAATCCCTTTGCCATCGGCAGGGCCTTAACCAACAATTTAATTAAAAACAAAAAAACATCCGGCGCTTCCACCATCACCATGCAAGTAGCCCGTTTGATGGAACCAAAGAAAAGATCCTACAGCAATAAGCTGGTAGAGCTATTTCGCGCTTTGCAATTGGAATTCACTTACAGCAAAAAAGAAATTCTTCAACTTTATCTGAATTACATTCCTTATGGCAGCAATGTAGAAGGTGTAAGTTCAGCCGCGATGATTTACTTCAAAAAAAATCTTCGCCAAATCAGTCCGGCAGAAATAGCGGTACTGACCATCGTTCCAAACAGGCCAAGTTCTCTGAGACCAGGCAAAGCCAACCTGAACATTATCACCGAAAGAAACAAATGGCTGCGCCGTTATGCGGAAGGAGAAATTTTCACGGCAACAGAATTAGAAGATGCCCTTAAGGAACCGTTGCTTGTGCACCGTCATCCTATGCCGCAAGAGATTACACAACTTGCTTTGCGGTTGAAGAAAACTTATCCGGAACAACATCAAATTCTTTCTTGCATAGAAGCGAAAACACAGAAGACTTGTGAAATGCTGTGCAATCAATATGTTCTTCGGCAACACAGTAAAGGTATTTATAATGCCTCTATTATTGTTATGAATAACAATACCAAAGAAATCATTGGCTACATCGCCTCTACGGATTTTAAAGACACGGAACACGATGGACAAATTGATGGGATACAAGCTGTGCGTTCTCCCGGAAGCACCTTGAAACCGATGGTTTATGCACAAGCCTTCGACAAAGGTTTATTGACACCCAAGAGTATCATTGCAGATGTATCGACTGATTTCAACGGTTACGCACCGGCCAATTTTGATCAAAAATTTTATGGAAAAGTCAGTGTAGAAACAGCACTTTCCTATTCGTTAAATATACCTGCTGTAAAAACATTACAACTCGTCGGACAAAAAGATTTCATTGATGTGTTAAAAAAAGCAGGATTTCAAACCATACAAAAGAAAGCCAATCAGCTCGGCCCTTCTGTTATCCTTGGCGGATGCGGAGTAACACTGGAAGAGATCACACATGCCTTTACCGCATTTACCAACAAAGGTAAATTGATTCCTTATAGTTTGGTCAAGAATAAAAAAGACAACCGATCGGTCCAATTATTTAGTCCCGCGTCTGCTTATATGATACACGAAATTTTGTCCACCATCAGCAGACCTGATTTACCGAATCATTTTCAAAACACATACCGCGTACCCCGCATCGCCTGGAAGACCGGCACCTCCTATGGCAGAAGAGATGCCTGGAGTATTGGCTACTCTAAAAATTATACCATTGGTGTATGGATCGGAAATTTTGACGGCAAAGGTGTCCCTGAATTAATAGGTGCAGACATTGCTACGCCACTGTTGTTCCAATTGTTCAATGCATTGGATTATAACGCATCCGGTGATTGGTTTGCGAAACCAGACCAACTCTCCTTTCGCTATGTATGTCCCGAAAGCGGTTTATCTCCCGGTGAATTGTGTCAGCATGCTGTGATGGATTATTTTATACCGAACGTTTCTCCGGGAAAAAAATGTGATCACCTTAAAACCGTATTTGTTTCACCGGACGGTAAGTTCAGGTATTGCGGGAACTGTACGCCGGAATTGGGCTATGTCAAAAAAACGTTTCTCAACTTATCTCCTGAAATGGTTTCCTTTTACCAAAAAGAACAATTGCCCTTCGATGCCATACCACCGCACAATCCTTATTGTGACTACAGCGTAAATGGCAAGCCACCGGAAATTATATCGCCCATTCATCGCAAAGAATACCTGATTGAAAAATTATCCCCTTCTGAAATTTTATTAAAAAGCAGGTGTGCATCCGATGTCAAGAAAGTATTCTGGTACATCAATGATGTATTCTACAAAGAAGCCCGGAATGGAGAGCAAGTCTTCTTTACACCGGAAGAAGGCACCATAAAAATCTCCTGCAGTGATGACAAAGGGAATAATAGTAATATAGAAATACAGGTTGTTTATTTCTAGCTGTCTTTCTGCTTCTCTTTCTCCCTTTTGTACCATTCGATCACATGCTCCATCACATGTTCCATGATCGTAAACACAAACAAACCAATAATGAATGTGAGTGTCCAATCGATCCAAGCATAAGTTTCGGAATCGATAAAAACCTTGCCCTTTTTCTTCCCCATAATTCCCCATAAATTCCGGAAACTCTTGACAGCGAAAAATCGATGCAAAATACCCGATACAAGGATCGCAATGCCGTATGATATGGCATTAGCGATCAGGTCTTGCAAGAGGCGTTGTTTGGTCGGATAAGGAATAATTAAAGAGCCAATCACCAGTCTGGCGTTTTCTTTGTCAAATGATACCATGTGAATCGTTTAATAGAAGACAAATCATCTTCATCGTACCCCTAAATAGACAACTACTCTTGGTATAAACCGACTATTAATCTCTTATTTTTAATACATGAAAAAAATACTCTGGATCTTTTTGGGTCTGATTTTAATCCTGGTTGTTTTAGGCTTCAGTTTGAATCGCGTGGTAGAACATTTGGCCAATAACAATATCGAATATTTACTCGATCAAAATGATCCTACCCGTCTTTACGACTACCAGTTCAATAAAATCAAATTAGACATTTGGGCTGGTGATTTGGAAATCGATGAAGTATCAGTGAAACCCAGAAAAGCTGCTGTAGACAGTTTGAAAAGAATCGGACAGTCCAAGCGTTTTTTATTGGAAGGACAGCTCAATGACATCCGCTTAAAAGGATTAGACATCATTAGGTTATTAACTGAAAAAGAAGTCAGCATCGACTCTTTCATCGTCATGAATCCGGTCATCAAATTATTGGTTGATCCTTCCGTGAAGCCTGACACATCAGGTCCTGCGCTTTCCAAAGATTTACTATCAAAAAAAATTACTTATGGCAGCATTAACTATTTATTGCTGAACAATGCAAAAATTCGTTGGATCAATTCCAGTGAAGACAGCAGCAGTTATTTTTCCTGCGACTCTGTATCGCTTTTGGTAAAAGATCTCTACACCGATTCGTTACTCATGAAAAGTAATCAAACCATCAAATTTACCGAAGCCCTTTTTAAAGGAAGAAACTTCGATTTGAATTTTATCAAAGATGCTCGTTTAACAGCTAAAGGTATCGATTTTAGTTTCAGCAAAAACTTACTGGTTTTGAATCAAGTCATCTTTAAAAACACCGGAGATAAACAAGAATTTACCCGGGAATTAAAATACGAAAAAGCATGGTACAACCTCAAGATTGAAACATTGGAACTGACCAGCAAAGACATTGCCCATTGGGGATACATCGATTACCTGAAGATTGATAAAGTGCGCATGATCGACCCGGTGATTGTCGTGTACAAAGACAAACGTATAAAAGATGGCCCCTTTCATGTCAAGCCCTTGCCTGCAAAAGCCATTCGTGACATCAAGTTACCTTTGTTGATCGAAACCATTGAAGTAAAAAACGGAACAGCTACTTATGAAGAGATTGCGGAAAAAGGAAAACTTCCGGGCAGGATCTATTTTAACAAAATCAATTTAACAGCGCATAATTTCACCAATGTAAAAGAAGTTTTACAAAGCAATCCTTCTTTCACCGTTATCGGCAGCACAGACTTCTTAAACAGATCTCCTTTAACACTTAAGCTTGAATTTCCCATTCTTGATCCCAGAGAAAAATTCTACGCACAAGGAACCATCAAACATGTCAAGGCAACAGACTTGAATAACATAGTCGGCAATATGGCTTATGCTGAATTCAAAGAAGGAGACATTAGAACCGTTTCTTTTCATATGATCGGAGATGAAGAACATTCAACAGGAATAATAGATGCACACTATACCGATTTAAAAATCACTTTACTGGATACAGGCAGCGTGAATCATCACAGACACCACATGGAAAAAAAGCTCATGGGATTATTGGCGAATGCCGTAGTGCGTACTAATAACGAACCCGGAACCAACCACTACATCCAGGGCAAAATTGATCTGGTCAGGCCCAAAAATAAATTTGTCCTGAATTATATCTGGAACAGTATAAAAGTGGGTTTGATCTCTATTGCTGTAGATCAAAGGCTTTCTAAAAAACTAGTAGAAATACAGATCGAAAAGATCATGGAGAAAGAGAAAAAATAGGAACGAGCCAGGAGCTAGGAGGCACGAAACAGA
>JAQBNS010000086.1 GCA_028288405.1 Chitinophagaceae bacterium
CCAGTCGCTTAATGCGCTCATAGACTGGAGTAGGGGTCAGATGTAGTTTGCTGGCCAGTTCTTTCGTTGTAATCAATGCATTTTCCTGCAAGGCTTTCAGTATAGCGAGATCTGTTTTGTCGAGTTCGGTCATAGATAATAAATCTAAATATCTAGTAAAAGTAGGTCTTTTTTAGATTTTTTAACTAAAATATGGTTAATTATAAGGTTTAATTACTTAGTTTTTTGATTATATATGGATTTAAAATCTTATCCATCAAAATTGCATAGTAAAATATTCTATCGCTATGCAAATTATAACACACAACCTTGGTTATCCTCGTATCGGAAATCAACGCGAACTCAAGAAAGCAAATGAATCGTACTGGGCAGGACAATCAACGCTTACAGAGTTGTTGAATGCAGCTGCCGATATCAGAGCGTATAACTGGAAATTACAAAAGGAAGCAGGGGTGAATCTTATTCCTTCCAATGATTTTTCTTTTTATGATCAGGTATTGGACATGTCTCTCATGGTAGGCGCTATACCGGAGCGGTATCACGACATCATTACCGATAAGAGCAATACGGAATTGGATCTTTACTTTGCCATGGCAAGAGGATACCAGAAAAAAGGATTGGATGTCATCGCTATGGAAATGACCAAATGGTTCGACACCAATTACCATTACATCGTTCCTGAATTTCATAAAGGTCAAACGTTTCGCTTATTCTCTACGAAAGCGATTCAGGAATTTTCTGAAGCCAAGCGTCATGGTATTTTAACGAAGCCTGTTCTCATTGGTCCGGTCTCTTATTTATTATTAGGGAAAGAAAAAGAAAAAGATTTTCATCGCGTAGAACTGCTTTCTAATCTGCTTCCGGTATACACGCAGATTTTAGAAAACCTGGAAGACCAGGGCGCTGAGTGGATACAGATCGACGAACCCTATTTGTCTTTGGATTTAACCGATCAGGAGAGAGAAGCTTATGTAGCTGCTTACGGTGCCTTGCGTGCTAAATTTCCGCGCCTGAAATTTATTCTCACCACTTATTTCGATTGCACCGGTGATAACCTGCAATTGGCTACCAATCTCCCGGTAGACGCTTTGCACTTGGACCTGGTACGTTGCCCGGCGCAGTTAGGTGATATTCTGTCTACTTCTTTTGTAGATTCTAATAGAATACTTTCTTTAGGTGTCATCGATGGAAGAAATATTTGGAAAAACGATTATAAAAAATCATTGGGCTTCATACAGAAAGCGGTTGATGCCATCGGAGCAGAGCGTGTGCTTCTTGCTCCTTCTTGTTCTTTATTGCATACTCCCTGCGATTTGGATTTGGAAAAAGAGGAAAAGGTATTGACTCCTGAAATTAAAAACTGGATGGCTTTTGCCAAGCAGAAAATATACGAGTTGATAGATATTAAAAAGATTGCAGAAGGTCGTGCTCCGGCTGAAGTGTTGAACGTAAACCAACAAGCGATTGAAAGCCGCAAAAATTCTTCGTTGATTCATAAGACACATGTTAAAGACCGTGTCAAAGCGCTGACAGATAAAGACGACAAGCGTCTAAGTACTTTTCCTGAAAGACAAAAGAAACAACAGAAAGCGCTGGGCTTACCCTTATTCCCAACTACTACCATCGGCTCTTTTCCTCAAACAGATGACGTAAGAGCGCTAAGAGCAAAATTGAAAAAAGGCGATTTGACGGCGCAAGATTACGAACAAAAAATAAAAGCAGAAATTGACAAATCCATTATCTGGCAGGAAGAACTCGGTATCGATGTATTGGTACACGGCGAGTTTGAACGCAATGACATGGTAGAATATTTCGGTGAACAATTGGCGGGTTATGTGTTCTCTCAAAATGGATGGGTACAAAGTTATGGCAGCCGTTGTGTTAAACCTCCCATTATTTACGGAGACATCGAACGTCCGGTACCTATGACGGTCAACTGGTCTGCCTATGCGCAATCCAAAACGAAGAAGTTGATGAAAGGAATGCTTACCGGTCCTGTTACTATTTTGCAATGGTCCTTTGTAAGAGACGATCAACCAAGAGAAACAACGACGATGCAGATTGCCCTGGCGATTCGTGATGAAGTAGCGGATTTGGAGAAAGCGGGTATCAAAGTGATTCAAATTGATGAACCGGCTATCAGGGAAGGTTTGCCTATCCGTAAAGCAGACTGGCCGGCCTATTTGAATTGGGCGGTGAAAGCCTTCCGCATCAGTGCATCCGTAGTGAAAGATGAAACGCAAATTCACACACACATGTGTTACTCTGAGTTCAATGACATCATCAGTAACATCGCTGACATGGATGCGGATGTCATCACCATTGAAACGTCTCGTTCACAAATGGAATTGCTGGATGCTTTTGCCGAGTTTAATTATCCGAATGAAATTGGTCCTGGTGTTTATGACATTCACTCTCCGAGAGTACCTTCTACAGAAGAGATTTTGTACTTACTCAACAAGGCACTGGATGTGATTCCTAAACAAAATCTTTGGGTGAATCCGGATTGTGGTTTGAAAACCCGCAAATGGCCGGAAACAGAAGCAGCGCTGAAAAATATGGTAAGCGCTGTACGACAATTGCGCGGGGAATTAGTGACAGCAGAATAAATTATTTTTTTAAACTGAATCCGCAAGTCTTTCCCTAGACTTGCGGATTGTTTTTATTCCGAAACTCTTATAGAGTCCCCGCAGGGTCTCCTGAAAGGGACCCTGCGCACTTGAGAGCTCTGAGCATTCGAGAATCTCGCAGGGTCCTCTTCGAGAGACCCTGCGGGGACTCGAGGACTTTGAGAAAGAGAAAGAGTGTATGCCTCTTTCTCTTTCTGTTTCTCTTTCTCAATACGAGTATGTCGCCTCATCCTCATTCACCGACGACAGTGTGCCATAGATATACTTAAAGTATAATTTTTTAAGTGTAGAAAAATAATGTAGAAACCCATAAATGGCAATGCTCACAATAAAAACAGATACCACCGAAGGGAAGAAATAAATCAACAATATTTCAACGGAGAGCAAACGAATAAATTCTAAATAAAACACCCATCTTCTTTGTTCCAATATGGCTCCGCAATTGATCATTGTAATCAACACGATAAAAAACAAAACGGCGGTGGTGAATGTATCGGCAACTTCTCTCCACTCTGTAAGGTAAAGTAGAATGAACACACTACTAACGATCTGTATACCTATATACCACTTGCTGTTTCTGGGCAAAGGGATTTTATCATTCGCTTTTTGAATGAGCAAAGTACGTTCCAGCGAGCCTCTCACATAATGCGGTACTTTTTCAGGCTTGCCGAAGAATACCTTAAGCTTATTCTTGAATCCTGGAGTACGATAAGTGAAAACAAACAACTCCGCCACGTAATGAAAATGCTGCCATAAAAAACTATGGGACTTCAACGGAGCGGTTAATCCAAATTTCACTTCTTCTGTTTCTTCTGCATAAGTACCAAACAGTTTATCCCAAAAGATAAACA
>JAQBNS010000095.1 GCA_028288405.1 Chitinophagaceae bacterium
ATTCACCTGAATACTTCGGTTGAATTTGTCCCGTCCATCGGGCAGAGAATTGATCGGCGTTTACTGCAGCATTCGGAGATCCATTACCCCAATCCATGCTGAGTGTCACGTCTTTTCTGCTGTACACCGCGGTTTCAAAATTCATTCCGTTGAAATAATTGCCTGTCAAACCATCGCCCGTACCATTCGTTGTCGTCACCGGTACAAACTTCCATTGACCGCAAGTCTGATTGTTGTTATCCCATTGCTGGATGTTGGCATTATTATCCATACTGGCATTAACTACTTCCACTACTTTACCGCTGTGCTTGGCAATCAACTTATAATAGCCGTCACCGGTAGGGAAAGCGATGAACTGCTGATTCGGTGTACCATAATAAGTCCACTGTTGCACGTTTGCTCCATTGTCTTTCTTGATGCCGTCTACGTCCATGACTTTGCCACTGTGCACAGCAATCACTTTATAAGCACCATCTCCTAAATGTTCGAATTTAAACTGTTGATTGGCACCTCCGTTGAAAGTACCTTGTGCGATGTTTGCTCCATCAGCGGTACTGATTCCAAACACATCGGTGTACAATCCGCTGTTTCGGTTTTGAATATAAAAAGTACCATTTACAGTAACATCTCCATTGGTACGAATGCGAATGGAAGTCGTCTTATCGTTCCACATCGTGCTGCACGCCATATCTGCCGTGATTTCCGTAGTCGCTCCGGTAAAATTATCTCCGTCGTATAAAACCGCTTTGTAACCTTGTGTAATTTTCAGTGATGAAATGTCATTGTCTAAAACTCCTTTTGCTTGCAATTGAGCCAACGTATAATCACCGACATCCAATCCGGTAGAGAAACCGGTATAATTACAATCTTTATAGGCCGTTACTAATCCTGTGGTAGAGGCTGGCGAAGGATCTATAGGAAGTCCGTTTTTTTCGCGCAGCAGCATGAACAAGTGATCCGGACGAACCACCACGTAATTGGAGTTGAGCGAATTTGCAACACTCTTAAAGTTGGATGGTTTCATGTCTTGCCAAGGCTGCGCCTGAATGATAATGAATCGAGGTTCATTCCCATTCCATCCCGCAGCAGAGGAGGCAATAAAGTCCTTTACATTTTGTTCCTGTGCACAATAGTTACACGAAAGAGGAAATCCAGGAAGACTTTGTTTGTAGATACTCAGCGGACCTCCTGTATTCTGAGCGGTTACACCCAGTAAAGACGGCGCATACGTAGCGTAAGCTTCTCCTACATTTTGGTTAATGCCTCCTGTAATCGTGTTCCAAATTGTAACGACACGAAGACCTGCTTTGCGATTGTATTCTTCCGTCTTCGTAACAAACTGATTCAATTTATTCGCATCAGGAAAAGTATTCGGATAAGTATAACCATAACCGGAAGGTCCGGAAATCAAGTTGTCATTGGCAGTAGCTGACTGATGGTAGTAATTCAATGCACCCGGCATCGCATCCACCATGGCAGGAGAAACAGTCCATCCGATCGGCACAGAACCACGGTCCGGATTGTTCCACAGCTTGCGCATCAGGTGTTCCACATATTGTAAGTTGTCGCCATCACTCATGATGAAGGCCACGTAGATTTTATTTTGTAGTGCCGGTTTCGGAGGAATAGGTTTAACATTAATCGTTCTCGGCATCCCGCTGTGAACCGTTAAGTTTGTCGCGTAATCGCTCGCAATCGTGGCGATACCGTATTGCGATGCTCTTGTCACACCTGCTCCTTCTTCGGGCCACCAACCCATGAAACTTGAACCGGCCGGCATGGAACCTAGAAAGCTATTCAACAATTCGCTTTCGCCCGCAACAGTTGGATCGAGCCATATCGTTGCCGCACCCAATGCTGTGGCATATTCACGCAAGGAAGCCTGATGTGCATCGGGACTTAAACCAATTAATAAACGATGATCAATGTTGGGCCAATAAGTATTGAAGAGTGTTTGATACACTTGCAGCTTGCTGCTGAACTGACCACGCAGATCCACTAACACCGGAAAGTTATACGGTGCAGCCGTCAGTCTCGCCAATAGGGCCGGTGAAACGATGAGCGCTTTTTTATCCTTTGCGATAGCCGCTGCTAAATTTACCGTGTGTATCTGTGCAGGATCATAAACAATCAAACCTGCTATTTCACTTTTGTACTTTGTAATCAATTGCCATCTGTCGGCTTGTTCTGTCCAGGTCAAACCCAGTGATTGCATCCAGGTATAAGGTCCTTCTGCAAAGGCATCTCCTTCGTAAGAAAAGATACGCGGCTGTGTTCTGTTGATCACACCTTTCAGCGAAGAGAACAAATACATTTCAGCGGCCGCATTGCTTTGCGTTACACCGACCCAGTCCACTTTCAAATACGCTCCACCTCTCCAATAGACACGCAACTCGATGGCTTGATTATCAGCAGGCATTGTGAAATTTAACTTGATGCTGGTATAGTCTCCCGCTATCGCAAATTGCTGACGAGTGACCGTTTGTGAGGCCAATGTAGCACCGGTGGTAGAGTTTCTCACATCGATATCTACAACAGGATCATTATTTGCGGTATTGTTATCGGTCTTCATTCTAAACTCCGCTACGCTAGGCCCGGCAGGTACACTTTTGTCATAGGGTCCATACAACATATGGTCATTCGGTGCATCAATGCCTGCCTGGCAAAGCCAACCATCTGTTTCTAAACGACCTGTTTTGTGTCCCATAGACGGTCCTTCCGCTTCCCATTTCCAGGAAGCATTACCTGAAACCGTAGAACCGTTCAGAATAATTAAATCCTGATTGGGAGCAGAAGCGGGAAAAGAAGGAAGCAATTGACCCTGTGGCCATGTAATCTGAGCCATGGCAGGCACCATGAACAAGAAAAGCAAAGACACGATGAAAACGTGGAGGAGGAGTTTTTTCATACAATTAACAAACAATGGCTGGTTTGAATAAAATTTGACCGTTTCATTAGCTCTGGCTGGTTAATCAAAAACTAATTACGGTACTGGTTATATACAGTAAAACCTTTGAATCATTACATCGTATAAGGAGGGCTAAAACTCAAAAAGGGCTAAAAATGACTTTTACCACAGATTGTATGGATTTTGTATGGAGCGAAGAGCATAATTGTTCTTGCGAACAATGTGAATGGCTTTCACTTATAAAAAACACTCGTGTTATTTTAGTCCCCGCAGGGTCTCTCGCAGAGGACCCTGCGAGCTTCTCGAATGTTAGAAAGTTTGAACGCTCAAGACGCAGGGTCCCTTTCAGGAGACCCTGCGGGAACAGAAGGGGACTTTATTAAGAACGAAACTTTTTTATTCTTGGTCGATCCCTACTAACATATGCGCTAAGATCGGTTCGCATTTCTCCTGGCAACAGGGATAAAAATGGCCGTGTTTCCAAAAATCAGATTTCGGAGATTGTCCCCACCAGAATTCAGCCAATGCGATAGGCCTCATCTTTTCCTTAAATGCATACTGCAACAACTTAGGCCCGGCACATTCACCTGCTCCGCTTGGAGGATTTTTATAAGAAGCTGCTGCAAAAATTTCATTCAAACTCTTTTCTTCTCCTGCCCGGTTCAGGAAATAATAGCTGTCAAACAATTTTTGCTGCAAAGCCATCGAATGGATTTTCCTCAAACTCTTTAGGTTGATAATTTTCTCTTCGTAAGCAAGCGGTTTTAATTCTTCCAGCTCTTCTATCTTACGATTGATGCGCGAGAGTTCAGTCATGCCTTCATTTAAAAAACTATTCTCTGTTAAACTATCAAACACCGGTGGAACAAATTTCGCATGATGATTCCCTCCTGCCAGCTTCCCTGAAAAGGCAGCCAGGTAACCTACTTCATTTTCTTTCGTCTGCACCACCAATACACCAAACATCTTTCCGATGATTGCTCCTTCATTTTCGGTGTCTTGTGTTAAGCCAAAGTTATGGGACCAGTTCTTCTGCTCCCTAAGATAACCTTGCAATTCTTCTGCAGCCAACAAACACAAAGCATGTGGAGTCTCATTCAACAACAGTGTAAACCGCTCAGGCAATGCCAGATTGCTGATTGCAGAGGGGAAAGAATGAAATAAGCTATCGTTTGAAGAAGCGCTCACAGAATGCATGTTAAGGCATGCAAGATAGATAAATCATTACAATTAAGTATTGCACAGTTTCTTATTTGGTCTAACTTGCTATTGTATTTCATCCTCTATCATCCATAAAATAGTGCACGGGGCAAACGTTTATTGATGAGCTTTTAACTTTCTTTTTCAAATGCAGTGAAGTCCAGACAACACTTTAAAAACGGGGCGTTACCGAAAAGCCACACGAGTAGGGAATGATTATTTTACTTCACACACATGAAAAGAATTTTTATTACTTTGATTTGCGCAGCAATTGCCGTATCCGCTAATGCACAGAAACTAGACAAATTCGGCATGGAAGCCGGTAAAAAGTCTGTTATGGGCAAAGAAGTTCGTGTACCTTACACAGATGTGATCAGCTACTACGGTTACATCAAACCAGGCGCAGCACCGGACGAAGTAAAGAATGGCAAAAAAATGTACTACTTGTATGTATGGATTCCTGCAGTAGCTCCTGAGATCGGTATCCGTATGGCTTCTCCGGTACCTGCTAAAATGGCTCCTGCAGCAACAGATTTTGTTGGTGCTGATTATGCAGCGAATACATCTGATGCGACAAATTATTTTGATACTTGGATCACATTAGAAAAAGCAGAAGGTATCACTAGCGCTGAAAAAATTGCGACTGCTAAAACAGCAAAATGGAATACCATCGAATCAAATGATGACTCAGGAGAAATGCCTGCTCAACCATCAGGAAGTAACTATAATTCTTTGATGCGTGTAACCAGTGAAACAAGCAATCCTACAAAAGCATTGACAGTAGGGCTGTACCGCGTAGGTTTCACAACATACAAAACAGGTGAAGTACAAGGTAGCTTCGTAGCACAATTGGCTTCTCCGGTAAAACTACCGGGTGTAGGTGTTGCCAGCAACTTGGCAGACTTAAGCAAACTAGTGACTAAAAAATAAGGTTGCTTGTAGAAAATAAAAGCCAGTCTTACGGAAGTAGGACTGGCTTTTTTATTTCTATTATTCTGTTTAGACTAATCTTATGCATTTTCCAATTTCTTTATGTGTCTATACATCCAAAGAATGCGTAAGCACAAAAAACATTCATAAACACACTGTACATAGAGAAGAAAAGCTTGACTAGATTAAATAATCGATTAGTGTTAGTAGTCTTTCTCCAGGTAGTGATGAGGTAATAGAAAACAATAAAAAAGCAGAAGACCGAGAGCAGTGCTAAGGGCAATTCCAGAGCAAAAGCGATATACATGGGTATTGTTTCTTCTATAAAATTTACCCCAAATAAAAAGACAACCCCCACAAAAGTGAGCAATTGGATTTTGAATGGATGTCGTTCAATAAATCTTACTATTTTTTCCACTTGTTTGCGTTACTATCAATTAAATAGATCTTCTTCGCTTCCTCAATTCTCTTTCGTTTTTCTTCATATACTTCAAATAATCAGCGTCGGTAACCACTTGCGTTTCTGAAATCATACGCGGATTGATCGTATGAATATTATTGTATACAATTTTTCCTTCTGCATCTACTACCCATATTTCTATCACTGCAAAAAGACCGCCGCCGCCCGCTCCACCTGCTCCGCCGCCTGCGGTAATGATTTCCATGTGAATTTCCGTTAAACCTACTACAGGATATACAATGTCCTTATCGCGCAACTGAATGTAGTCGCTCTGCGGAATGTCTTTACAAGCTTTGAAGTATTGCAAAGTCGGTGTCTGCGCAAAAGCATAGACACTTATAAAAAGTAAAAGAAAAACTATACTGGTCTTTTTCATGAAAGAGGAGTGGCTGAATCAATACCTGTCGCAATATGCTCATAACTCCATTAAAGTAGTTGTGATTTTTGAACTAACTCTTTGCAAAAAAAATGGCAACCCATTGGATAACGATTGATGTCGTCAAATTAAACGATTATTCTATTTTTTTTGCGCTTTACGTAGTGAATCTGCCATTCTAAAATCAGCTTTGGCTTGTTGAGTCAAACCCCATTCTTCATATATATTACCGCGGTTTTCATAAGTCACTGGATTCGTAGGCTCTATTTCGAGCGCTTTGCTACAATCTTCTATTGCTTCATCGTATTTTTTCAATTCCGCTTTAACCGCGGCTCTATTGCCATAAGCAGAAGCATTTGTAGGATCAAGTGAAATAGATTGATCTAAATCGTTCAGTGCACCTTTAACATCTTTCAGCATCAATTTGGTTTGCCCTCGTTTATTATATGCCTGAGCATATTGAGGATCAAGGTTAATCGCGACATTCATGTCTTGCAAAGCGGCAATAAAATCATTGAGAAAAAATTTGGACATCCCACGATTGTTGTATGCTTTGGCGTTATTCGGAGATAATTTTAACACATAATTAAAATCTTCTATAGCACTTCGGTGTTCCTTTAACTCTGATTTTGTATACCCTCTGAATAAGAAAAATTCGAAATCACTGGAGTCGATTTCGATCACTTTATCAAAGTCTTTGAGCGCAGAAGTGAAATCTCCCAATTTATATTCGCATTTCGCTCGGCCATAATAACCATCAATAAAATCACTCTTTAACTCAATGGCCTTTGAGTAATCTTCTATGGCACCTTTATAGTCTTTTATTTTTTGCTTGGAGAAACCACGACTGTTTAACGCCCGAAAGTCCTGCGGTTTTAATTCTATTACTTTATCCAAATCTTCAATCGCGCCCTTTTCATCCTGTATTTGTGATTTGTAAAAAGAACGTCTTAAATACGCCTCTGCGTCTTTAGGGTCTAATTTGATAAAAAATGTTTGGTCGTTGATTCTATTTCTGTAATCTGCATATTGCACCGTGTCCATAGCTACTTGTTGCGTAGGTCTTTGACCAAAAATATTAGTTGCTGCTAACAACAAATAAAACAGGAAGAAAAATCTTTTCATAATGCTCTGTCCAGTGATTTATCACTAGAGAATCTATCGTGCAAAAAGTTGAATAGAATTCCCAAAGTTCAAATTTAATAAAAAGCCTTACTTTTCCAAACCTCTGTCCTGAGCTATACTTCGCTAATAAGCTATTTTTCACTATCTTTCATTCCTATTTAAACAAACACTCTTCATGTCTGACAATCCTACCCCTTGCCCAAAATGCAAATCTCCTTACGCTTACTCCAATGGCTCTCTCATGGTTTGTCCCGAGTGCAACTACGAATGGAGTCCGGAGGAGTTGATCGAAGACATAGGCGCGGAAACTGTCGTTAAAGATGCCAACGGCACTATCTTACAAAATGGCGACACAGTGGTAATTGTAAAAGACTTGCCGGTAAAAGGCGCTCCCAAAGCATTAAAGGCTGGCACCAAAATAAAGAACATCCGCTTAACCGATAACGATGGCGATCATAACATAGATTGTAAAATTGACGGATTCGGACAAATGGCTTTGAAGTCTGAATTCGTGAGGAAAGCATAGTAGCTCCATCAAATCACTAAGGGATAAAGAAACAGATGATACATTCCGGTACGTCGATACGGAATGTATTTGTCTGCCATAACCTGTTGAGAATTAAAGTATACGATTGATCTTACTTATTACTTTGTAAAAAAAACAGCAAGCATTAATAGCTTGCTGTTTTTTTATTTTTTGCGTTTCAATAATCGGGCTTAGATAAAGAAAGCACTAACAATGCGGCCCAACATTTCTTTCTATTTCATGATGACCATTTTCTTCTGTCCGATCACTTCTCCATTTATAACGAGTGTGTAAAGATACATGCCACTCGCAAACCGATCGGCTGCAAACGTAATGCTGCCTGCTCCCACTTCATTGATCTTCACTTCTTCGATGACATGTCCGGTCACATTTTCATAAACCATCAGACGCGCGTCAACAGAGCCTTCCGGCACGTAGTATGGGATCGATGTGCTTTCCGTAAATGGATTGGGAATGTTTTGTCCGAGGGATGCAGCGGTAGAAAGTTCTTCTTCTGTTTCTGAAACGTTTGCACCCTCTATAAAACGAGCGCCAATATGACCTCCGCACAATGTGAATGGATTGGAAATCTTATTGCATTTCGTAACTGTTACATTCGGCCCTATGTTTGGAGGTACCCCATCGTTTAGATAGATATTATAAACAAAATTTGATGCGGCATTTCCGTTAAAAATAGAATTCAATGAACCTAATCCTGTAAAGTTAAAAGCATTAGATACAGGCAAGTTGTTCGGATCGCTGCAGCTCCCTTGAGCATTGACTTTAGTCCCTGGGTAAATATAAATACCATAACCTACGAAACCGAATCTATTAATTAAAAAACGATTGCACGTAATTCTTAGATTAGTAGTCGGACTGGCAGGAGTATTTATAGCAATTCCATATCGCGCATTGGTAATGGTATTATTAGTGATTAAGTACACAGGATCTTGTTGAGATATAACCACATTCGATTGATAAGGAACGATCGCCGCATCTGTACCGGAAATGGTGTTGTAAGAAAGTTCTCCATTAAAAGGTATCGTTACAATGCCTACTTGATTATTAATAGTTCCAGTGGTTTTGCTCAGTCTACCGATAATAGAATTGTGTGTGATTTTAAAATTACCGGAAGCAGATATACCATATGTAAAGGTATTGGCTGCAGGGTCTGGAATTGTAATTGCATTGTTCTCAATGACAGAAATCTTATTGCCATATATATCTTGATTATTCGTCGTGAGAATTGCCGTTGTATTTTCTGAAAATGTATTGTCTTTAATGTTCACAATCGAAAATGATGCTTCAAGCCCTACATTTGAATTAACAAATGTATTATTACTGATTGGCATATTTGAGTAGTCTCCTGTCAATAATATTTGCTTTGTTGATTGTACTAAACTATTAAAAGGTTTAACCGCAGGTAGTCTCCAACTAAAGTCATTATTAGTGATATAGGAATTACCACCCATTGTTAAAAAACCATTATCAAAGTTAATGCTGGTCTTAGCGTTGTTAATGAATTTGCTGTTGGTTATTCTAACGAAAGTTTTATTATTAACAATCGGATTAACGTACAAGTCAAACAAACCTTTTTCACTGTTGCTGATTTCACTGTGATCAATTTTAATCGTCACATTTGAACGGTTATCTACCGCCAAACCATGCCATGCTACGGAACACGCACTGGTAATTCGAGCATTATTCATGACGAGATTAGCACCATTTCTAATCGTGATAGTTCCCATGATCACAGGCATAGTTAGATCAGCGCAACATACGGCTGGAGGAAGAACTTTACCAGTTGGATTAATTCCATTTGTACAAGGCGACCAATTCAGTTTACCCTCAACATAAAATACAGTTCCAGGATTAAAAGTGAATGTTCCTGTTTCGAAAACTAAATCGCCTAATATATGATACGTTCCATTGAAGTTTCCAGTTTGTAAAATTGTTGTTGTTGCAGGATTGCCAAGTGTGCGTGTAGCATTAATAGGGCACGATCCACAATCCGTGATCTCATACTTTAATACGCATAATGTAAACGGACAACCGTTATCAGTAATGGTTAGCGTAACTGTTTTTATCCCAACGGAATTATATATTAGAGAAGAAGAAGGGACAAAACCTGTTGAAGTCGCTGGAATTGCTCCCGGACCATAATTCCATGTATAAGTAACACCGGGCTTAGGTTGGGTGTTATTGATGTTGATAATTTGTACGGTATTATATAAACAAAATTTCCCAACTGCTGTACAGGAAAGACCACCGAATTCAATGCTTGGATCGCGCATCTCAACCACAACTGGTATAGACATCACACCGCAACTGGCTACATTGGTGGTTTCCGTAACTTTCACGGTGTATGATCCGACAACAATCGCATTGATGGTCGCAGCATTAGAAGCCGGTAAGGCATTGCCATTTAAGAACCATTGGTAATTGTAACTACTTCCTGAAGGAGGAGTAGCCGGTGTAACATGAGCTGTAAGTGTATTGGTAGTTTGGCTGGG
Organism: Chitinophagaceae bacterium; assembly: GCA_028288405.1. Lineage (GTDB taxonomy): Bacteria > Bacteroidota > Bacteroidia > Cytophagales > Cytophagaceae > JACMQM01. The sequence goes on from JAQBNS010000095.1 coordinate 10,039, forward strand.
ACAAATACTAATCGGACCTGCAGGTGCTATAGTTACTGCAGGCACAGGAGCTGGGGTTAGTGTCGTTCCGGCACTGGCAGCGCAGCCATCGGCATTACCTAATACGTCTACCGTATAGAGAGTCGGTGAGGTAATGCCTGATCCATTCACTGTCAGACTAGGTACACTGGTCACAGCAATGAGTGCTCCTGCTTTACGCCAATAGTAGGTTTGATACGTAGTAGGGACAGCAGTCAATGTCAAGCTGCCGTCTTTACAAACTGCAAGCGATTGTCCCACGGGAGACAACTGGAGGGGAAGACGTGGATAGGCTGTAATGTTAACGGTATTACTGTTCGGATTGCAAAGGAATAAATTCGTGCACTTTATGGTGTATGCGCCCCCGAGGGTTACTGTCAAACTTGTATTAGTAGGATTCGCTATGGGCTGGCCATCTTTGTACCACTGGTAAACCGCACCTGAAATAGAATTTGCTGTCAATACCACAGAACCTCCCGGACAAAATCCTGGAAGATTAGCACTCAAAAGTACAGGCGTATTGATACATGCCGGACAAGCATAAGTCTTCACCACCGGAGTAATGTCGCACACTGCGCCCGATACACCGCACCGCGCCTGTCTGGGCTGTGTGAAGGTAATGATATTGTTAGATGCCGTTTGAATCGTATTGTTGACCAGATTCACGCTCAATCCCGGAGAAGCGTAAACAAAGGAAGGATCAATCGTCCAGGTCACCGTATGTGCAGTCGCATTGTACACGCCACCGTTGGAAACGGAACTTGCACTTACTCCTGTTGCTAATTGTACAACCACTGTATTGCTGTATAAAACAGATCCATGAATGGTCAATGGGACTACTAAGGTAGCCGTATTGGAACAATCCAATGTGCCCACTGTGATGTCGTCTTGACTGATAATCGCCGTGCCCAACGCTAAAGTGATGTTGTCAGTTTTTGTACTTGTCGTAGTGCTCGCACAATAAGTAAGTGCGGTAGCTTTAACAAACACCGGTTGATTGTTTATGAAGATGCAGGTAGACTGGAGATTAAAACTATACGTTGCAGTAGGATGATTCTCTTTAACGTTCAATGAAAATGCGGGATTGATGTCTGTCCAACTCAATACTTGTTGTCCCAACGTGTTTGTAGTAGTAACAACGTTAGCAATATTTGTAGAAACATTACCCCTATAGGTTACACCAACAGGCAATGTCGTGGTGTATTGAAATCCGTTTACTACTCCTTGTTGACTTGAAGTAACCGTGACATCATATCCAATGTTATTGGAACAAAGGTTTAAGTTACTAAATGCTTGAGCTAGGGATAATCCTGCTCGCACACTTTTAATATGAAACGGTAAAGGATCTTTTGTACCGCAGGGTTGGTCTCCGTTGCAAGACCAATTATAGCCGATTGTAAAATTATTATCTAAACAAATCAATTGAGACACGTCACACAGTCCGCAGTTATAGGCCAGGGTAACCGTATAGTCAATCGTCTCACCTTCAAGAATAGTGCCCAGCAAGTACCTGTTAGCATGTTGAGGATCAACAATTGCTGCGGTCGGTACACCATTGATCAGTCTCGTGATAGAGGTGATTTGCAAACTGGGATCAAGTCCGTTAAACTCCAGGTAAGCATTTGAAGCATCAATAGATTTTGCAAGATTCGCAACATCAATATTGGAAAATCTTATTTGAAAAGAAGTGCTGTTGTCAAAGACCGTAAGCTCCTGTCCTCCGCTGCTGGAATAGGTCAGCGACAAGTTATCAGAAGGTGCATGAAACGTAAAATCTGATGCCCGAGCAGTGATTTCTGAATCGTAATTGTTTTGCGAATAATTGTTCACACCGTTTTTGAGCACTATAGGTCCGGAACCTTTGATGAGCGTCATGTGCGCAGAGTAACCTGGTGTTGTCGTCACATCTCCTGGTATGTAGGGAGCATCAGCGCCACAGGCCGGTCGCATGGTAATCGTCAAGATACGGTTGTTAAATTCATCCATGACAGTGGTCGCATTTTTTACAGTGCTGGTATTATTTAGCGTCACTATCCTTTGCAATCCAGTGCTCGTTGTAGTAAAATCCGACAGTTGCGGCACTTCATAGACGGGTGTGTACGTGAATAAATTTGTGGCCGCATCAAATACAAGATCTTCCGGCACGAGATTAACGGTCTCCGTAACTTCTACTTGATTGTAATTATATCCATTTTGCATTTGCGCTGCACTGATCGAATAACCGGGCGGAATTCTAAATTGAATGGATCCCATGTGTCCAAGGTCTCTGTATTCATTAGGAAATAAATCGTAAGCCTGGCCTCCATCTACTGCTACCGATATCAGGTTGGCATACGTGATCTGTTTCTGACAATTTAAGGCATCGACAGGATTCAACGTAGCGTCCGTGAATCTTGGATTATAATTGAACGTGCCTTCGCCTCTTCTGCACCAGAACAAGGAACCGTGCTGAACATCATTCAGCGGTATCACAACACAATCCTCTTTCCCTTTACACGAAACGTCAGGAGCAATTCCTTCGAAAATACCGGTCCTGTCAGATAAATACATCAAAAACTTGAGCGATATTTCTTTGTAATTACCAGCCAATGCATTGGCAATTGTAAAGTTCAGGTCTACGTTGACAATACTTCTTCCGCCAAGGTGCGGACTGGTGGCATCCGTTTGATATTGTGTATTGTTGGTTCCTAAAACAAAAGAGCTTCTCGGAATTTCAAGCAACAGAGTCAACACATCATCCGGGAAGGGCGTAGTCCAATCGTACACAGCATAAGCAGTACTCGATGCCCTTGAGATATAAGTGGTATAAGAACCTGTGATGGCTGCACTGCCAGCATCTTCCGTCAAAGAAATTTTTATATCATTTTTATTGACGCTAATGCCTGACCCACCCGCAGCGTTTCCAATGCTATTGAAGTGGCTTGTCGGCAATTGAACTTGATAATAAAAGTAATTCAATGCAATCGGATCAGGACGGCTTAGTAATTGACTGTATTCATAACCTTCACCAAGTTCGCCATCGCTGAAATTGCCTGCTACCTGCAAGTGCATGATATCATTTAAAGTAGCCAGCTTCAAATTACATTGCTGACCGGCAGGGATAGTCGGATCATTGCAAGGAGTTATAAAATCATCGGGAATACCATTGTCATCTGTATCCGCCAGACCAACGTTTTGACCTGCTCTTTCTAATATAACCGGCGCATCAATGGAAATACCCGGGGTTTTACAGCCGACACAAGTCACATTGATGTAGTTGCCTATTTGATAAAAAGGCAAGCGACACGTCTCGCAACTAGGGGCGTATTGAGGCACGAGGTACATTTTTTCAATAAAGTGTGTCGTAGGACCGGGATGACAATCGCATCTTGCTCTCACATTAAAAGATAATTCTGCTTCCCTTAGAAAAGCTTGAAGCCCTGTACCAATTTCATCAGGTGTTGTCCATCCGTATTGAGTAGCCAGGTCTGTAATGCTGAATCTTGCTCTCCAACCGAAAGCAGTAGTGTACGTCGCATCATTTGGAATGGTAAAGGCAGGCATCAAGTCCGAACCTGTAATCTGATTGATGACCGGCAACCAAAGAACGCTGCCGTCCCGGGAAGCAAACTGTATATCGTAACGATCGGCATCCCCATTGTCTTTGCCTCCTGTGTTCCAGGAAAGACCGCATTCCGTCAGGAAATCAATGTCTATAAACGCATTCTCGGCTAGAAATACCGAAGAGAATTCTTGCAATAAAAAAGTCTTGTCTTTAATGCGGATGATTTGTTGTTCGCCATCAACACTAGTAATATCAGCGTCTCCATTTCCTTCCATGTTTTTCTGCGCAATGGGTTCCATGACTTGTCCTCCTCTCAAGGCATTGCTGTTACCTCCGGCAAAATCAGTAGCGAAATGACTCCCGCATTCATTGGTATAATAGCAAGCATAATTCAAGGGCCTGAAGTTTTGACTCAGTTGATCATCGTTAGGACAACAGTAGTATTCATCCCATTCCACGGTGATTGTTTCACCTGCAGCTACCGTTCCAAAATTGATCGTGTACCTAGCCAAAGCCAAGGTACGGGAATTGATCATGCAATTATTTTTTGGGATTACTGTGATGAATACATCTCGTTGATCAGGATTAGTCCAATCGCTGTTAAAATCTGCATTAGCCACTGGTGGTATGGCGTAAGTACTGCCGGTAACATCACTTCCTCTTTTCCATTTCAAAGAGTTAGCATCCACCAGTACATTAATATCTACCGTTTGAGATACCATTCTAAAAAGAGTATTCATAGAAGCGCTGCTGCCATTGTTGGTATAAGTAACTACACGATGCTTGACATTGCCAGGAGTACCGGTCGTAGTGAAACAAGTAGACGATGCAAAAGCATCGTAATCAAAACCTGCATTGTTCCTGGAAAGGTTGTCTGCCGTTCTTACCATATCTGGATTATTACCAGCGTCTATAATGTTTCTAGTGGTAGTAAAGCTGCCGCAATAATTTCCTAGAAAAGGGCCATAACTTATTGCAATAGATGACAAACCAACTCCACCAATTCTCTCCGATGATTTAAGACAATTCATCACCTGACCATATTCTCTTATAATTAAATGGTCGGTATTGCTAAAATTATTAAGATTTACAAAATAGCTGACCGATCCGTCTGTCGTGCTTCCCTGATGTGTAGGGTTTTGTTCGATGACCTCAAAAGGTAAACTCATCGTACCATTCAATAAAAACTCTATGCCTGTAATGTTAATGCCACTTCGAAACACGTCATCAAAACGCAGCACGCCTGTAAAAGGAACTCCATCATTTCCTCCTATGATTTCATAATCCCATGAATAAGGGTCGTTGATGTTAAGTGGAATAGGATCGGGATTATTGCTAATCAATGGAAGCACAGTATAAGAAGCTGTCGCCAATGTGATGTCAAAAGCAGTATTGTTGTATTGTACAACAGCTACTTCCGGACTGGTCAAATCTGTGATCGTAAGACTGACATTGGAAAACTGACTCACGTTACATCCTGCACGAACAAAGTAGGTGATGGCAAGCGGTTGAGCCGGCAATAAACCTGTGAAAGAAAATTGAAACGATGTGTTATTGTATTGGTCGTAAGTAATGGTTACCGGTGTAGTACCTCCACTGAATGTAGGTACATCCACCACATGCATACCTGCAGGTAAGGCCACATTGAAGTTGCCATCGCTTGCAGCCGTAGTAGAAACCTGAAGTTGAAAAGCTGTTGCCGATCCATATTGCAACACCGTTTGTGGAGTAGAGCTCAGCGTAATGGTCTGTGCCTGGGCAAAAAAACTAACAAGACAAAGCAACAAAGCCATGCCGATAGAACGTAATTTTTTTTTCATGCGTCTTTAATTTTAATGACAGCTATTTTAAAAACTCTCTTCTCTGAAGAAAAATGACCCACTCTATTGAAAAGAGGAAGGAGCAGGACCACTCAAAAAACTGAGATGCCTACAAAACAAGATGCCCTTCTTACTGTAGATGCAGAAAATTTAAAACGTTCCCGGAATTTTTTGATCTTTATTGAAAAATGGTCTGATCGCTCTGAATTCCATACTATTGATTTCAGGACCAATAAGTTAATATTACTTTAAAGGAAACAGAATACTCACTCGGGCAAAACTCCCTGCATCAAAATCGAAGCCTGTCGTAAAGCGCATATTGGCTCCATTCTTAAAATTGCCTTGTACATAAGGGCCAAGGTAAAAATATAAGCTGCTTGCTTCTCCTCCTGTTGTGTAGGAATTATAAAGCTGTTCTGCATGAACACCCACCGTCACTTTACTGCTGAAATTATATCCGCTAGTGACCCAATACCAAAGGTAATTATTACTTACCGGACCTAATTGTTGCAAGACATTATAATACAAAAGTCCCTGGTCGTAGTAGATGCGCTTACCATAATAGGAAGAAAGGAATCCCGGTACGATGCCTTCTGCCAAGACTGCATTGGTGCCACCTGACAGCGACTTGCCATTACTGATTCCAATAACGGGACTGATAAATAAGTTCGGCTTCAAGGCAAATTGTAAACCCACACCGACCGTAGAGCTTCTCGATATCGCAAACACAACTGCACTTGTTTTTTGATTGAGTCCATAATAACCGAATCCATAAAAATATGTACCGTAATATGTATCCGATCCCAAACCCACATACAATGAAGAAGCTTGCTTCGTTTTAAGCGTATCGTCAAACGCCGCATATCCTTTCTGAGACAGAAAGAAAAGAACAACAAACAGTAAATAAATGCTTTTCATCAAAGGCGTATAATGCACCTTCAAAAGTACAGGTTCTCTTGAAAAAACCTAATTAACTTTTTGATTACGAAGGGATAACAGCGACAATACATTATTAATTGTGCAACTTATGAAGTCCTTTCGTTCAACAATGTCTATCCTACCCTATTAAATTAAGGATTCAACAGATTAAAATACTCGTTTATCGTTTCGTTGTTTGCCTTTGCTCTTGCTCCGCTGGTTCCAAACGTCAATTCTGTTTTTCCTTCTTTCATCTGTTCAAATACAGATGTGACAAACTCGCTCACCGGAGGATACGCATCGTGCAGGCCTTTTGCACCGAGGTCCGTGTTTAACGCAGGCGGTATCATTTCAATGACTTCAATCTGCTTTGACTTCAAGCTGTGTCGCAAAGAAAGTGTAAACGATCTCATAAAGGCTTTGGTGGCGCAATACACAGGAACTTTTGAAAGCGGTATAAAAGCTAAGCCGGAAGTTACATTAATAACGGTGTTCAATGCCTTCAACTTCACAAACAGATTTGTTAAATGAATCGGCGCTAAAACATTCGTTGTGATTTCGTCATTTGCCTTTTGGTAAAAGTCGTTGTCGGTAACATCCATCCATTGTTGGATGCCCGCATTGTTAATCAATACATTCAAGTCGCTGTGATTTTTCGCTACCCAGTTATAAAGTTCCACACGCTCTGTCTCTATAGACAAATCGCAGGCTTTAATGATCACCGAAGGAAATTTAGTGGCGACTTCTTTTAGCAAGTCTTCCCGTCTTCCGCAAATGATCACTGTATTGTTTTCCTGAATAAATCGTTCGGCAAGTCCCAGGCCAATACCACTTGCGCCGCCAGTGATTAGAATTTTGTTGTTGGAGAGTATCATTTTTCTGTTAACCGATAGGTCGTTTTTAACACTATAAAAATAACACGTACAAACGAATTGAAACTTGCGACAATCAATCCATTATTTGCAAAAATCAAAGGCGGTGTTTTTATAGCATTATATGACTCAACATGTTTTATGTAACAAGAGTAAGTAGCGAAACCACGAACTGCAGGAAATACCTTATAATAATCCAGGATAATGATCCTCTGATGGATGGCAACAATTGCGTTGGTACGTTACCCGATGATATTCAAAAATAGTACTAAAAATTATTTGATTTAGTTTTATTGCCTCCGCGAGAGTTCCAATTCATCCTTCCACCACAATTGGATTTTTACAAATTATCCGTTCCATTTAATTTTTAAGAAGATGAAAAAAAAATTTATTGCTAGCAATAAGTATAAACGGAGGTTTATCCTTATTGCATCCGGCTTGCTATTGAACACAAGCCTTGTGACCAATGTATCTGCTCAGCACGATCCGATACAACCGTATAAGGGGAAAATCGGAAAAAGTTTGGCGGAGACGCAACAGTCTTATACAGACAGAACAAAACCTTTACAAAAAACAGGAGCGCCCAATGTCATTTACATTCTGATTGATGATATCGGTTTTGCGGCCTCTTCCACTTTTGGAGGATTGATTCCTACACCTAATTTTGATGAGTTGGCCAATAATGGTTTACGCTATACCAATTTTCATACGACAGGTGTCTGTTCGCCTACACGTACTGCCTTATTAACAGGAAGAAATTCCCATTCTTCACATGTTGGAAGTAACCAGGCAGCAGGCACGCCAGGCTATGACCGCTACATTCCATTTGAAAAAGGTACCATCGCAGAAATATTACGCGAGAACGGTTACAATACTTATTCAGTAGGAAAATGGCACATTACACCTAATAGTGATTTGACACAACTAGGGCCTTTCAATCGTTATCCTACGGGAAGAGGCTTTGATCATTTTTATGGTTTCTTAGCAGGCGCTACCGATCAATACCATCCCTTGTTGTGGGAGGATACCCGAAAAATAGAGATCGATGATAACAATAAAAAACACGTCACTACACTCATTACCGATAAAGCCATCAGTTATATCGGTGAACAAAAATCGCTGGCTGCTGAAAAACCCTTCTTCTTGCATTATGCACCTGGCGCCACACACAGCCCTCATCAGGTAGACAAAGTGTGGAGTGACAAATTTAAAGGCAAGTTTGATAAAGGTTGGGATGTATACCGCGAAGAAGCATTGGCCGCACAAAAGAAACTCGGCGTCGTGCCTCAGAATACGGTCTTACCGGACAAAGATCCGAATGTACAGAAATGGGACGACCTGACAGCCGATGAGAAAAAACTAGCCATTCGTCACTTTGAAGTATATGCAGGCTTCCTGGCGCAAACAGATTATGAAATAGGACGTTTGATTACTTACCTCAAAACCATCGGTCAATACGACAATACATTGATTTTCCTTTCCATCGGTGATAACGGCGCCAGCAAAGCAGGAGCGAAGATCGGAAGGATAAGAGATTTGGGACTCACTACGATTTCAGATGAAGATCGTTTGAAACAAAATTTGAAAGACATTGATTTGATTGGTACAGAATTCTCTAATGCTGATTATCCATTAGGTTGGGCGCAAGCCACCAATACGCCGTTCCGTTATTTCAAAGCCGATGCCAATTCCGAAGGAGGCACACACAATCCATTGATTGTAAGCTGGCCTAACGGTATTAAAGAAAGAGGTGTTCGTACACAATACAGCCATTTGATCGACATCATTCCTACTACACTGGAATTGACCGGTGCAAAAGTACCCAGCATAATCAACGGCTATCCGCAAGAACCGTTGGAAGGCGTGAGTCAGGTTTATTCTATTGCCAATGAAAAAGCGGCATCACGTCATACACAACAGTATTATGAAATCAATGGATCACGCTCCATCTATAAAGACGGTTGGAAAGCTTCTGCTTATCATGTACGTGGTCAGGGATTTGATAAAGACAAATGGGAGTTGTACAATTTAAAGGAAGATTACAACGAACGCACTAACCTCGCTGCACAAAACCCTGATAAGCTGAAGGAGCTACAAGAGCTATTCGACAGCGAAGCCTATAAATACAATGTCTATCCATTGAAAGACGGTTCTGAAATTTCACCGGTAACTCCTCCTACGCCATACGATGGTAAAAAACAATTGGTATTGCATTCAGGCATTCCTCAAATCACAGAGGTACCTAACTTCTACAATCAATCTTTTGTCATCAACGCGAATGTAGAAATCCCGAACAGCGGTGCGGAAGGTGTTCTTTTATCCGTAGGAGGCAGAGCCAGTGGTTTTAGCTTCTTCGTTCAGAATAAACAATTGCAATTTGTATACAATTATGGATACGATAAAATTGTAGTGAGCTCCGGCAAAGCTGTGATTCCGAATGGACCGGTAGAATTGCGTTATGAATTCGAATCCACCGGAGATCGATTAAACGCTACGGGAAAAGGAAGTTTGTACATCAACGGAAACAAAGTAGGAGAAGGCAATGTTACCAAACCAGCCAAAGGTGGTGGATATGAAGGTTTGACGATAGGGAAAGACATCGCCACTCCGGTCAGCGATTCTTATAAAGTACCCTTTGCATTTACCGGAAAAATAAAAACGGTGGTCATTGATTTGAAAGAACCTTATAATATTACTTTACGGTAACGGATATAAATAGAGAGACTCGCGGATTTATTTTTACAATAGATCCACGAGTTTTTTATAGTGACTATATTGCTAAAGTAAAATCTGTATAATTAAGGGAAACAGATCCAGTATATTTATTTACTTCCACTTTTTTAACGCCACACGATGATTCTGCGCATACAACTCCATGCGTGAGATGATTTCTTTTGTGTTTTGTACTGTCACTAGGGTAAATCCATTATCAGATAAATCGCCGGCATGAAGCTGTACTTCCTTTATTCCGGAGGGTTTTTGAAGTGATAGTTTTACATCGTATTTCGTAAGGCTCACTCCTATTTCTTCATTAAACATGTTCAGCGTGCTTTGCATCACATCATACATCTTTTGAAACGATCCTGTCGCAATAGCGATATGTTTGTATTGACTATAGGTCTCACTATAATTAAACTGGTTGTCTACGCCTACGATAAAATATACTGTGTCTATTGGTGTCTGTTCATCGTCTGCATAAGAGATTTCTCCTGTGATATTGAGATAACCCATCGGTGCTATTTTTACAGTTTTGGTTTTTTGAGCGAAAGATAAAAGAGGTACAGCTAAAAGGATTGTAATTAAAATACGTTTCATGATTCCCTGGTTTAAAAATTGAACGCTACAACGCTTATTGATTCAGCAATCGTGAACAAGAATAGAAAGGGAATTTGTAGGTAATCTGAAGTGGAATGGCTTTTTATTTACTTCGCATGGACGCACCTCGCACTTACGCTTCTATTACACAGCGGTTGAGCTTTATGAAAAACTGATTTCAGTGAAAAAAAATTATAAAAATAAGTGACGGCAGTTTTTGCAAAATATTTGATGCGGCCACAGTAGGCATTAGAAAGACCGCTTACTTAACACCCTTCATTTCCCGCGCCAGATAAGGAGCCGTTTTACTTTCGCTGCATTTTGCAATTTCTTCTGGTATACCGTTTGCAACCAGGCGACCACCCTCATCGCCGGCACCCGGTCCAATATCAATGACCCAATCACTGGAAGCCACTACATGCATGTCGTGCTCTACAACAATCACTGTGTTACCCGCATCAACAAGCCTATTCAATTGCATTAATAATTTCTTGACATCGCTGGGATGAAGTCCCGTTGTCGGTTCATCCAGAATGTACAAGGTCTCGCCACGCTGTGTGCGTTGGAGTTCTGTTGCCAACTTGATGCGCTGGGCTTCGCCTCCCGATAATTCTGTGGCTGATTGTCCGAGACGAAGATACCCTAATCCCACTTCGCGCAGCACATTCAGCGCGCGTTGCACAGGAGCTTCTTCTTCAAAAAATTTCCAGGCTTCATCTACAGTCATAGATAATACTTCTGCAATATTTTTTGTATGATACGTTACTTCCAATGTTTTAGCATTGTACCTGGTTCCATTACAAACCGAACAAGGCGCATACACACTGGGAAGAAAAAGCAATTCCACCATGACAAAACCTTCACCCTGACAATTCTCACATCGCCCTTTGGCCACATTGAAAGAAAATCTTCCCGCATCGTATTTCTTTGACCGGGCCATGGGCGTTGCCGCAAAGAGTTTACGCACATGATCAAACAAACCGGTATAAGTGGCCAGGTTCGATCTCGGTGTACGTCCAATCGGTTTTTGATCCACTACCACCATGCGTTTGATCTGCTCCATGCCTTCGACAATTTCTCCACCGAGCGTTTCAACACTGGTGTATTCCAAATTCTCACTTTCATTTGTTTCTTCCTGAATCTCCTGACCCAGGCGCTCTGCCAGTAATTCTACCAATACCTGGCTGACCAGACTTGATTTACCGGAACCGGAAATTCCCGTCACACTTGTAAATACTCCCAAAGGGAAGCGAACATTGAGATTGACTAAATTATTTCTTGTGACGCCTTTTAATCCAAGCCATCCGGAAGATTTACGAAAATTATTTCTACGGTACTCCTGTTGATTGAAAAGGTACAAACGTGTCTGAGACATATCAACATGCTCAAGTCCCGATAAGGGACCACTGTATAAAATTTCACCGCCGGCTTCTCCTGCACCCGGACCTACATCTATGATCCAATCGGCGTGACGGATGATTTCTAATTCATGTTCCACTACAAAAATAGAATTGCCTGAAGCCTTCAACGCATGCAATGCACGCAGCAAGGCTTCTGTATCTGCAGGATGTAATCCGGCACTTGGTTCATCCAATACATAGACGACACCGAATAAATTAGAATGAACTTGCGTAGCCAAACGAAGACGCTGCAATTCGCCGGGTGAAAGCGTAGGCGTACTGCGCTCCAGCGTCAGGTAACCTAAGCCCAGATCAAGCACGACATTTAATCTGGCTATAAAATCGGATGCAATGCGCTGCGTCACGATTTTTTTTTCGGGATGCTCATTGTCTTGTTCCTTACCCTCTTTGGCTTCTGCGAAGGGCTTGAACAATTCTGCCAATTGCTTCATGGGAAGCCTTGACATATCAGCGATATCCAAGCCTGCGAACTTCACTGATAAGGATTCTTTACGAAGACGCTTGCCCTTACACTCGGGACATGCTGTACTCAACATAAATCGAGACACGCGCTTTTTCATCAAAGCGCTTTGTGAAGTAGCGAATGTAGTAAAGACATATTTTCTGGCTCCGATGAATGTTCCCATATAACTGGGTTCCATCTTCGCTTTCATGGCTTGTTTTACTTCCTTCCTGCTGAAGCCGGCATATACGGGTACCACCGGCTGCTCCTCTGTGAAGAGGATCCAGTCGCGGTCTTTCTTCGGAATTTCTTTCCAGGGGATATCGATGTCATAACCCATGGTAGTCAGGATATCACGCTGGTTTTGTCCCTGCCAGGCTGAAGGCCAGGCAGCAATGGCTTTCTCACGTATGCTTAAGGAATCATCCGGCACCATGGATTTCTCCGTCACTTCATAAATCTTACCCAGGCCATGACACCGCGGACAAGCGCCTTCCGGTGTATTGGTAGAAAAAGATTCAGCATATAAGATGGATTGTTTTTTAGGATAATCGCCCGCACGGGAATACAACATTCTCAGCAAATTGGAAAGTGTGGTAATACTCCCAACAGAGGAACGTGTGGAAGGTGTGCCTCTTTGTTGTTGCAAAGCCACCGCAGGTGGTAAGCCGGTGATGGCTTCTACTTTAGGCACGGACATTTGATGGAAGAGTCTTCTCGCATAAGGGGACACCGATTCGAGATACCGTCTCTGCGCCTCTGCATACAAGGTCCCAAAAGCCAGCGATGATTTGCCTGAACCTGAAACGCCGGTAAAAACTACCAAAGCATCGCGGGGAATCTGAAGGGAAACATTCTTTAGGTTATGTTCGCTGGCGTCGCGCACGTCGACATAACCGGGTATTGCAGCATTAGTTGTGGGTAAGTGATCCATGTGCACCAGATTAACAGGTAATTGCAAAAATAAGGTGGCAAATATTATGCCTTCGAAGATCATGGGGAAAGAGGTAGAATTATTACGTGTTCGGATTTCTGATTCGAAGAAAAAACCCGTACCTTTATCTATAGTCTGCTTGTTAATTTTGTCGCCGCTTACGAGAGCTTCTGTATGATTTTAACCTTCATCACAAAAAAACACGGTATAAAAACCACCGCTTCCTTACTTGTCCTTGCTGCTGTATTATATACTCTTTCCTTGATGTACATTAGTCAGTCCATGGCTGTGCTGGGATTTTCCATTTTTGCGTATTGCCTCTTCCAGACCACTACAACCAAACAAGCCTTTTATACCGGCGCACTGTTCGGCATTGCCAATTCACTCAGCCTGCACTTCTGGATGTTTCCGGTCATCAACAACTATGCGAAAGGAAATATTTTCCTGGCGCTGCTGTGTTACATCCTCAATGCCCTTGTACTTGGTCTGTTCTCTGCCATTCCTTCTTCTCTTTTCCATTACAGCAGACTGGCTGCATTTAAAAAGTTCGCGTTATACTACAATGCTTTACTCCTGGCTTGCCTCTGGCTCTTGTTTGAAGCCTTGCGTACCGAGGCTTTCAGTGCGATGCCCTGGCTGAGTTATACTACAGGCATTACCGCAGCGGCAACTATTTACCTGATCCAGCCGGCAGCCTATGGTGGTGTGCTGATACTTTCTTTCTTTATCTTTATCCAGGCCTCTACCACCGCCGCTGCTGTTCTGCAGAAGCGATGGTCGGCTTTACTTTTACCTCTTTGCCTCTTCGGCCTACAGTTTGTTTCCGGTTATTTTATATTCGATGCCATAAAAACGGAAACAGTTCCTCCGAATAAATATGTTTCCGTTTCTCTGATTCTTCCTGCGCTCTCTCCTGAAACAGTATGGAACGAACAAAGTGCAAATGGACTTGTTTCGCAGCTGCTTTCTTTAAACAAACTTGCCGCTGCACAGCACACGGACCTGATTGTGTGGACGGAAACCGTGGTACCCTGGACCTATGCACCGGACGATGATTTTATAAAAGAAATTACCGCCTCAAGTAAAACTCGTCATTTGATCGGAATGAATTCCAATGATTCACATTCATCTGACATTCTTAACAATTCTGTTTACTTACTTGATCCGAAAGGAAAAGAAGAAGACCGCTACGACA
>JAQBNS010000120.1 GCA_028288405.1 Chitinophagaceae bacterium
CTGACTCCACCGTCAAATCTCCTACCTGTTTGAAATACGATGGTTCATACAAAGGTGATTTATCACTGGCTTCGTATTGAAAAGCCAATGCATCGGTTACACCTTTTTTTCCGGTTACCGGTGAAGACAAATCGTTCTGACTCCATCTCCCGGAACCACCGGTCACAATATCTGTTCGGATGTTAAATCCCGATTGAAAGATATTTCCTCCTCCAAGGTCCAATCCTCCTATGTCTAGTCCACCCTGGAAGATATTGGTTTCTCCATCGTAAACGGTACCGATGTCAGAACGTGAAGGTCTGTAGGTCCCGCCAATCCCTTGGGCAGAGACGCTATACGTATCATATGTATGCTGAGCCAGAGCGATGTTGGGTGTCTTCTCTGAATAAACACCGTCCTTCTCTCTGTTAAAATCAAAGAGTATATGTTCACTTTGAGAACGTTCTCCTTCCTGTGCATAAAGGTATCCGTATCCATTGTTCTTTTGCTCATCATCGTCTAAACCGCTGATGGAAAAATGACCTGTTCCTGTAAAATTACCAAAGACACCGAAGAAGCTTCCTCCGAACTTACCTGTGAAGGAAGCACTGTAGGCACGGCTGTTGGCATTGGCAGTAGGTACATAAGTGGCAGAAGAAAAATTACCAATCGTAACAGATGATCCTACGCCATCAATTTTATTGTAATCTTTACCCGTACCTTCCGAAAGAAAGCCTGCACCAACATCCAGTGTCAATCCTTTTAATCCAGCACGTGAATTGTAAGGTGCACCGATTTGCACACCGAGAAAACCGCCCCTGATGTCGCTGCCCATGTCCTTCATGTACCTGGCGTCCGCAGAAACCGTAGGCGTAATGGTTACTCCGTCTTCTGAAGAAGCTTTCAGACCCAAACCGGCATTAAGGGAAAATGCATTTTTACTTAATAAACTAATCGAAGGATTCAATGAAAAGTCTAGTCCGGGACCTGTGTAATTATTCAGCGATATACCAAGACCAATACTGGTTTTAGCTCCAAAATTTTCACCAATAGAAAAACCAAGAAGCTCGACATCCGCACCTACGCCAAGGCCAACGGTAACATCATTTTTTTTATGTATTTGATTGATGACTTGATCACCGTTGAAATCATCCGGCAAACCTCTGAGGTTACGGTTAATTTCACCGGCGTTGATGTTCCAACCAAGACCTACCCAACTGGCTTCCTGATCTGTCGTAATGCCTGAATTATAACTTAAGTTCAGAGGATAACCTCCTACATCCATTAATGGAATATTGTAATTCATATTTCCGCTGAACAGATCCACCATTTCTGAAGTTTCTACAGGCGTAAAGTTTTGCAATTCGGGTTGTGTAGGCCCGCTGGTTAAAGCATAGGCAACGCTTGGCAACAGAAGTTGTGAGCTCACATTCACCAATAGGAATAAAGCTGTTGCTTTTAAGACCTTCCTTTTCATTCTCTTTTTCATGTCTTATTTTATAAAACGTCTAACGGAGGAATAGCATCGATTGACTCTTTGGATACGTTGAATTTCAACATGCCCATGCCAAAAATTTTATCTTCAAACAAAATGGTTTTATCGTGTACGGCAGATGTATCCGTCACAGGAAAAGCAATCATAAAGTTGGCTTGTCTGCTGATGCCGTAGTTTCGTTCGTAAAGCACCATGCTGCAAGGGATCGTGTCTGTACCTTCCACTAACCTGAGGTCACGCTCCATACCGAAAGCAAAATATTTCAGCCGTTCACTGTACGCTGCTTGTGTAGATATCTTGTACTTTAAAACATCCGTTTCACTGCTTGTATTCTTAATGGACAATAAAAAATAATGCATGTCCTTGTAGTCCTGACGGACGGTTGCGTAGTCTGCAGGTAAAATTTCTTTTTGTTTCAACTCCTTTACTACGAGATAATCTGTAGGCTTATAAGTCACTTCAAAATGGAGTTCTTCAAACTGCTTATTCACATGAAGTCCATTGTCCTCCTGATCAATATAAGAGACATACTCATAAGGCTGCAAGGAAGAACCCGATGAAGAAAAAGGCGGTTTTAAACCGAAAAAAGAAAAAGCATTCTCTGATGTTTCTTGTTCTACACTCCCACAGGAAGGCAAACAAAATACACACAACGATGCAATCAAAACCGTCCCCAACGATCTTTTAAAAAACTCCATAGCTAGCTGTTTTTGTATAATTAATTTTATCCGTTCTACATTCTTATCGCTCTATTTCCCCTCAAATTTTTCGTTTACATAAACCGTAACTTCTTTTGTGATGTCGTCCCCTTCTTCGGCATACAAAATAGCTCCGTCTCCCTTTACACCATGTATGTAGGTGTAATCATGAGAAATTCCATACTCTTTAATGTAAGCATTCAACTGATTCCATATTTTCAAATTGTACTGATCAGCCAATACTTTATTATTTTCGGTAAATTCTTTTTCTTTTTTGTAGTACTCCTCTCTTATTGCCACAGCGTCCCCGGCAGTATTACGATAAGCGTCTTCACTTTTTTTCAACTGTTCCAGCTGTTGTGACTTAAAGGAAAATTTCATTTTCAAACTATCCAGAACAAGTTTCTGCTCTTTTTCTATTGTGCCGAATTGTTTTTCTAACTCCTTCTTTTGTTTAAAATCCTGAAACAAAGTGATCGTATTGACATAGGCTATCTTAGGTCTTGTCCAATACAAGAAAATAGACAATGAAAGCGTAACGGCCAATGCAAAAGACAGTATGAGCAAAGCATAGCTTAACCACTTGTTTGAAAAGATTAATTTCATTAGTTAAAATATTACAAAAACTTAATAAAAAGACACACCCATACACTTCGTGTTTCGTGTATTTCAATTTTACTGTGATCTGTTTCTGTATTGTTAGGAGAACAGGCCTTTGCTTATATGTACCAAAGACAAAACAAAAAGGTAACAGTAAACAAATAAATAATAGGTTGGTTATGACTCCCGTTTAGCTGCTCGTATAAAATGTCATAACCCTTTACAAATATTGTAAAAAAAATCTCTGATGCAATATTCTCACTGTTAGTTTTTTATTAACACTATAAACAGTCTGTAAAAACCCTTTTTCCAATAATATGGGAATGTTAGCGATAAAAAGTTGGAACATCTATCACTGGTTTATTTCATAAAATCCATGGAGGAATACCATGTTGACAATTGGAACAATAAGAAATCAATCGTTTCCTTTCCAATAGATATTGGATAATGAGCAGGTGATTGCGGGAGTAAAAGATAAATTGATTCGCATTCAATAATTACAGTAAAGTAATATCCAAAGTACGAATGATCAGTTCTTCCTGTTGAAAAATTTTCTGCCATTTACTCTTGAATACTTTCCAAAACTCTTTATTGATTTCAGAAGTCATGACTTCATACACATAAATATCTTCCTTCACTATTTTCCCACCGTCTTTCCATGTGCCACTTGCCGGAGATCGAGTATAAGCAGTAAGTCCGCCAAACGTTTGTGTTAATTCTTTTT
Organism: Chitinophagaceae bacterium; assembly: GCA_028288405.1. GTDB lineage: Bacteria > Bacteroidota > Bacteroidia > Cytophagales > Cytophagaceae > JACMQM01. The sequence continues at coordinate 3,497 of JAQBNS010000120.1, forward strand.
TGACCCGATCATAAAGTAAACCGTGGAAAGGTTTACCATCCTGATCATAAAGCGGTAATAAAATTTGTATAAGCTGCATAAAAATCGAATAACAATTATAAATAATATAAATACTGGCAATTGGAACAGTAACACGTTAACCTTTTCGTCTTACCCAGATAAGCCGTTTCTACAGGGATATTACAACGCGGACAAATCTTTTTCTTATAAATCTGCCAATGCTTTTTCAGTACAAATGCCTTTTTCCAGGTATAAAAATCAAAACTATAACTCCTTGCTAATTTGATTAACTCTTTTCTTTTTTTTGCAGGCAATGCACCCAGCAATGATTCAGGATGAATTCTTGCCAGGAACAAAACTTCATTTTTAATGATATTACCCACTCCGGAAAAAATAGCCTGATTGAGCAAGACATCGCAAACTTTTTCTTCCGGCATTAATTTTATTATTTTCTCTGCTTTAGAAGCATTCCATTCGTCGGCCATGACATCTACTTCCCAATCGTACTCCTGATTAGGATCTCCATCTATTAATTTGATGCTGCAGGTATAAAAATTAATCTCTCCGGCAGCAAACTCAAGGCTAAGCCGGGGAGCTCTGTCTTTTCTTTCATTGATCGCATAACTACCAAACATTAACAAATGAATGCGCAGGTAAAATCCTTTGAAGCAAATTAAAAAATGTTTTCCCCAGCTTTTGAAATCCATAATTTTCTGTTGCTCTATGCGGCCTAATTCTATTTTAGCATTCCCTGTCGCCGACAATACCTTTTTTCCTTTATAGGCTTGCAATGCTTCTTTCAATATAACAATAGACGGTCCCTCAGGCATAAGAATAAATCAGTGATGCACCATTTTTTCTTTACCAATCAAATCCATCAATTGCAAAGCATTTGTATAACCGGCTTCATAATACGTGTTGTTGAAATAAACATTATAGGATTGAGACCCTTGAGGAAATTTTCGATAAAAACTTTCCAGTGCTTCTATACTATAAGAAGATTTGAATAATTCAGGATTACCGTGTAACCGCAAATAAAAGTGAGGAGAAGTATGGATAAAATGAGTATTCATTCCCGGGAAATCCACGTTACAAAATGTGAGACCAGCAGCTGAGAAAGCTTTCTCCACTTGCTCGTTCCACCATGAAATATGACGCAACTCCACGACGTTGGAAGCCTGATGAGGAATATTAGTCAGGATTTTTTCCAGGTTTTCTTCATTGTAATGAAAGGAAGGCGGCAACTGAAATAAGAAGTGTGCACATTTATTGCCTAAACCTTCTGTAATCAATTCTTGAAAATCCTCTATATGACTTTTACTGTCTTTTAACTTGAGCACGTGTGTAATGTATTTACTCACTTTGACTGCAAATTTAAAATCATTTACAGCGTTGTGTGCGTATTTCGTGAGATCAGCCAGTTTGGGTGTACGGTAAAATGTACCATTCAGCTCTACGCTATTAAAGACCGTACTGTAATAAGCCAGCCAATTTTTAGGCTGTAATCCGGGTGGATAAAACTTATTTTTCCAGGCTGTATAATAATAGCCCGAACAACCTATTCGAAATTTGGAGCCGCTCATGATCAGTGAATTTTATAATTCACTGCGAACAACATGCCACGGAATGTGAGAAACAGAAAGAGAGCGGAGAAAGAGTATTAAAAGAGTTTAAGCTTTATTTGGTGTCAGGTCTTCAGACCTGACACTGTTGGACAATAGTAAACTGTTTGTCTAAACTCCATCTGTCTTGCCCCTAGCACCTAAAGGGGAATAAAAAATCATCTAAAACAAATTAAGCTGTCCGTCATCTTTTGGAGGCTTTGCTTTCCCAAACACCGTGCGTCCCCCATATTTGTAGGAGTCTGCACGTTCTTTGGCAATGACCCGATCAAAGGCATTCGGATCTGGCTCAAAGCTTTTCTCCATGCTTTGCGCAGCTATTGTTAAATTTTTAATGGCTAACTGTTTATCGTTATCCCCTATTTTAGCTTTCTCTACAGACGATCGAAGAATAGCGATGGTTTCATCGTACACTTTAGTTGGAACAGGAAAAGGATGTCCGTCTTTGCCTCCATGCGCAAAAGAAAAACGCGCCGGATCACTAAAACGTGTAGGTGTTCCATGGATCACTTCACTGACCAATGCCAGGGATTGTATGGTTCGGGGTCCAATACCTTCCAACATCAATAAAGATTCAAAATCGCGCAGGTCCTTGTCATGTGCCAGAGCCAGCATACTGCCCAGCCGTTTTAAATTCACATTCGATGTTCGTACATCATGGTGCGAAGGCATGATGATCCTTTGTATTTCCGGAAACATCTTTGCCGGATTTTCTTTGATGATGTTTAATATACCTGTCTTGGATTCCCCTGCATTCACATCTACCAGGTTTAAAATCTCTCCCTGATTCTTGCCATAAATAAAAGCATGAGGATTTTCAACAAAAGACTTAACCGTATTGGAATGCCAATGGTAACGCCGCGCCATGCCATTGTCGCCATTCATTCCCTGTTGTACGACAGCCCATTCCCCTTCATCCGTTACAATAAAATTATGAAGGTACAGTTGAAAGCCATCTTGTATCGCGGTGTTATCCACTTTCGCAGCCAACTTACTGGAACGCACCAGCGCTGTACCATTCAATCCCGTACGATCAGACAAGAGCAATAATTCATGGGGTGTTTGTGTGGAATGTTTTCCTTTACCGCCACAGATATAAATGCCCAACTCTTTAAACTTAGGATTGACAGCCACCTTCAAAGATCCCATGACGGAAGTTGTGATACCGGAAGAATGCCAATCCATCCCTAACGCACAGCCAAAGGCCTGAAACCAGAAGGGATCGCTGA
>JAQBNS010000140.1 GCA_028288405.1 Chitinophagaceae bacterium
TAAAATATCCGTTACCAAAAAAATGACGGAATTGGTTTTTTCAGACAATGGAGTAGGCATATCTAAGGACAGTCAAAAATACATTTTTGACATGTTCTTTAAGGCCAATGAAAATGCCAATGGTACAGGCTTAGGTCTATACATTGTTAAAACGACCGTTGAAAAATTGCAAGGTTCTATTCTTTTGGAAAGCGAACCAGGTAAGGGCTCTACTTTTACTGTTCGTTTTTAACTTCTTCCTTTTTTACTTTCCTGTTGATGATGTAAACAGCAGCAATGCCTAGTAATCCACCGATGATGGTATGAATTTGTGGTTGCTCCTGAAGAAATATCCACGAACCTAATGCGGCAGAAAAAGGAACCAGGAATATAAAGCTGCTGGCCTTTCCGGCACCTAAACGAGCGGTGGCCACAAAGTAAAAGGTAGTTGCAAATGCCGTTGTAATCACTGCGCTAAAGAACATGTTTAGCCAAAATATAGAATCACCTGATTGAAGCAGTGATACGTTGGAAGACATAGAAGTAAAAAGCAACATCAATACAGAGCAACACCCATACATCCAAAGGCTATACGCAATCGGAGAACCATAACGTGAGGATTTAGCAGTGAATAGACTGAGTATGGCCCAGGTGAAGGTGGCTAAAACAAAATAGATATTACCGGAAGAAAGTATACTGTTCCAATTGTCCCACACTTTTAGTAACACTGCACCGGCAATGATTCCAATGACCAGTCCTAATGTTTCGTTTTTTGTTGGCTTACGTACAGCAACTAATAACATGATACCATAGGAAATAATAGGATTCAAGGTAGTCACCAATACACCACCTGCTCCAGGCTTACCGTGTGCCAGGCCTTCGAAAAACAAGTAGTTGTAAATCGTCATAAATACAGATGCTGCAATAAGAGGCAACCATCCGTTTATTTTCACAGCCATTTTCTCTTTCATCAAAAAGAGTATTCCCAGTAAAGCGATAAAGGTCATTGACAAGCGAAGGGTTGCTATACTTGTTGACTCACCGTAACTCGATAATACCTTACCAGAGGCCCAACTCAAACCCCAGCAAAACATACTGACCAGCATGCCGATTAAAAATTGATTCTCTTTATTTTCTTTAGATAATTCGTTCATTTTATGAGTGACAGAAAGAAATGAAAGGATGGGAAACAAAAAAGGCAAACATCAATGTTTGCCTTCGTTATGAGAAACTTTGCAACATTCGGGGAGCTCTTCGTGATTCTTTTCATTCATGGGATAAGCTTTAGTTCCATGACCTAATTCCGCACATTGCTTTTCTATAATTGTTCTATTTGTGAGGGTCGTATCATACGTCACTTTTAATGTCTCCTCATTTACATTGTATTTAGCTTGTGTCACTCCACTTATATTTTTTATACCTGACTCTAAGCGATCTTTGCACATCTCACAATTTCCTCTTACATAGAAAGACTCTTCCTTAGACGACCCCGCTCCGCAATTGTATAGTGTAAAAGCAGAAAACACAAGGGCCAATAGGCTCAATAAACTTTTCATATCCTCTTTTTTGCTTAAATATAGAGATATATTTTAAGAGCTAAAATAGAATTCCGGATAATAATGATAGTGTTATCATCGTGAATTTAAGTCTATTTGAGAATTTGGGCCTGCCCCTTCGGATCGGGCTTCCACTCCTATCCCTCACGCGTTCCCAATTAGACCCAAACAATCTATAATCAAAAAAAACAGGTCTTAGTTTCTAAATAATGGACTAAAAAATAAATTTGCCCGTTAGCATAAAAAGCCTATTTTTGTGCTCTTAATACATGAACTATGGCAACAATATCAGACGTTTCAAGAGGTTCTTTCTTACGTTTTAACAATGAACTGGTAGTCGTTACGGAGTATGAACACCGTACTCCAGGCAATTTACGTGCTTTTTATCAGGTAAAAATGCGCAATGTGAAATCCGGTAAATTCGTTGAAAACCGTTTTCGCGCAGGTGAGGCGGTAGAATTGGTACGTGTTGAAGTAAAAGATCAGCAGTATTTATACAAAGAAGGCGACAGCTACATCATGATGGATCCGGAAACATTTGATCAAATCTACGTTTCAGGTGAATTGTTCGGCGATGGTGTAAAATTCCTAAAAGAAGAAATGGTCGTTCGTATCTCTTTTGATGGTGACACGCCGGTATATGCCGAATTACCACAGAACGTAGAACTAGAAATTACTTATACAGAGCCTGGCGTGAGAGGCGATACAGCTACTAAAACACTTAAACAAGCTACTCTTGAGACAGGTGCGATTGTAAACGTTCCTTTGTTTGTAAATATCGGAGAACGCGTTAAAATAGATACAACAACAGGAAACTACCTGGAAAGAGCGAAGTAGTCGTTAGTGATTAGTCGTTAGTTAATAAAAATAAATCCCTTCTTATCTTAAATAAGAAGGGATTTATTTTATAAGCAGCATTGAACTAACGACTAACCACTAACGTCTAACGACTATAAAAATATCAGCAATAAAATAGCCATGATGATAAACGATAAATACATCAAAGCGTCTACCCTTATATATTCTTTGTATTTTTTATAAAATTCAATCAACCCTTTCATAACTTGCCGGTACGTTCATCTAAAGGTACTCATTCTATGAAAAAGATTCAACTGAATATTCCATTCATCAAAGAACAATACCCAAGGGCCTGGAAAGACTTTGAAGATTTTAACCAGGAGTTGAATGAGGCCTATGGGTTTAAACCGAATGCAGCGTTTGAGTCCTATCCTTTCGAATACCAATTGGGAGTCTTCATCCGATTTTTTATTGATTTAGGTATGGAGCTGGATGTTTGCAATATTGAGTTTGACATGATTCCAGCTGTTATTGAAGAAAATTTCAAAGGGCATAACCAGGCGGTAGCGCATTATAGTTAAGAGGGACGAGCGAGGAGCTAGGAAGAATTATTTCGTACCTCCTCGCTCGTCCCTTATTTTTATTTCAAATACACCTTCTGTAGCGTCTCCATCACCTGATGTGCGGCAGGACAGATAAAAGTATTTTTTAGAGTCAAGTCTAAGATCTGTGCAAATTTCCGTCGATCCGTATGAGGATATTCTCTGCAGGCTTTGGGACGATCTTCATACACACTGCAATAATTATCCGGTCCTAAAAAGGGACAAGGCACTTGTTTCAAAACCCAATCACCTTCCTCGTCTAATCGTAAGTACTGATCGCGAAAGTCGACGTCTTTCAATTTAAAATGCTGCGCCAGACGATTGATATCTTTATCTGTAAACAACGGTCCTGTAGTCGTGCAACACATCGCACAGTCCAAACAATTGATGCAATCAAAAGCCTGATTATGCGCCTCCTGCGCTTGTACATCCAAATCAGCGGGTTTCTTCTTTTTCAAGAATTTAACAAGCCGATTATTCGCTGCTTCAGATTTTTTTCCTTGGGCTTTTTGCTGTTCGGGGGAATACATATTAGTTGTTAGTTATTAGTTGTTAGTTATTAGTTAGGATAAAACTGTCTAACTAACAACTAATAACTAACAACTGGTTTTTACATTTTCAAAATCTTAAACTCTACCCTTCTATTCTTTGCTCTGTTGTCATCAGAATCATTAGGTACAGATGGTACGCTTTCACCGTATCCTTTAGCTATCATACGATCTTTATTAATTCCCTTTTGAGTCAAGAAACGAACTACTGATTCGGCACGGTGTTGAGACAATTTGGTATTGTATTCATCGCTTCCCTTATCGTCTGTATGCGCCGAGATCTCGACTGTCATACCGGGATTGGTATTGAGCAATTCAATGACACGTTCTAATTCCAATTCTGATTCTTTGGTTAATGAAGATGAATCAAAATCAAAAAAGAGGTTATTGAGTGTAAAAGAAGTATTCACTTTTAATGGTTTCAATTTAATTTCTTTCTTTACCGTCTTGTACTTTGTCACATTTTCTAAATCGATAACTTCTGATTCGAAAGTATGTCCTTGTGCAACGACCGACACGTCGTACTTGCGGCCTTCCTCCAGGTACAATATGTAGCGTCCTGTTTCCACATCATTCTCTACCTCTTGTACTTTTTGCTTTTTCTTGATATCACTTACTTTAACCATAGCCGGTATAGCCTTCTTGGTTTCTTCGTCGGTTACTTTTCCTTCGACAATGACAATTTTATCGGGTCTGAATTCTTCCGGCAATTCGATTTTATAAATATCATCTTTGTTATTGCTCATGGTGCTTGACAAATAAATGACATCACCAGAAGCAGGCACAGATATCAACTCATCGTCTTTAGGTGTATTGATAAATTCAAGAGGGACAGGTTTTGACCACTTACCATTTTTATATTTGGATTCATACAGATCATGACCTCCTTTACCACCCGGGCGGTAAGAAGAAAAAATCAACGTCTTGCCATCCGCCATGATGCGGGGATAACCTTCACAGCCCATATTAATTGGAGCCGGTAGTACTTTGGGATTGATAAAGAACTCTCCCCTGCGTTGAGCGATATACAATTCACAACAACGTTGTCCGGTAGGAGAATTACCTTCTGCGGCACGCATGAAATAAAGCCAGCGACCGTCGGCAGAAAGCGAAGGAAATCCATCATAGTTACCACTGTTAATGGTTCGTCCCATGTTCTTCGGTGCAGACCAATCATCTCCCGTGCGTTTACTCATCCAAATATCTACCCCGCCTACAGTGCCTTTCATATTGGATGTAAACAGTAACAAACTCCCGTCGTAACTGATACAAGGGCCACCCAGAAAATCTCCCGGGGCAACGGCATTATTGATGGTCTCCAAATCCTTAGGTTCTGTCCAACCCCCTGTTTTAATTTGATAGGTGATGTAAAGCCTCCATCGTCCTGAACGATCCGATTCAAAGATCATCGTGTTGCCATCAGCACTTACTGTTGGCGCGAATTCTGAAAAGGGAAGCGTGTTGATCGGACGACCAAGTGTCTGAAGATTATTATTAGGCAGTTGTTTCTGCTGCGCATAAAGCAACGATACCTGCATCCATAAAAGTAATAAACATGCTAGTTTCTTAGTCATGATCTTGTGGGTTGTAAGGTAAAGTATCCCCATACTTCTTCCGTATGAGGTAAAACAATATAAAACACAAAGCTACTTAACTCAAGCATTTTTCTGATGATAACTCTTTAACAATTGCACGATAACCTTTTCCCATACTTCTGTATTCGTATCAATGTAATTTTGTGCTGCTTCTTGTAAAGCCTTTAAATTATTGGGGGAAATATCATCTAACCCAGCAGAGGCATGACTCAATGGAGGATTTATTCGAATGAAAGTAGAATTCGAAAATAGATTATCAACAATCGTTTCCGTTTGCAAACTGGCATTCGCTGCTGAACCCGTATTGAGTATATCCAATAAAGGATACAACCAGGATAGGGCTCCGTCAAGATCTTCTATTTGAAACGTAGGGGCTCCTACGCCTGTTCCTAATGACAACCAGGTCAACTCTGTCTGCTGGGTAATAAAATGGCGTGACAGAAGGTATTGAAGCAAGACCAGTGTTGAACTATTAGCTACTACTCCACCGTCAATCAGACTATAGGTTTTACCATCGAGGTCTTTGATACTGGCCGGTTGAAAATATACCGGCGCCGATGTAGAGGCGCGCAACGCTTCTCGTACTCTAAAATGAGAAGCTCCAAAATCTCCTCCTGTAAATACGAAAGGTTTGCGTTCAATCAAGTCATACGCAACGACCATGTTGTTGTACAACAAGTCTTCCATGACATGATCCTTAAAGAAGTGTTCGAAGTATTTTTCTAAGGCAATTGGCGAGTATTTGGACGAAGCCAGACCTCCCAGACTTTTCCAGGAATCCCAGGTAGAGGCACGGAAAATTTTCTGGCCGGCATTGAGGTAGGCGTGCAATATAAAACGAGCATCGTAAAGTGGCTGATTGTTCTTTTTATTCGGGACAGATAACCCTGCTGTAATGATGGCTCCGGTGCTTGTGCCTGAAAGCGTATCAAAGCATGTGCTAATGAAAAAATCAGGTTTATTTAAACGTAATCTTAGTTCAGCCTCCAGCTTTGACAACAGGTAAAGAGGAACTACTCCACGAATTCCTCCTCCGTCGACTGATAAAATAGTAAGTTTATTGCTGGCCGCGGGTGACATGATTAAAAACGACTCATGTCTTCTTCAAAACGGTGTATAATGGATGTTTCAGAAGAAGAAATTTCACTGAAGGAATCAGCAATGCGTTTCATGAAATTGATACATTTCTTCTTCATTTCATCGTCAAAATCATAATCGTGTCTATTGGCTTCCAGTACATCGATGGCATAATTGTAGGCATCGTCCAAAGATGTTTTACTGCTGGCCAATTGTTCAAACATTTTTTTTATCCATTCATTGTCCGTATCTGACAATTCAAATTCTTTTTGGGCCAATTTCAGGATGATGTCCTTTTCTTCATTTTGGACTTCTCCGTCAGCCATTGCTATAGAATAAGCAAGGCTTCCCATTGCTCGGTGTATATTTTCTTTTGCCATTTTGTTAAATCTTAAATTCCTGATTTATAAAGTACAGTATCCCTTTTTAATAAACAAACGAATATTCATAAAAAAAGTCTCGATTTATACCGAGACTTTTTCCACTATTCTATTTTACTTTCAGTCCATCCTGTGCCCGTTTGTTTGCCGGATCTAATTTTAAGACTTTATTCCAGTAAATATCGGCATTCACCTTGTCCTTTTTATACAGGTAATACGTAGCAACGTATTGGTAAGATTCTATCAACGGCTCTTTGTATTTTACCTCGTCAGTCGAACACAATTCAATGACTTTGTCATAAAACGGTTTAGCCTGACCTGTTTTATAATCCGTGTCAAGGTATGCATTACTTCTTGCTCGGTATAAGAAGCCTATGTGAGCCGTAGGTCTGGCCTCTGTTAAATAAGCAAAAGTCGAATCTGCTTCCTTGTATTTTTTACCAAAGTAATACGCTTTACCGACATTCAAATAATCAGTATCTTCTGCTTTTATTTTTTCCAGTTTCTTTTTGTAGGCATAAACGGCTTTGTCATAGTTACTCTTTGCAAAATAATAGCTTCCTAAGTCATTCCACAACGTGGCTTTGCTACTGTCTCTAAGCACCGCAAATTCAATGTTCTTAAGCGCCAGTGTATCGTTTTCTTTCTTGATGTAAAACTTCGCCAGGTATTCATAGTCTACTGCCAAGATATTCTTAGGATCAGCGGTGGCAAAGAATTTATTTTCATATTCTAATCCTTTATCGTAGGCGCCGGTTTCATAAAGGCAGAATGCTTTCAAGCGGTACAGAATAGGATTGGCATATTTCTTTTGTTCTAACTGATCGAAGATCGTTAAAGCAGTTTTGTAGTCTTGAGTTAAATATAAGAACGAAGCATAACGAAACTGAGCATCATCATTCTTGTCGATTTTTTGCAAATACAACTGGTAATTTTCGATGGCTTTTTTGTATTGCTTGGAACGGTAATAAATCTCTCCTATTTCTTTGTACAAAGGTCCGAACTCCGGATCCTTTGTCAATCCTTCTTTGTAGCTGGCAATCGCTGCATCGTAATTTCTCGCATTGGCATACAAATTACCTTTTCTCCAAAACGTCAAGGGATTGTTAGGGTCTATATTTGCAGCGGCGTTGAAATAACTGGCAGCAAAACTTCCGTCGTTTTTAACCAAGTAGGCATCACCAGCCAGAATGTTCGAATAAAAGTTTTTGGGATCGTTCTTAAGACCTGTTTGAAGCAAAGCAATGGCAAGATCTGCGTTTTTCTTGTCGCCTGTTTGGATGTAATAACCGGCAATGACATTGTACACTTCTGCACTTTTCTTGCTCGCAAGACTCAATGCCTTCTCGAAATTTTGTTGTCCTTCTACCTGATTGGTACCGATGACTATTTTTCCTAAACCCGCATAACTCAACGCTTCTTTCTCATCCAGTTGCATGGCCAGCTTGTATTGTATTTTGGCAGAATCGTATTTTTCAGCCGCATAATACACTTCACCGATATAAAATTGATACACTGCTGCATTCTTTGGATCAGCCGTCAATTGCTGTGTAAAGAAGGCTTTGGCGTCTATGAGACGTTCTTTTAGAATAAGGTCTTTACCTTTTTTTACATCTTGCGCATTCAAGGTAAATGTTCCTAACAGAACAAAAGCAAATAACAAAGATTGTTTTAACTGTAATCTATTCATGGTATTGGTATTTATTTATTTCGATGATGGATTTTCTTGAAAGGGAGGATAAACTATATACACTTTGTATCGACACCTTACCACTACACCGTTGTTTGTAGCAGGTTTCCATTTAGGCATGCTTGATACTGCTCTTATCGCATCTACATCATAAGAAGGAAGGGCTGACTTTAAAATTTTTATATCAGTTAAAGAACCATCTTTTTCTACTGTAAATGCTACAACTATTGCTCTTTCTTTTTCGTTATCTCTTGGGTTTCCTGAATAGCGAATATCTTTTTTCAAAAATTCACTGTTTGCTTCCCAACCTGGAAATTGAGGAAACTGGCCAACATAGGTATAAACTCTAGTAGTGTCAGTTCCGATTGTATTTATATCTATAGGTTCACAACCTTGCGCAATTAAATCAGCTCCTGATATAGTACTTAAAATTACCACTAAATAAAAAAACTTCATAATTACTCACTAATCAACTCAATCGTTCTCGGTGGAATCTTCGCCGGCAGCAAACCTGCCTTCAATATAATCCTTTGTCCTCGTTCAGACAAAATGAAAGAAGCAAAAGCTGAGCCAGAACCGTCACGGGTTCCTACATTGATGGCATGGATCTGTCGGGTCAGAGGATATACGCCATTGTACAACTGATCCTGAAAGGGATACTCTGCTTTCTTCTGTCCTTTGGGTATTAAGCCCAAAAGCTTTACCCCTTTAGGCAAGGACTCTTTATCGACTGTAAAATAAGAAGAACCAATAAGCCCGATGTAATTGTCGTGCTGCTCTACTGCACTGATCACAGAATCTTCTGAACCTGCGGCATAGGCATTGGCGCGCTGTTGTCCCACCGTATATTTATCAAAGATCAAATCATAAGTGGAGGTGTTGGAATTGTCTACAATGACATGGAAAGCTGTAGAATGATTCGTCAACACAGCTATCAATTCTTCTTCTGATAAATTATCCTTTGAGAAGTGATTGGCTGCTATCACTGCCAGTCCATCTGTCCAAAGGGCATTGATTTTGGGAATCAGTTTCCGTTTCTCGATGTCCTTCTTTTCTATAGTCGTCAAGAGATAAGAACGGAAAATCAAATCCACTTTATCCGTACGAATGTAGTCGTAGAGCTTTTTTTCTCTGTCGTAAATGGGAAGTATCTTCCTAGTAGGATTGAGTGCTTCGTATACTTCTATAAGTGAATTAAGGATTACTTTCTGTGAAGAATCTGAAGCTACAAAAATAGTATCTGTAGGAATGACTACCTGCTCTTTGCCTTTCGGTGCTTCCGGATTGCAAGCGCCAAGCAGCATACAGGCGACGAATATAAAAAGGAAACTAGTTGTCCTGGTCTTTATTTTTTTCAATTTTCAACGCATTATATCCCCTGAACAATCCGTAAGCCAATATAAGTCCACCCACTACAGGAGTATATGTTTCTCCCACAATACCGTTTAGGCTTTGGTTATTGACTAATATATAAACGCCGATGGCAGTATATACTACTGCCATCGTCATTCTAAAATAGAAAAGTGTTTTATTCATTATAAAATAATCTTATTCAGGAATTTTGTATACGATATCTACCTTGTGTTTTACATTCACAGCTACACCGTTGTTTTTACCAGGCTTCCACTTCGGCATCATTTTCACTACGCGTAGTGCTTCTTTATCCAAGCTTTCAGATACACCTTTCAGGATTTTCACATCGATGATTTCACCTGTTTTTTCAACAGTAAAACTAACAATTACTCGTCCTTCTAAACCTTTCTTCTCAGCATCACGTGGGTAGACTACATTTTTTGACAAAAACTTATTCAATTCTGCACGTCCGCCTGGAAATTCAGGCCATTCACCTACATAACTGTAAACTTTATTGTCTTCTCCGCTGCCAATTTCTGAATTTCCCTGCGTGTTTTCGATCATCTCGTTCAGGTTCTTATCACCTTCCTGAGTAACAGAAGAAATCTTTACGCTGTCCAGATCTTTTACTACCGGAGGTAGCTCTACTTCTTTTACCTGATTGTCCGGTTTAATTTCCGGAGGAAGAAATTTCACGCTTTCAATTTTCGGAGGCTCTACTTTGATGGGAGGAGGAGGAGGAATATCTTTTTCGATGGGAATATCTTCGATCACCGCCAATACTTCAATATCCTTTTCTTTTTCCAATGCTACATTAGCACCCAAAAGCGATTCAATCCAGGTAGTGATCTTAGGACTGAAAGCGATCAATAAGAACAACGCTACAGCAATAGCAAACGCTCTTACGGTATAGATTCCGTACTTTGTCCTCAGTTCGTAAGAACCGTAACTCTTGTTCCTGTTTTCAAAAACCAGGTCATCGAGTGTTAAGTTGGATAAGTTTCTTTCTTCCATAAATTAATTAGTTAGTAGCGGCTTCGTCGCTGGCCAGTTGTTTCTTCACCAACGTTTCATCCTCTTTTGTGATTTCAACCAGCGCGTAACGATCGGTCTTGGTGATGTGCATCTCATCAATGATATCTACTACATTGATGTATTTAGACTTATCCATCGCTTTAATGACTACAACAAGGTCTTTCACACTTTTGTTTTTCTCCAACAATACTTGTCTGATACCTGCCGTAGGATTGAAATTCGTTTCGTGAAAATCAGGAATTCCTTCTTTGGTTGTATACCAAAATACTTTATCGTTTTCTCCGAGAAGAAGCGTCAAAGCCTGAGATTCCTTTACTTCAGGACGGTCCGTTTTCTTATCATTTTTATCCGGCATGTTCAGCTGCATGATCTGCTGCTTGCTGAGCGTAGTGGTCAACATAAAGAATGTGATCAATAAGAAACCCAAATCCACCATAGGAGTCATATCGACTCTTGTAGATGATTTTTTTCGTCCCTTACCGGCACCTTTACCGCCGCCGCCTTCTGCACTTGCTATTTCTGACATCGCTATTTATTTTATTCTCCGGAAGGTTTAGCTTCCATAGATGTGATCAGACTAAATTTATTCAAATTCATTTCCTGAAAAGAAGCGATTACGCGTTTGAATATGACGTAATCAGAAGTTCTATCACCTTTCAATGCAATTCTATAAGAAGGGTTAATGGTTTTCGCTACCCTCACCCAGCCTTTCAATTCATTGTTGGTAGAATCCACTACAATTCCTTTTTGTTTGTAGTCCTTTTTTTGTTCTTCTGTAAGATTTAGGAAACCCTTCAATTCGTTCATCGGTACACCGAAAGTTTCCGTCAGTTCGAATTTTAGTTTTTGTTTATTGGTCAATCCCAACTTGTACATTTTATCGATCTCTTGAATCAATTCTCTTCTTATGCCTTGCTCGGCTACTGTTAGGAAAACAGCGCCTTTATCACTGATAGAAACGCGGAGCACATTCTCATCCGGTAGTTTCGTATCTGAGATAGAAGAAGGCACATCGAACTTTGCGGGTTCGGGTGTCTTCATCTTAGCAGTAAGAATAAAGAACGTCAGGAGCAAGAAAGCAACGTCACACATGGCTGTCATGTCTAATGCTACTCCTTTTTTATTTGATTTTACCTGTCCCATGAATTTCTGTTAATTTAATTTACTGATAAAAATAAGAGAGAGTAAACTCTACTTATTTGTTGTTGTCAGCAAATGTACGATTGATCGTGTAACCGATTTCGTCAATTTTATGAGTCAGGTTATCGATACGGCTAGTGAAGAAATTATAAGTAATCATAGCGATCGCTGATACAGAGATACCCAATGCTGTGTTTACCAAGGCTTCAGAAATACCGGTTGCCAATGCTTCAGCGTTTGGAGTACCTGCAGAAGACAATGCCGAGAAGGCTTTGATCATACCCAATACTGTTCCAAGAAGAGCTACCAAAGTACCTACAGAAGCTAGTGTAGCCAGGATGTTCAGGTTTTTTTCCAAGTGAGGAAGTTCCAAAGCCGTAGAATCTTCAACTTCTTTTTGAATTTCTTCTACTTTTTTGTCTTTAGATAAAGAAGCATCGTTAGCGATGTGTTTGTAGCGAGTCAATACAGAAGTAGTAACATTACCTACAGAACCTCTTTGAGATTCCGCTACTTCGATTGCTCCATTGATATCGTTAGAAGACAAATGAGATTTTACTTTTCTTACGAAGTGGTTCAAGGAACCGTTACCGTAAGCCGCTTGAATAGTGATGAAACGCTCAATAGAGAAAGTCAACACCATAACAAAGAATGAAAGAAGGATCGGTACAATAACACCACCTTTGTAAATAATACCCAAGTAGTTACCAGGAATTGGTTCGCCTTTCGCGTTAAAATTGTCCGGAGATCCGAAAACAAACAAGTATACCAGGATACTGATTACGATCGCAAGAGGAATAACAACAGCAGCAAAAACTGAAGCGAAATTAGATTTTTGAGGGATGGTTGAATTTGTTTCGTGGCTCATGATAATAAAGTATTAATTTAAACAGGATTATAGTGTTTGGATTCGTTCGACTTTGTTGCAAATTTACCTATTGCAGTGTTACCAAATTATTAACTTTGAAAATTACAAAAATTATTCGCTGATAGAAGCAATCTATTAACTTTATTTAGAATGATTATATTGTGTCCATCACCCAAAATTAATTCTACTAGATTGGTAGAACAAACTTAACAGGTCTAACTCAGCTTTACAAGGATAACCATGAAAAAAATCACAATAATCGGGTCTGGTACCATGGGAAATGGCATTGCGCATGTCACGGCACAGCATGGATATGAAACGACCCTCTACGATCTATCTGAAAGTCAATTAGATAAAGCTAAAAACACAATTGCTAAAAATTTGGCTCGTCAGGCAGATAAAGGGTTGATTACCACTGAAGAGGTAGAAAAAACAATGAATCGCATTCATTTTACGACGCAATTAGCCGAAGCTGTTGCTAACAGCGATTTAGTGATTGAAGCTGCCTCAGAGAATCTGGAAATCAAACTTTCGATCTTCAAAGAGCTGGATAAAATGGCTCCGGTAAACTGTATTTTGGCGAGTAATACCTCTTCCATTTCTATTACTAAATTAGGTGCTGCAACCCAACGTCCTGACAAAGTTATCGGTATGCATTTTATGAATCCGGTACCTGTGATGAAATTGGTGGAAGTCATTAAAGGCTATAATACCTCAAAAGTAGTATGTGACAGTATCATGGATTTATCCAAAAAGCTGGAGAAAATTCCAGTGGAGGTAAACGACTACCCTGGCTTTGTAGCCAATCGGATTTTAATGCCTATGATCAATGAATCCATCGCTACCCTTTTTGAAGGAGTAGCCGGTGTGGAAGAGATCGATCAGGTCATGAAATTAGGTATGGCTCATCCGATGGGCCCTTTGCAACTGGCTGATTTTATAGGCCTGGATGTGTGTTTAGCCATTTTAAAAGTATTACAAGATGGTTTTGGCAATCCTAACTATGCGCCTTGTCCTTTACTCGTGAACATGGTGCAGGCCGGGCATTTGGGGGTAAAGAGCGGGTCGGGATTTTATCAGTACACTGCGGGTAACAAAGAGCTTATCGTCGCTGAAAGATTTAGATAGTTGTTAGTTGTTAGTTGTTAGTTGTTAGTTGTTAGTTATAAAAACAAAGGCCTGGATTAATTAATAATCAAGGCCTTTTCTACTTTCTAT
>JAQBNS010000161.1 GCA_028288405.1 Chitinophagaceae bacterium
CGACGACAGTAGGATCGGGAACATGGACTGGCCCTTCAGGTGTAGGCATTACGACACCAAGTTCACCAACATCAGGCGTTACCAGCTTAGCTGTTGGAGCCAATACCTTTACCTGGTCAGTTACCAATGGTGCTTGTGCCGCTGCGACATCAACCGTTACGATTAACGTCAGTGCTCCCTCACAATCAAATGCAGGTACAGCACAAACCTTGTGTAACGTCACTACTGCTAACCTGAATGCTACGACTACAGTAGGAACAGGTGTATGGACGACCTCTTCAGGAGCATCGATTACTACACCAAGTTCCCCTACATCAGGTGTTACCGGTTTAACAGTAGGTTCTACTCATACTTTCACGTGGACAGTCACTAACGGTGCTTGTGCCGCTGCTACTTCTACAGCAACGATTACGATCAACGCACCTTCTCAATCGAATGCAGGTTCCAATCAAACGTTATGTAACGCTACTACCGCCACCTTGAATGCCAATACTACAGTAAGCGCAGGAACATGGACTGGTCCCGCAGGTGTTAACATTACGAGTCCTAACTCTCCGAATACGGGAGTAACAGGATTGAGTGTCGGTGCCAATACCTTTACCTGGACCGTAACGAATGGTGTTTGTTCTTCTGTGACTTCGAATGTTACCGTTAATGTAGATGCACCTTCACAGGCGAATGCAGGTTCAAATCAATCGTTGTGTAATGTAACAACAGCCAGCTTGAATGCCGGTACCACAGTAGGATCAGGAACATGGACAGGTCCTGCAGGCGTAGGCATTACGACACCAAGTTCTCCTACATCAGGCGTTACCAACTTGGCTATCGGAGCGAATACCTTCACCTGGACCGTAACGAACGGTACTTGTGCCGCTGCGACTGCAACAACTACCATTACAGTTTCTGCTCCCGGTACGACCAGCGCAGGTGCTGATCAAGGTTTGTGTAACGTAACAACCACTAACTTATCCGGTTCCGGTTCTGCAGGAACATGGACTACCGTTTCAGGAAGCGGTGTGGTAACGAGTCCCAACAGCCCTACATCAGGTGTTACCGGATTAACGGTGGGTGCGACTTCTGTCTTTAAATGGACAGTAACGAGCGGTGCTTGTTCCGGAGATGCTGATGTAAATGTGACCGTATCTGCTCCTCCTGTAGGCGCAGCCGGTTCTGATCTTAACTTGTGTAATGTGACAACAGCTACTTTATCTGCCACTGGCGGAGGTAACTGGTCTACAACATCCGGTTCGGGCGTGGTCACTATACCTGCTGATCCTAACTCTGGAGTAACCGGCTTAACCGTGGGCGCCACTTCTGTATTTACATGGACAGTGGTAAACGGCAGTTGTACTTCTACCTCTACTTTAACAGTGAACTCTTCTTCGCCTGCGACCTCTGATGGTGGTATAGATCAAAACTTGTGTAATGCTACGACCACTACTTTAGCCGCAACAGGCACCGGTACCTGGTCTACTTTCTCAGGAAGCGGAGTGGCCACTTCAGTGAACAGCCCAATTTCAGGTGTTACCGGTTTAACTCCGGGTCAAACCACCGTGTTTGAATGGACTGTAACCAGTGGTAATTGTAGCGCTAACTCTATGGTCACTGTAGTTTCTTCTACTCCTCCAACGGCTGATGCCGGTCCTAATCAATCTTTATGTAATGTAACAAGTACTTCGCTTGCGGGTGTTAGTACAGGAACATGGACTGTTGCTACCAGCAATACGGGTACAGGAGCATTGACTACACCGGGCAGTGCTACTTCCGGTGTTACCGGTTTAACCATCGGAGGAGCTCCTGCTGTATTTACATGGACAGTAACCAATGGCGCTTGTTCTAACTCTGCCAATGTATCGGTATCTGTTTCTCCGGGCACATCGGCTGATGCAGGTGCTGCACAGACATTATGTAATGTGACGACTACTACTTTAAACGCTGTAGCCGGAACGAACGGAACATGGTTGACCAGCACTGACGCTAACATTGCAGATCTTAGCAATCCTCATTCTTCTGTAACAGTGATCAACTCACCGGCTACTTTAACCTGGCAGATTGATGGCGGCGGTTGCGGAAATGCAACGGCTACTGTAACATTGACAGCAGTTGTTTTGGCTAAACCAATTCTTGATGGAGTAGGATTATCAGAAGCTTGTTCAGGAAGTACTTATGCCTACAGCATTAACAACATCGATGCAGGCGCAGGCTACAACTGGTCCAGCAATCCTTCGTCGGGTATCAACATTACACCTTCAACAGGAACAAGCGTTTCGGTGAGCGCTACTTCTTCGGGTAAATTGTTTGTCTTTGTAGACAAAGGCGGTTGTTCAGATTCAGCCAGCGCAGTCATCAATGTATTGCCTGGTCCTCCATCGGGTAGAGATACTTTGAAATTAACGACTTGTGTGTATACCAACTACAAGATCAAGACAGCCTTAATCGATGGCTTTAACGGTACCTGGTCATCAGAAAGCGGAACTATTACCTTTACCTTCAACTCTGCCGATTCTACTACAACAATTGATGGATTGGTTGACGGAGTGAATGATACCTTGACATACCATGTATCCAACGCTTGCGGATCGGTGGATTATATCTTCACTATCAAAGCGGGAGGTTTCTTCTCTGCTTTGGAAGCGAATGGCCCAAGCGATACCTTGTGTGTATCAAAAGCCAGAAACCTGAATGCATTGGTTAGTCCTGCCGGTAACTATACCTATTATTGGATATCTAATCTGAACTACACCAATCCGGTCATAGATGCCAGTGTGCACATTGATTCTACTACAGTACCTACTTATTCTGTAACACCACGCGGACCGAATAACGTGTACTTCGTTTACGTATTGGATAAAGCATCACAATGCCATACAGACATTGATACGGCATACATCCACGCGGTAGAAGGACAAGATTTGAATGTACCTAACCTGATTACGCCAAATGATGATAACATGAACGATCATTGGGTGTTGAAAGATAAAACAACGGGCCAGGACATCTTACCAGGATCTCATTTCGAGTTGTACAACCGTTGGGGACAACGCGTGTTTGTAATGGACGACTACGACAACCGATTCAAAGGAGATCACATTTCTGATGGTGTTTATTTCTTCAATGTGAAGAGCGGATGCGGTGATAAAGAATACAAAGGCTGGTTGCAGATTCTTGGTAACACAAATCCATAAATTTCATTTTTATATAACTAAAGGCCGGTTTGTGTATAACACAGATCGGCCTTTTTGTTTTCATACCATCCTTTACTTTTCTTTTGCTCACCCAAAAGAAAAGTAACAAAAGAAAAAGGTGCCACCAAAAGCAATGAAAGAAGACATTGTGGATCCTCATAGTGTACGAAGTTAATTGATGAGAATGTCTTCTTCCATTCGCTCTTTTCCTGGACGCCAGCCGCACCATACTTTTATTACTTGATTATTGTCCCCGCAGGGTCTCCTGAAAGGGACCCTGCGTCTTGAATGATGCAAGCTTTCTATCGAGCAACGCGCAGGGTCCTCTGCGAGAGACCCTGCGGGGACTAGATAAATACATTTTATATTCATTCTATATAATCATAAAGTCATATGACAACATTGCATTTCCTCTAACCGACTTAGCCGTCAGACAGTCAGAGATTAAGAAGGTTACTTGTAATTCTTACATCGTTGAAAAAACTTGATCGGGGCATTTAGGTTTTTCTTTTTTTATGCCTATTTTTAGGGCTTCTTATCACGACTCTAAACACATATAAGTTTTTCGAATATGAACAATACTGATCTTGCCAGAAGATACGAGAAAGTACCTACAGAAATATTTGAAAATTCAGTAGATGCCTCCAAAAAAGTAGCCAAAGAAATTGCTGATCTCATCAAGGCGAAACAAAAAGAAGGTAAAAAAGCAGTGTTAGGTTTGGCTACCGGTTCTACCCCTAAGAAGGTATACGCCGAGCTGCGCCGCTTGCACAAAGAAGAAGGCTTGAGCTTTGCAAACGTGGTGACGTTCAATCTGGACGAATATTACCCGATGCAGCCGGATGCTCTTCAGAGTTATGTCTACTTCATGAAGCAACAATTGTTTGATCATGTAGACATCAAGCCTGAAAATTACAACATTCCTGACGGAACATTAAAGAAAGAAGAAATCGCTGCTTTCTGTGATCAATACGAAGCAAAAATCGCAGCAGCAGGTGGTATTGATATACAACTATTAGGCATTGGTGGTACTGGTCATATCGGTTTCAACGAACCCGGTTCCCAGATCACTTCTAAAACACGTTTAATCGCATTAGATTACAGTACCAGAGCTGCAGCCGCTGCGGACTTCTTTGGTTTGGCAAACGTACCAACAAAAGCCATTACATTGGGTGTAAGTGCGATCATGTCTGCGAAGCGCGTGATCTTGCTGGCCTGGATGGAAGGCAAAGCGGGTGTCGTGAAGAAAGCAGTAGAAGGCCCGGTAACGGAACGTGTACCGGCTTCTTATTTGCAGCAACATCCAAACGCTGTATTCATCCTGGATGAAGGTGCCGCTTCTAAATTAACGCGTATCGATACGCCTTGGGAAGTGGACACAGTAGAGTGGACGAACTTCAATGTGAAGAAAGCGGTTACTCGTCTGTCTCAAAAAGAAAAGAAACCCATTCTGAAATTAACAGACGATGATTACAATGAAAATGGTATGAGCGATTTGTTGGCTACACATGGCCCGGCACATACTGTGAACATCAGCGTATTCAATCAATTGCAACATACGATTACCGGATGGCCAGGTGGCAAGCCGGGTGCAGAAGACATTACACGTCCTGAAAGAGCAAATCCTGCGAAGAAGCGTGTGATCATATTCTCTCCACACCCGGATGATGACATCATTTCTATGGGTGGTACATTCATTCGTTTGCACGAGCAAGGACATGATGTGCACATCGGTTATCAAACTTCCGGTAACATCGCGGTAGCGGATGATGAAGCATATCGTTTCGCAGATTTCGTAAGTGACTACAATCAGAAATTCAGTTTAGACAATAAACCTGCTGATGGCATTTTCAAAAAAGTAAAAGACTTCTTGAAAGGCAAAAAGAAAAGCAGCGATAAAGACACAGATGAAGTACGTCAGATCAAAGGAATGATCCGTAAAGGCGAAGCGAAAGCGACTTGCCGTTACGTAGGATTGCCGGATGAGAACGCACACTTCATGAACTTACCGTTCTACGAAACAGGACAGGTTGAGAAAAAACCAATCGGCGAAGAAGACATACAAATCATCGCTGATTTGATCGATAAAATCAAACCGCATCAGATCTTTGCTGCCGGTGACCTGGCCGATCCACACGGTACACACAAAGTATGTTTGGATGGTATCTTCGCAGCGGTAAACCGTTTGAAAGGTAAAGACTACATGAAAGACTGTTGGGTGTGGTTATACCGCGGTGCCTGGGCAGAGTGGGACATCCATGAAATCGAAATGGCTGTACCGATGAGCCCGACTCAGGTATTGCAGAAACGTTATGGTATTTTCAAACACCAGTCTCAAAAAGACGGCGTAGTATTCCAGGGTTCCGATTCACGTGAATTCTGGCAACGCGCAGAAGATCGCAACAGCGAAACGGCTGAGTTGTACAACAAACTTGGTTTGGCGGAATACGCAGCGATGGAAGCGTTTGTGAGATGGAAGTACTAGTCTTTAGACAATAGACGTTAGTCGTTAGTATATATTTGAAAGAGGTTGCCGGAAACGGTGACCTCTTTTTTATTGATAGGCTTGCGTGAGGGATAGGAGCGGAAAGCCCACAGCGAGAAAGTCAATTATATAGAGCATTCCAGTATGATCCGAGCGAGGACTTGTAGTGGATAGCCCGACCCGTAGGGGCACGCTCGGAATGTTATTCTCATCTTACATTGCTCATCAAGAATAAAATATTAACTTAATATTGATATTCCTTAATCAGCATTCCTATAAATAATTTATGAAAAATCTATATACACTTTTATCAGCGATCTTTTTATTATTCTCCTGCGCCTCTGAAGTACAAGTGGAACAAGCGGAAACACCGGCTGACAGCACTTCTTTTAAGTACCATGCCACGAGTCACGCGCCATCTCATCCGGGGGATTCTGCAGCCAATCCGTTTAACGGAAAAGAGTTGACAGCAGAAGCGTATGAAAATGGTGATTTGGGTTGGGGATATTCCATTTCTATTGACGGAAAGAAAACCATCAACCAACCCAATATACCAGGGATAGAAGGTAAGAAAGGTTTTAAAACTAAAGAACAAGCATTGAAGACCGCTGATTTTGTAATTTATAAAATCAAACACAATAGCTTTCCTCCAAGCGTTACACGAAAGGAATTGGATAGTTTGGGAGTGTTGAAATAGTTGTAAGTTGTATGTTGTAAGTGATAAGTAGGATTTGACTTTGTTACTTACATTTTTTATTGTTAGGCCTTATTTCCTGGAAATGAAGGTTCTTGGCAATTGAAACAGCTTAAATGTTGATATCATTTTCAACTTACCACTTACCACTTATCACTTATTACTTATATTGTAATATGGAAAGTTTAACCGTATGGGATTATGGAATCATTGTTGGCTACTTGCTGGTAATGTTATCTATTGGTTTATTCTACAGGAAAACGGGCAGCAGTAGCATTGAAGCTTTTTTTATTTCCGGAAAAAATTTCCCTTGGTGGTTGGCCGGTGTATCATTGATTGCCACGACCTTTGCTGCTGATACTCCTTTGGCCATTACTGAATTGGTCGATAACAAAGGAGGTATTGCAGGCAACTGGATGTGGTGGAACTTCCTGGCGGGAGGTATGCTGACAACTTTCTTCTTCTCTAAATTATGGTACCGTGCCGATTTGGTCACCGATCTTGAATTGGTAGAACTCCGCTACTCCGGTAAGGGCGCGGCTTTTCTACGCGGCTTTCGTTCGATTTACTTAGGTGTATTCATGAATGCCTTGGTCATCGGATGGGTGAATATTGCATTGGTCGCTATCCTTCAGGTTTTCTTTGACCTTACTACTCATCAGGCATTATTGTATTCTGCCGGAGCGATGGTTTTTACTGTATTCTACTCCAGTCTGGCAAGTGCGTTAGGATTGGCTGTAACAGATTTTATACAATTCTTTGTGGCGATGATCACCACAATTGCGCTTTCACTCTATGTATTGGATGCTCCTGAAGTAGGAGGGATAGATGGATTGAAAGAAAAACTGCCGGAATCGGCACTTGGTTTTTTTCCTAATTTACAAGACTTAAGTTCCGGAGGAATAGCCGGTACTGCTAAAACAGTCGCACTTTCTATCGGATCCTTCCTGGCCTATATCGGTGTCATGTGGTGGGCGAGTTGGTATCCTGGTAATGACCCGGGTGGCGGAGGCTACGTGGCGCAGCGCATACGTCGTACAAAGAATCAACAACATGCCATAGCAGCCACTTTATTTTTCCAGGTGGTGAACTATTGTTTCAGACCCTGGCCATGGATCATCGTGGGTTTGTCTGCTATTATTCTGTATCCTCAGTTGGGAGTTGACGATAAGAAGTTGGGTTATGTCATGGCGATGCGCGATTATCTTCCTAATGGTTTAAAGGGATTGTTGATCACCGCTTTTTTCATTGCTTACATGAATACTGTTTCCAGTCAGTTGAACTGGGGAACGAGTTATCTTGTCCATGATTTATACAAACGATTCATCAATCCGACAGCAAATGCCAAACAAATTGGCTGGGTAACGCGACTGTCTTTCGCAGTGATCATGATTGCTGCATTGACTGTTTCTCCTTTTATTACTTCGATTGAAAAAGTGTGGTTCCTGGTTTTAGAATGTGGAGCAGGATTAGGATTGGTGCTTATTCTTCGTTGGTACTGGTGGCGTCTCAATGCCTGGGCAGAGCTCACGGCGGTGATCGTGCCGCTGATCATGTATGTGGTGTCTAATTATATTTTGGGTTGGGAATTTCCCAATAGTTTTTTTCTGACAGTAGGTGTAACAACCGTTTGTTGGATCAGCGTAATGTACTTAACGAAACCCGTGAGCATGGAAGTCTTGCAAAAGTTTTACAATAAAGTAAAACCAGACGGCGCCTGGGACCCGGTAAAAAAATCGTTGAATATTTCGGAGAAGTCTGAAAACATTGGACCGTTGTTGTTGTGCTGGATGTCTTCTGTAACCATGACCTATGGCATTCTCTTCCTGATCGGTTACGTGATATTCAAGCAATGGAACGATGCATTTGTAATGACATCTATGATCTCCGGAAGCTTTGTGATTCTGGCGTATAACTCCAGGAAGATTAAAATATTTGCGAATCAGGATTAATAGACCTTAGACATTAGTGGTTAGTCGTTAGTTTTTACAGCTTTTATTAAACCTGTAAGAATTTTAGAAACCTCGTTCGCTTTGTTCATTATGTTTACTCTGGATTCACTACTAATGTAGTTTAATTTTTTGGCTAAGTATAACATTGATCTTACTTCGCTACAGGACGAAAAAGAGAAATATAAGAATCGCGCGAAGTCTGCTTTACTATTTCTGTCAAAGCCTTCCGCAATATTATTACTTATTGATACAGACGCTCTAGTGATTTGATCTCGAAATCCATAATCTTTAATTGTTGAAAATGCACCATAGATATCAATGGCTAACTTTTGCGCCTTTTGCCAAGCAATAAGGTCTTCAAATCGTTTGATCATAAAAATAAAAAATAGATGTGTTGTAAACTTAAAAAAACTAACCACTAACGTCTAACGACTAACAACTATTTAGAAGGCTTCATCGCGCGGAGTGTCGACTGTTCAAAGTCTTCATTGCGTACAAAAGTGGCGCCCTTGATGGCGTAAAAAATAATGTAGGCGTAGCATAAGACTAAAATCATAAAAGCCATTTTATCTGCACCGGCACCGGAGAAATTTACTACGTTAAATGGAATGATTCCTCCTCCCACATGGGCCATAACCATGATGGCTGCACCTTGTTCGGAAAAACGTCCGAGTCCTTTGACTGATAGAGACCAGATGGTTGGGAATAAAATAGAATTAAAGAAGCCGATGGCAGATACGGCGATGAGTGAAATCAGGCCCGAAGAAAAAATGGCAAAAAGCATAAGTACCGAAGCCCCTAATGTAAAAGTCAACAGCATTTTTCTTGGCGAAATATAAAGCAATAAAATAGATCCGATTAATAATCCTGCTACATAACCTGCCCAATACAAGTAAGTGAAGTCACTGAAGAAGGTTACCAAATACTCACTCAAAGCCACTTCAGTACCAATGTAGGCGAAGACCGCGAAAGCTCCGAGGCGCAATTGTTTAAAGTGCATCACATGTATTTTTTTGTGACGTTCTGCAAATTGGTTCCATGGTTTTAACAGCTGCGTATCAAATTCAGGCATGTTTAGGAATACGAAAATTACCGTAAGGAAATACATCAGATTACTCATGATGATAAATGGTGTACCGATGTATAAAGACAACGATTTAATGTAAGAATCCATGTCCATATCGGCTGTAATGCCCCACAATTCTTTGATCCATTCGGAACCATAAAGAGGAGCGAGCAGACAACCCAGTGCGTAAAAACTGTGGAGGAAAGAAAGTCGGGCAGCCGCTTTTTTGTAATCACCTAAAAGTACGATGTATAAATTACAGACTACCAATAGAACCGTACTTCCAACAGCCATCACAAAAAGCGAGGAGATCAATAAAGGATATGAAATGATATTGATCCCAAAATAAAACATCATACAACCTAAACCGGTTGTAAAATAGCCGATGATCAAGCTGAGTTTATATCCCCACGCTTTAACAATGCGGCTGGCGGGAATGGAGGCAATGATATAAGTAGAGAAGAAGGTTAAGTGAATCAGTGAAGAAATCGAATACGACAAACCGAAGATTTCTTTCAAGTGCAGGATAACCACAGATATCAGCGTACTGAACAGCCCGTAAAAGAGCAACCCTATACTGAGGGAAATAAAAACGGGTGTTTTTCTGATCTGTACTTGCATGCACCTAAAATTAGAAGAATTATGTTAATAATCCTCTGATTTTTAAACGAAAACAAAGGTTTTTTGTTTCAAAGCGCCAAATAGAAACGAGTGTTGATAACAATTTATAGAGGCACAGAAGGGAGTTAGCAGAAACAGAAACAGAGCCGAGAAAGAGTGTTATTGCTATGAACTTTTATTATCTTTGATGATCCAATGCCCACATGTTGAAATTGGTAGACAAGCCATCTTGAGGGGGTGGTGCCTTTAGTGGTGTGGGAGTTCGAATCTCCCTGTGGGCACAAAACTAGTTGTTAGTTATTAGTTGTTAGTTACTAGTTCGCTTTCAAGGGACTACTTTTTATATAAGACCAGTATGGTCATTTTTTATTATTATGAAATTTCAAAAATTTGAAGACATTATCGCATGGCAAAAATCACAAGACTTAGCCATTATCATCTATTCAACGTTTAGCCCTTTAAAAGACTATGGCTTTAAAGACCAAATAACAAGAGCAGTTGTATCTATCTCTAATAATATAGCTGAAGGATTTGATAGAAATAGCTCAGCTGATTTTAATAGATTTTTGTACTTTGCTATTGCATCATGTAGCGAAGTTAGATCAATGTTATATTTAGCAGAACGTTTAAGCTATATTTCGCCAGAATCCAGGCATATTCTATCTGAGCAAACAAACGAAATTTCAAGAATGATTACAGGTTTGATAAAATATCTTAAAAAATATAATAAAAACAACTAACAACTAACAACTAACAACTAACAACTAACAACTTGAATTCCTTCTTCGCCTTACGACCATTAAGCAAAGCTCTTTCTGAAGAGTTGAAGGATCATGCTGTTTTCGAAATCTATCGTCAGACAAAGCAAAGCATCATCTTCTGTTTTGAGAAAGAAGGTCATCCGTTCTTCATCGAAGCCTTTTTTTCTGCAGAAGAATGTCTTCTGAATTTTCCGCAAGAACAATCACGCTCGCGTAAAGCGGTTTCATTGTTGAAAGAAACATGGGGCTTGAAAGTAGTGTCGGTAGAACAAGCGGAGAATGAAAGAACATTTGTCATCCATTTAGAAAATGAATGGAGCATTGTCTTTAAATGGTTTGGAAGGCAAAGCAATATTTTGTTATGGAAAAAAGGTGAAGTAACCTGGATGCTGCGCAATAAACTACAGAATGATTTGGACTATCATGCTGCTGCGATACATAAATACAGAGCTTGGTCAGAAAACGAGTTTATAGAAAAAGAGGAAGACTTGAATGCGTTTATTCCTCAATTAGGAAAACCGGTGATGGAGGAATGGGCGAAGTATTCACATTGGGAAGACGTAACACATCGGAAAGATAAATGGAGAAAGGTAAGCGCCTTACTGCATTATCTGGAACATCCTGTTTTTTATATCTTGCAACAGAACAATAGAGCGAGGCTTAGCTTGTTTTATTTCAAGGAAGAAGGTTCAAAACTTATTGCAGAAGAAACAAATCCACTGAAAGCTGCGAGTCTCTATTTTCAGGCTTTCTACCGCTACAATAGGGTGGAAGCATTGAGAGAGAAATTGATGCATCATTTCAACAGTCGCATCACTCATCTGTCTAAGCAGATCATTCAAATTTCAAAAGGTATAGAAGCTTTTGATGCGGTCATTCCTCCGCAGCAATTGGCTGATTTGATCATGGCTAATTTACATGCTTTTGTAAAAGTCAAAGAAGCAGAATTGTTTAATTTTTATACCAATGAAACGATTGCTGTTAAAATCAAGCAAGGCATGAGTGCCGCTGATTATGCGGGTGTATTGTATAAGAAATCAAAAAACAGACAGGCCGAGAAAGGTAATATGCTGTCTCGTTTGGAACAGTTGAAAGTTTCGAAAGAACATTTATCGAAAGAACTGGAATCTGTTCATTTAGCGGAAGCGAGATTACTGTTGAGTTTGCAGGAAAAGTATTTGCCGGTATCTGTTGAAACAAAAAAGAGTAAGGAAGAAACGCATGCCCCGGAGTTTAAAGAATATGAATGCCAGGGCTATCAAATTTTTGTAGGAAGAAATGCAAAGAATAACGATGAACTGACTTTGCATTTTGCACACAAAGAAGATTTATGGTTGCATGCAAAAGATGTTTCAGGATCACACGTGATCATCAAGCATAAGAATGACGGTGTATTTCCTAAACCTGTCATAGAGAAAGCTGCACAGCTGGCTGCTTTTTATTCTAAGCGTAAAACAGATAGTTTATGTCCTGTCATGTACACACTCAAGAAATACGTAAGAAAAGTAAAAGGTGCGGCGCCAGGAAGTGTCAAGGTGGAGAGGGAGAGCGTCTTACTTGTAGAACCGAAAGAATAATATTAGTTGTTAGTTATTAGTTGTTAGTTTTTTTTATCTGATGCATTTTTTATTTAAACTGTTATTTTTTTATGAAGATTAGAAAATTTGAAGAATTGAAATCTTGGCAGAAAGCTCAAGATCTAGCGGTTATTATTTATTCGGAATTTGGTACTCTTAGGGATTTTGGGTTTAAAGATCAAATTACGAGAGCGACGGTATCCATTTCCAATAATATTGCAGAAGGATTTGACAGGAATAGTACAGCAGACTTTTGTAGATTCTTATCCATTGCTCTTGCATCTTGTAGTGAAGTAAGATCTATGTTGTATTTATCTGAGCGTCTTAACTATCTTTCTAATGAAAAGCGGCAAGGGCTAGCGGAAGAGACTAATGAAATAGCAAGAATGATTACTGGATTAATAAAATATCTTAAAAATTATAAAAAAACAACTAACAACTAACAACTAACAACTAACAACTAACAACTAACAACTAACAACTAACAACTAACAACTAACAACTAGATTTTTTAATGATGATATTTTTCTCCCTTAAGTATTGTAAAGCTTCTGTAAAGTTGTTCAATAAAAATCAACCGTACCATTTGGTGATTAAAGGTCATAGGAGACAAGGCGATTTTTTCTTTGCTGGCTTCGTAGACTTGGTCGGAAAATCCATACGCCCCTCCCATGGCGAATACCAATTGCTGAATACCACTGTTCATGCGCTTTTGCATCCATTGAGAAAACTCTATGGAAGAAAAGCTTTTTCCTTTTTCATCCAACAATACTAAGTAATCGGAAGGTGCGAGTTTCGCCAGGAAGCGTTTGCCTTCTTCTTGTTTCAGTTGTTCCGGTGTCGGTTTACTGATGCCTTTGACGTTAGGAAAATATTGAGTTTCGAAAGGGGTGTAGTGTACCAGCCTTTTTTCGTAGATGCCATACGCTTCTTTCAGCCACTGGTCATCGGTAGGACCGATGGTCCATAGTTGTACTTTCATGATCAGAGGGTAAGTTGAAGTCCGTCGTAAGCGATTTCAATGAAGTCAGGCAATTCTTTGGAGACCTGGCTATGCAGTCCCATGCGGTGTCCCAGATGGATGAGGTAGGCTTTCTCGGGTTGCAATTCGGTGAGCAAAGCAATGGCTTGTTCTAAATTGAAATGAGAGATGTGTGCTTCTTTATGCAAGGCGTTCAATACGATCACTTTTGATCCTTTGATCTTAGACTTCTCTTCTTCTGAAATATAATTGGCGTCGGTGATGTAGGTGAAGTCTCCGATGCGGTAGCCGAACACCGGCAATTTGTAATGCATGACTTCGATAGGAATGATTGTTGCATCTCCTATCACAAAAGGTCGTTGGGTTACTTCGTGCAGTTCAAGGGAAGGAATGCCGGGGTATTTATGTTCGCTGAAGACATACGAAAATTCTTTTTGTAAGGCATTCAACACATTCTTGTCTCCATACACCGGCATATCACGTTGCTGCAGGTGATTGAAAGCTCTGACATCGTCTAAGCCGGCTGTATGGTCTTTGTGCGAATGCGTAAAAACCACTGCGTCTAATTTACTCACACGTTCGCGCAGCATTTGCTGACGAAAGTCCGGTCCGGTATCAATGACAAAAGAAGTGTTATGTTGCTCGATGAGAACGGATGTTCTCAATCGTTTGTCGCGGTAATCAAGCGACATACAAACCTCGCACCGGCAAGCGATGACAGGTATGCCCTGTGAAGTACCGGTTCCGAGAAAAGTTACTTTCACGCGGCAGGTTCTTCGGGTGTTTCAGGAGCAGTTGTTTCTTCAGGAGGAAGCGGCGGAGCAATAAGGGGAGCCGTAATATCCTGATAGAGTTTTTTATTTTTATCACTCATCTTCGCATCGTCCAACGTAATCTGTTTTAGAATTTCAATGAGTGAATTTACTTTTCCTTCCAAAGGAAAATATTTATTGATGATGGCGATTTTGGTTTCTTTCAATAAGCAATAGCCTGAATTGAAATTACCTTTTTCGTAACGCAGGATGTAATCAGACTCCGCAAAAACGTCTTCGAGTTTATTTAAGAAATTCTGAGTGTATTTTACTTCCATTAGGCGATATAAGTCTTAACAAGCTCTACCAGTTTGTCGAAGTCCAGAGGCTTAGGGAGAAAGTCATTGAATCCGGCATCGGTGAAATCACTTTCTGAATAATTACGAGCATTGCCGGTAATGGCAATGATGGGAACTTTAGCGATTACGGGATCCGCTGATTTCCTGATTTCACGCGCACACGTCATGCCGTCCATTTGGGGCATGTTAATGTCCATCAGGATCAGATCTATTGGCTCCTTGTTGAGGAGTGCAATTACTTCTTTTCCATTTTTAGCGGAAAGAATCATATAATTTTGGTTCTCCAAAATCTTTTTGGAAAGATTCTGGATCACAGAACTGTCTTCGGCAATAAGAATTTTCTTGCTCATAATACGCTTATAATTTGATTAAAAAATTCTTGTACGATTTGTAAAACTCTTTGGCATAAGAGCCTAAGGTTTTTAGCTCGCTTTCAAGTTCAAAATAAATATTTTGTTTCAGATTTTGCTCTATTTCCCTCACTTTGTTTTCCACCTTCGATACTCCGAGAGTGCCTGCACTGCCTTTTAAGGTATGGAGTATTTTTTGTATTTCTGCTCGTTCGCCTTTGGCCAGGTAAGAATCGGTATCGGTTAAACTTTCTTTCAATTCAGTCTCAAAATCACCATAAATCTTGATTATGCTTTCTTTATCAGCCAATTTAAGAAGGTTCTGCACTACTTCTTTGTTGAAAAGGTCAATATCGGGTGTTTCTACCGGCTTCAATTTTTTAGCTACCGGCTTCTTTTGACCCAGCCATTCTTGAATTTTGATCAATAAGTTATCGGCACTGATCGGCTTGGAGATGTAATCGTTCATGCCACTGTTGATAAACTTTTCCTGATCCTCTTTCATGGCGTAGGCCGTCATGGCAATGATCGGCGGAGTTTTCTTTTTCAATAGCTCTTTAATGGCTTTGGTGGCCGTAATTCCATCCATTTTCGGCATCTGAATGTCCATTAAGATAAGGTCAAAGTTTTTCTCCTGGGCTTTCTTGATGGCCTCTTCGCCATTGGTTGCCGTAACAACGGTGCAGCCTGCTTTTTCTAAGATGCGCTCAGCGACAAACAAATTGACTTGGTTATCATCTACCAGCAGGACTTGTGCATCGAATCGTATGTTTTGATCCCAAATGGGTTTGGTATTGGCGTCATTGCTCTTCTTACTTTCATCGGCTTCGAAAGTAA
>JAQBNS010000027.1 GCA_028288405.1 Chitinophagaceae bacterium
CTCTAACAGCAGCGGCAAATCAAATATTGATTTGCTCCAATGATGTAATCAAATTCACCTCTTCATTTACGAATGCTACCGGTGTAACCTGGTCTCAAAACGGTGCTGATGGAACATTTGATAACAATGCCATCACCAATCCCGTCTTTACGCCAGGGCCTAATGACATCATCAATGCCAGTAACGGTATAAGGATTACGGTTATCACCACCGGTCCTACCACTTGTAATCAAGCCGTAAAAAATATACTTATAGGTATCAAGCCTGCTCCTGTTGCCAGCATCAATGCAGGTTTCGATGAAATCGTTTGTGCGGATGCGGATACAGTACAATTGAATGGCTTTGTTTCTGCTCCTCTAGGAGGAGTATGGACAACTTCAACCACCAAAGGATTGTTCCTGGCCAACAATACTGATCTGTCTGCTAAATACATTCCGGACCCCACAGATAAAACGGCTGGAAATACTATTGTGATTACATTGACATCAACCGGAGGTGATGGAACTTGTTCATCCACATCAGATGACATGAATTTATCGTTCACTCCGATTCCTACTGTCAGTGCAGGTGCGAATATGATTGTCTGCGCCGATACAGCCTATCTGCAATTCAATCCAACCTTTACAACGGCAACAGGTATAGATTGGACAACGCTTAATGGTACCGGATCATTCGCTCCTGGTAGTAATGTGTCTAATTCAAAATATTTCTTAACTCAAGCTGACATTGCTGCTGGAATAATCGGTTTCACGGCTACCACAACAGGAAACGGAACATGTAAAGCTTATACAAATTCTCTGCAAGTAACGATTACTCCTAAACCTGTTCTTAGTTTAGGCCCCGATCGGATAGTTTGTGCGGCAGCTTCTACAGTCAGTTTAAATGCTTCCACTACTGCTTCGTCTGCTTCATGGAGTACTTCTGGCGCGGGATCATTTAGTCCAAATCCTAATCTTGCTACTTCATATACTATAATGCCCGCAGATACGACTGTTAAAACTATTAATATAATAGCCGCTTCTGTAAGTCTGGACAATTGCAAAGCTGTTTACGATACTGTACAGGTTACTTTCCAATCTAAGCCTATTACAGTGGCCGGACCTCCGATCAGTTCTTGTGCCAACGTAGCTTCTGTTAATCTTACAGGTGCTGCGGTCTATAACGCCACCGGTGGCAGATGGACATCCAGCGGTAACGGTAATTTCTCAAGTCCTAACAATCAATTGAACAATGTTTATTCACCGTCTCCAACGGATAGAATAAATGGTACAGTAACACTTACTTTAACTTCTACCGGCAACGGACAATGCGGTTCTACATTTGGTCAATTGACAGTTACCATTGCACCGACTCCGATTGTTGTAGCTAACCCAGCCGTCTTGTGTGACACCTTATTGGGAGCGCCACTCAGTGGAACCGTAACGAATGCAGGAGGTGGCAGCTGGAGTTCTTCTGTAAGTGGTGGAAGTTTCTCTCCTAGTCCTACTTTACTTTCGGCTACTTACTTCCCGTCTCATGCAGAGATCTTAGCAGGTCAAACGATACTAACGCTTACTTCAACCGGTAACGGAAGTTGTAATCCGGAAACGGCATCTATTGATATTGTTATTGAACCATTGCCTGTTTCAGATGCAGGACCGGATCAATTCATTTGTACCAATGGTGTCATAGACTTAAATGCAGTGACGATACAACCTACTGTAACGTATACATGGACTGTAAGCGGCGGAGCGGTATTTGCTTCCACTCCGAATACTCAAGCAACGGTACCGGCAAATACCGGTTATGTATTAACAGCCACGGATACGAAAGGATGTAATGTAAAAGATACCATGGATGCCTTTGTCTTTACGCTGCCTACATTTAGTATCAATCCTAGTCCGGCTTGTTTTGACGAAAACCTTGTACTACAATCCAACCCCGCTCCTATGCCGGTTGTAGGTGGTACTTATCAATGGTTCAAAGATGGTATCATTCTCTCAGGAGAAAACAAAGTGTTTACCAATCCTCCTGTACCTGGTACTTACAGTGTAACTTATACTTATGGTTCTTGTAACGCTGTTCCTGGTTCTATTGTAGTAAGCAGTCCTCCTAGATTGAGTACTGAAGACATTACAGCTTGTGCCGGCGATACGACAACACTTAGCGTACAGCTGATTAGTCCTCCGACTTATCCTACCGGTGTAAGTTATAGCTGGTCACCGAATCCGAGCAGTATCAGTACGTTATTCCTGAACCCTGTATTGGCTGATACCACTTTGTATTATGTAACAGTTACAGATAACACCACGTTATGTCCTACCCAAGACAGTATCTATGTGTTAGGTATTCCAAGACCAATTATACCATTGATCAATGACACGATATGTGCGGGAGATACGGTGAGATTGACTGCACGACCAATCAATATTGCTAATCTTGACCAGTACCAGAAAACTACCTTTAACTGGTTGCAAAATGGAAATCCATTAGCGGTAACAGACAGTATCTACTTTGCAATAACGACTGGTATTTACACTGCTGGAGTAAATATAGACCGTTGTGGTAACAGTCAAAAAGATACCATCTTTGTAGCACCATATCCGGTATCAACATTAGCCGACAAAGCGAAATATTGTGATGAGACCGATCACTTCATTGTATTGGATGCCGGAATAGCAGATAAATATACCTGGCAAACAGGAAATGCAGCAGACACATTGAGAACCTTAACTGTTACTCCAAAAACAGACCGGTATTATGCGATACAAATAGGTAACATCTTCGGATGTAACATCAAAGACAGCATCTTTGTAAAAGACGTTTGTGCACCAAGAATCTATATACCAAACGCCTTTACGCCTGGTATAAGTAACAGCGATCAGGTTTTCAATGTATTTGGAACACATTTCTATAATTATAAAATGGTTGTCTTTAACCGTTGGGGAGAAGCAATATTCGAAACAACAGACAGACTGATGGGATGGGACGGTAAATACCTGGGCGAAGATATGCCTACCGGTGTGTATCCAGTCATCATCACCTATGAAGGTCGTGAAGAATATGCAGGACAACAGAAGTATGTGGGGCAGGTCACTATAATAAGATAACAGAGAACTGAAAACTGAAATCAGTAAAAGAAAAGAGCTTTCGATAACGAAAGCTCTTTTCTTTTTAATACAAGTTAAATCAGTTTTCAGTTCGCTATCCTTCCCACTCCCACGCGGAATGATACGCACCGATGCTGTCTATGTATTCTAAAAATTGTGTGTAGAATTTAGAGTGTGAAATGGTAGCACTATCTCCTATCATAACCAGTTTTTGCTTTGCTCTGGTCATAGCGACGTTCATTCTTCGGGTATCATTTAAGAAACCGATCTCCCCTTTTTGATTGGAGCGTACCAAAGAAATAATAATGACATCTGCTTCCTGTCCTTGAAAAGAATCGACAGTACTGACTTTTAGATCCATTACTCCAATATTTTCAAACCGCTCCTTTAATCGCCTGACCTGCGCACTGTAGGGAGAGATGATACCGATGGAATGGTATTGGCTGATCAATTTATTTTCCTGGGCATGTGTCAACCATCTTTCAATCACATTCATCTCGCCTGAATTAAAAGTAGAAACAGTCAATTCATCCGACTCTTCTTCAAACCCACAACCGGCCGTATCAATAAACACCATCGGCTCATCGTCTGTACGCAGCTGTTGAATAACAGGATCTGTAATTAGTTTATTATTATAAAACTGTTGATTAGAAAACTCTTTGATGGCATCGTGCATCCGGTATTGAGTCGTCAGTAAGTTTGAAGCCACACGATCACCGATGATACGCTCCATGAGTGTTACCGCTAACTCTCGTCCTCCGTCATTTTCGTCTAACTTCACAGTCGGTGGTAACTGAAAATGATCCCCACATAAAATTACTTTTTGAGAGCGGGCGATCGGTATCCAGGTAGAGGCTTCCAGGGCTTGTGCTGCTTCGTCGATAATAGCCGTTTTAAAAAACCGATCTTTTAAAACCGGTAAGTTCGCACCTACTAAAGTACAGCAGATCACATCCGCTTTATCTAAAATGATATCTGATATTTGTCGCTCTTGTGCTTCACTGGCTTTATACAAGGAAGTCGCTTCTTTTCTCAATAATTTTTGTTGTTCTCTTTCTTCCCGACCAAAGGAACGTTTGTATTTAAAGGCCATGCTCTTCATGGTATTTCCACGAGCCTTTAATTCTTTCACCAACTTGTAATCGTTGTGATTGTACAACTGTTCCAATAAAGAAAGTGGTCTGACTTCCGCCGACAAACGATGCGGTTGTCCCAAGCGCACCACATTCAAACCTTGCAAATGCAATTTCACGGCTAAGTGATCTACCGCCTGATTGCTGGGAGCAACGACCAGCACCTGTTGTTTTGTTGCATGCAGCGCCTTTACCATCGCTACGATAGTTGTTGTCTTGCCTGTTCCGGGAGGGCCTTGTATCACGCTGTATTCATTGGCCTGCAAGGCATTCACAGCACTTTTGTATTGATCTTCGTTGAGATCGCTTTTATCTAACTCGATGAGTTCTTTGGAAACCGTAGGTTCTTTTTCGCCAAAAATAACATCACGCAATTGTGCCAGACGATTGCCTTTAGCATTTCTCACTTGATCGATGGTTTCGTCCATTACTTTGTACGAATAATCATCGAGTAATAAATTGATGCCTAGTTTTCCGTTATCGAACCAATCGGGTAATTCATTGCATTTCGTAAACACCTGAATATGCTTGAATGAAACAGTACCAACAACACCTTTAATTTCATTTCCTTTTTGAAAAGAAGAATGCTGAGAAAAAATTTCTACGTGAGCACCGTAAGAAAAAGAATTGGCCTGATCGGTTTCTTTGGTGCGTTCAAATTCAACCACTACATATTCCCGCTGATCGTAGTAATCTTCTTTCACAATCAAAGGATACCAGGTAATGCCGGAAGCCACACGGGACTTGATATCTTCGCCTGCAATGCGTTGCTGCTGCAAAGCTAAATCAGTTTCTCTTTCTTTACGAATGAGTCCTTTTAATGTGTTAAAATGTTCTTCCGTAGAATTTCCTAGCCAAGCCATTAATTATAGAGTAATCTGTAAATTATTAAAACGTTTGCGTGAGGGATAGAAGCGGAAAGCCCACAGCGAGCAGCTAACTATGAGAATGCTTATAAGTATGACCCGAGCGAGGACTTGCAGCGGATAGCCCGACCCGAAGGGACACGCCCCAAAACAACATTCGCAACTCACTCAATTTATTTTACCCTTATTATAGATAAAACAATCACCCTTCTTACTCTTTCTTGTCTTTCTCTATCTCGTACACCAACTGCTTGTACCAGTCATTCCCATACTTACGAGTCAATGCCCCTTCCAAAAATCTATACAAAGGCACCTGATGCTTCTCCCCGTTTTTACAAGCCGGATTGCAGATGTGCCAACGCTCGTAATTCAAGGCTTCGAACTCATCGTATTGCGTAATGCGTATCGGATACAGGTGACAAGAAATCGGTTTTTGAAAAGAAACAGCACCCTCTTTCCAGGCTTTTTCTATGCCGCATTTTAATACTTCACCATCGTAAATAGCATACACACATTCTTTTCCCTTAATGGTAGGTGTCGTGACATCACCGTCTTCATCTTCCAGCGAAGTGCCCTGTTTTTCAATTTCAGAAATGCCTTTTTTCGATAAATACGGTTTGACCTGCGGATAGATTTCTTCCAAAATCAACGCCTCTTCCTGAGATAAGGGAGCACCGGCATCGCCTTCAATGCAACAAGCCCCTTTGCACTTGGAAAGGTCACAGGCAAAGTACTTTTCTGCGATATCGCTGCTTACAATTGATTTTCCGATCTGAATCACGACAATAAAATTTCAACTTGAGTATTTAAGGCTCTAATTTAGTGATTTTATCCTGTGATTATGCATTAACACCATGTGATTCTAGTTAATCGGCTTGGGTTTTACCAAACAAATGATTTATAGGATTCATAGGATACTGATGGTCTAAAGCTTTATTTGGGTTTATGGTTGGTAAATTTTAAATTGCAGAAGAATAATTGTGGGGAGTAAGAATGGATTACCTAGAAAGCTTAAACGAAAATCAACGAGGCGCAGTATTGCAAACAGAAGGACCGGTCATGATCATTGCCGGTGCGGGTTCTGGTAAAACGAGAGTATTGACCTATCGTTTGGCACACCTGATCCAAAATGGTGTAGATGCCTTTAATATTCTTTCTCTGACCTTTACCAACAGAGCAGCGAAAGAAATGCAACATAGAATCCAGACCCTGGTGGGTGGTGAGGCGAAGAACATCTGGATGGGAACTTTTCACTCCGTGTTTTCCCGCATTTTGCGTACAGAAGCAGAGAAAATTGGCTATCCTTCCAATTTCACGATCTACGATACCGACGATTCCCGTTCACTCATTAAAACCATTTTGAATGAAGTACAACTGGATGATAAAACATACAAGCCATCCGTCGTACACAATAGAATCTCCGCAGCAAAGAACCGTTTGATCACTGCGGAAGCTTATTTAAAAAACGCGCACTACATGGCAGACGATGCGGCCGCCGGGAAACCGGAGATGGGACGCTTGTACAAACTTTACCAGGACCGCTGTAAGAAGGCCGGTGCCATGGATTTTGATGATTTGCTGTTCAACACCTTTAAGTTATTCAACGAACACATCGATGTACTGAACAAATACCAGAACCGTTTCAAGTATGTCATGGTAGACGAGTTTCAGGATACCAACATCGCACAGTACATGATCACTCGCAAACTGGCTGCACAGAACAGAAACATTTGTGTAGTAGGCGATGATGCGCAAAGTATCTATGCCTTCCGTGGTGCAGACATTCAGAACATCCTCAATTTCGAAAAAGATTATCCGGAATTAAAAGTATTTAAACTGGAA
The DNA here is from genome assembly GCA_028288405.1 of Chitinophagaceae bacterium. GTDB lineage: Bacteria > Bacteroidota > Bacteroidia > Cytophagales > Cytophagaceae > JACMQM01. The sequence continues at coordinate 6,931 of JAQBNS010000027.1, forward strand.
CAGAATTACCGTTCTTCACAAACTATCGTTGAAGCAGCTAATTCTATCATCAAGAAAAACAAAGCACAGCTGCCCAAGAATGTCTGGACAGCCAATGATCAGGGCAATCCGATTGACCTGATCCATGCGGGTTCTGACAACGAAGAAGGGAAATCCATTGCCAATGCCATCTTCGAAGCGAAGATGCAGCATCAATTGAAACATTCTGATTTTGCTATTCTGTATAGGACCAATTCTCAATCCAGAGCTTTTGAAGAATCTTTGCGTTCATTGAATCTTCCCTACGAAGTAGTGGGCGGTGTTTCCTTCTACCAAAGAAAAGAAATCAAAGATTTACTCGCCTACTTCCGATTGATGATGAACCCTAACGATGAGCAATCGTTACGACGCATCATCAATTATCCTAAACGAGGAATCGGAGACACTACCGTTGGAAAACTCTTCATCACAGCAGACGAACAAGGCGCAAGTATTTGGGATGTGATGTCACATGCCGCTTCTGCAGGCATACCCGTTAAAACAGCACAAGTCATCATGGACTTCGTGACCATGCTGGAAGCCGGTAAAGTCATTGCCAACAACCAGGATGCTTATGAAGCCGCCAGTGATATGGCCAAGAAGTCTGGTTTATTGCGCGAATTGTACGACGATAAAACAGTGGAAGGCATTGCGCGCTACGAAAACGTGCAACAGTTATTAAATGGGGTCAAAGCATTTGTAGACGATCCCGAAAAAGAAGATAAAGGCTTAGGAGCATTTCTTCAGGAAATCTCTCTTTTGACCGATGCAGACAGTAAAAAACCAGGCGACAAAGATTACATCACACTGATGACCATACATTCGGCCAAAGGGTTGGAATTTAAATACGTGTATGTAGTCGGCATGGAAGAAGACCTTTTCCCATCTGCTATGATGCTGAACAGCCGTGCAGACCTGGAAGAAGAACGACGTTTGTTTTATGTGGCTGTAACAAGAGCCGAGACGCACTTAACCCTAAGTCATGCCAATACCCGTTACCGCTTCGGGAAGCTCATCGATTGCAAGAGAAGCCGTTTCATTGATGAAATAGATCAATCCTATATCAAGCAAATTATAGGAAAAGGATCTTTGAACAGGAATATCGTACAAACGACTCCTAAAGAACCTTTTACCCGCACAGCCGTAAAAAACCTTGCGCCCCCTGCGGCTAAAACCAAGATCAAATACGTCCCTCCTACCGATTTTAAAGCCAGTGATACGAGTGTATTGGCTTCCGGCATGAAAGTGGAACATCCCAAATTTGGATTTGGAATGGTTAAATTGGTCGATAGTAACGGTTCGGACCGAAAAGCTATCATTGATTTCGAGGAATTAGGAGAAAAAACGTTAATTTTAAGCTTCGCAAAGCTGCGAATCCACTAGAACACACAAATCAAGAATATATGCATTATCCTAATCAGGAATCCAGGAAGGGAATTGTTTGGAAAGAATACGGACGTAACGTTCAAAAAATTGTAGACCATATCCTTACCATTGACGACAAAGAAAAACGCACACACTACGCCAACATCTGCATTGAGTTGATGAGACAACTCAACCCCAGCACGAAAGACGCGCAGGACCATACCACTAAATTATGGGATCATATTTTCATCATGTCTAATTTCATGTTAGATGTAGAGGCACCTTACCCGATGCCTGATCCTGCTATCTTAGGAAAGAAACCTAACATCGTTCCCTACACGAATCACCGCCTGGCTTACAAGCACTATGGCCGCAACATTGAGTTGGTCGTAAAAGAAGTGCAAGCCATGGAAGATGGTACAGAGAAAGATGATGCAGTGATTTATCTGGCTCGATTGATGAAGAAGTCTTACATGACCTGGAACAAAGAAAATGTAGACGACGAAGTGATTCTTCAACACTTGAAAGAATTATCAAAAGGCAAATTGTCTCTTGATTCTGAAAAAGTGCAGACCGAAAAATTGCTGGACATTCAGATCAAAGACTTCAAGCCTATGGCGAGCAAGCCGGTATTTGAAAGCATGAGTTCTGCAGGCAGCAGACCTAGTCAAAATAAAGATTTCCGTAAAACCAATAACAACAACCGCGGCGGAAGCAATAGCAGTAACTCATCCAGACCATTTAAAAAACGTTCTAATTAATGTCTTCTTTTGAAATCACCGGGGGTACCAAACTAAAGGGCTCCATCGTACCACAAGGCGCGAAAAACGAAGCACTACAAATTCTTTGCGCGGTTTTACTCACAGACAAACCAGTAGTCATTAAGAATGTTCCTGATATCATTGATGTCAACAAACTGATCGAACTCTTGAACAACCTTGGTGTATTGGTCACCAAGATAGACAGTTCTACTTACCAGTTTGAAGCGAAAAACATTCGTCTGGATTTTTTAGAAACAGAAGAATTCAAGAAAAAAGCAGCTGCACTTCGTGGTTCTATCATGATCATCGGCCCATTGCTGGCTCGTTTCGGCGTGGCTAAAATGCCTAAACCAGGTGGAGATAAAATCGGACGCAGACGTGTAGATACACACTTTATCGGTCTTCAAAACTTAGGAGCAGTATACAACTATCATCCCGGAGATTCCTTTTATTCCATCGAAGCACCTAATGGATTACATGGATGTTACATGTTGCTCGATGAAGCATCGGTAACCGGTACAGCAAACATTGTCATGGCAGCCGCTTTGGCTAAAGGAAAGACAACCATTTACAATGCAGCCTGTGAACCTTATCTACAACAACTTTGTGCGATGCTTAACCGCATGGGAGCAAAAATCACCGGCGTTGGTTCTAACTTATTGCAGGTAGAAGGAGTAGAATCATTAGGAGGCACAGAACATACTATTCTTCCTGATATGATTGAAATAGGAAGCTTCATCGGCCTCGCGGCGATGACAGGTTCTGAATTGACCATCAAAGATTGTCGCATTGACATGTTAGGTGTTATTCCTTCTGTGTTTCAAAAACTAGGGATACAATTAGAATTCAGAGGCGACGATATATTTGTACCGGCGCAAGAAAAATACGAAATCGAATCGTTCATTGACGGTTCTGTATTGACCATCGCAGATGCGATCTGGCCGGGCTTTACACCGGATTTGATCAGTATCGTATTGGTAGTTGCTACTCAAGCTAAAGGATCTGTATTGATTCATCAGAAGATGTTTGAGAGCCGTTTGTTCTTCGTTGACAAACTGATTGACATGGGTGCTCAAATCATATTGTGCGATCCACATAGAGTCAATGTGATCGGCCACAATAAAAACATGCCTTTGCGTGGCATCTCTATGACTTCACCGGACATCCGCGCAGGAGTAGCCTTGTTGATTGCAGCGATGTCAGCGGAAGGAAAAAGTACCATTCATAACATTGAACAAATCGACAGAGGTTATCAAAATATAGATACTCGTCTTAATGCATTAGGCGCTAAAATCAAACGCATATAATCCTATGAAAAAATTCCTGTACATTTTCATCGTCATCGTTTTGGCCGTTTTACTTTATGTAACATTCGGTCATTACGGGGAAGGAGCCATTGCAGGAACATTGGTAAAGCTTACTAAGAAAGGAATATTGTTCAATACCTACGAAGGAAAATTAAACACCCAAATGTATGTAGGTGATGGTACTGCTGCTTCAGGTGTAGGACTCAATCTATGGGACTTCACAGTCACTAAAGACGACAGCCTGATTGCCAAACTGGAAACAGCGATGTTGAATGGCCACCGCGTAAAACTCGATTACAAGCAACGTTTTTTCACCTTACCATGGATTGGGGATACGAAGTACATTGTGTACGGTGCGGAAGTACTGGACAAGAAATAAGAAAAGAGAGATGAGAAATGAGAATCTCGTTTAGATTATAACAAAAAAGCCCTGCTATTCTAGCAGGGCTTTTTTGTTATAATTTTATCTCTCATCTCTCATCTCTCATCTCTCATCTCACATTTCTCATCTCACATTTCTCATTTCTTCATTATCAGGCAACATATACACTTGATTGTCTTCTGTGGCAGGAGTTGAATTTTTATTTTCTGATGCTTTGGGTTTACGCACTACCGGTTTGGCAAATATATTTTTGAGCATGGTGGAAAAGGTCTCATCTGAACAGCAAGCCGGCAAAAAATCTTTGATGCCTTTCGCTTTGTATCTGCTTTCTTCCTCAGCTGTCAAGTCATCTGAAATGACGACGATTCTTAATTTATCTTTGGAGCCCTTAAAGTCTCCTTTGTGAAGTTCCTGTAAAAACTCGAAACCACCCATGATCGGTGTTTTTCCGTTGAGAATAACAATGCCCTGTTTATTGCCAATTTTATCCAAAGATTGATTGAGACATAATAAACCATGTCCACCGTTCAATGCAGCCATGACCTCTTTAACCAGTCCGGCATTGGAAATAGCTTTCTTCAACTCGTTTCTACGGTCAGAATCGCTATCTACTATCAGGCAATAATCAATGTATCCCATAATCCTCACTTTTACATCTAATTCAATATCTTGTATTAATCGTATTAATTAGTTTTACGGCAGATTAAACTTTAAGGTTTGGGGATAAGTACTTAATTTTTAACCCCGTCAACTTTTTCTACAACAACCCGTACCTCTCTGGTATCCTTAAACCAATCCGGAAGTCTTTTCTTATAAATTAAATGACCACCCGGCGTCAAATGTCCTTTGATCGTAAACTGATAATCCAATACCTTATCTTTTGGGGAGAGATAAATCACTTTTAGTTGCACCGTCTCATAAGCACATACTTTTGCCGAGCTGCTTATCGAACCTTCAATAACCGTTTGATTAATCAAATTAGAATGCCATTGAAACGTATGATGCGTATACCATAAAGGATATTTACTTTCCGTTTCATAAATAGAATTCCCCTCATACGATTGCTCTTCCTTCCATGATACAAGTTCTGCCTGATCTGCCGTATCATGGGGTATCAAGGCCAACGTTTTTATGTCACGGTGGTATATGCCTTTATCATTAGGCAATAACAAGAGCGTTTGTTGCTGTGCAGTAAAAGAAACTTTTCCTGTCACTACAGTTAATTCAACATCGTCTTGCTGATAAGCTTTCAAGTCGAATGATGTTCCTAATACCATTGTTGTCGTTCCCGAAGCATGAATAATAAAAGGCTGTTCGGGATTTCTTTTCACATCAAAAAATGCTTGTCCTTCCAAATACACTACTCTTTCTTTTCCATCAAAAGAAGCGCCGTAAGTCAAAGAAGAATGCTTGTTGAGCCAGACCATGCTACTGTCCGGTAAATAAAAAACATCACCGTTTTCAGCTGTGCTCTTAACGATGTTGCGTTCGGAAGACCATGCCCCTTTATTAAACAGGTAAGTCATTCCAAGCACGAGTACAAGACTTGCCGCAATTTGATAAAAGCCCGCACTTCTGAAAACGGGCATTAAATAACTATGCTTGCGCTGGGGTTCTTGTTGAATCTTTTGCTGGAATTTATTCCAGGAGGCATTGGTATCAGGTGTATAATCGGAAGAAGAAAGAGACCTCTCCCAAACTTCAGCGTACTCTTTATAGTATGCTTCATTGTCCAAAGATTCTTGTCTCCAGGAAAAAAGCGTGGTGCTTTCCTCTTCGGAAATCTGGTCGGTAAGGTACCTGACAATTAATAGATCGAAGTTCTTTTCCATTTGCTTGCTTAAAACACCCGCTCCAGCCTTCCTATAATTAAGACAACTGACATTAAATTTACCCCCAAGAAGAGCGGCTGTCATTTATTGAATGATCTGAAATACCTTAATTATCGCGTTTAAGAAAAGATTTTAGCTCTTCGCGTAATTTAACAAGAGCTATCCCCATTTGATTTTCTACTGTCTTTACACTCACTTCCAGCGCTTCCGCAATCTGTTGGTGTTTGAGTCCTTCCATTCGACTCAAGACAAAAATGACTTTACAACGTGGAGGTAAATTGTCTATGGCTTTTTCTATTGCTGTATTGAGGCGTTCGTAATCTATGCTATCCTGAATGGTCAAAGAGCCTAAAGCTTGTTCGTTGAATTCTTCATACGATTTCACATTTCGTTTGTGATAGCTTTGTAAATAATTCAAACAAGAATTGGAAACCGCTCTATAGAGATAGCCCTTGAGGTTAGAGTCTATCATCAATTCATTTCTCTTTTTCCAGATGGTTAAAAATACATCTTGAACAATGTCTTCCGCAGCGCTCTTATCTTTCACTATGGCATAGGCCACTTTGCACAACATCTTATGATGCGTGCGAAAGATCTTTTCAATATCATTCAAATTAATTTCCTCTGGTTCTTCCATGTCCTATCTCTGAATGAGGAGGAATTGATGATCTAATTCCGGTCTGAGCAAATTAAATATACAGAATAAGGGCAAAAGTGAAAATTTTGCAATTGATATTTTCAACTGCTTTAGAGTAAAAGTCTGTAAACGTTAAAACAAGCCTTTTACGAGATATTGCTTATTAGCTCTGATGTATTCCTAGAACCTGTTTTTCTAACATGACTATTTACAGTAGGCAGCCAATCATTTCTGATGAGAATTTAATATGGTAAGTGGTAAGTAATGGTCCAGGTAACTTAAAAAACTTACCACTTACAACTTATCACTTACAACTATTCCTTATTTTGCAGCATGGATCAGCTGCAGCCCGAATTAAAACGCATCAACAAATTCATCAGCGAATCCGGCTTTTGTTCGAGAAGAGAAGCCGATAAACTGATCGAACAACAACGCGTTACCATCAATGGCAAACTTCCGGAAATAGGCACCAAAGTATCTCCTACTGATGAAGTGCGTATCGACGGTAAACTCATTGAAGCGTCTAACCATACAATCTATATTGCATTTAATAAACCTGTAGGCATTACTTGCACGACAGAATTAGATATTAAAAGTAACATCATCCACTACATCAATCACCCTCAACGCATCTTCCCCATAGGCCGTCTGGACAAGCCTTCAGAAGGGTTGATTTTTTTAACAAACGATGGCGATATCGTCAATAAAATATTAAGAGCTGGAAATAACCACGAAAAAGAATACCTCGTTACGGTAGATCATCCAATCACTAATGACTTCATCACAAAAATGAGCAATGGAGTTCCTGTTCTTGATACCGTGACGCAAAAATGTTTGGTGATGAAAGAAAACAATTTTGCTTTCCGCATTGTGTTGACTCAAGGACTGAATAGACAAATCCGACGCATGTGCGATTACCTGGGTTATAGTGTGACGAAATTGAAACGCATTCGCATCATGAACATTACCCTGGATGGCCTGGGAGTGGGCAAATGGCGCAACCTGACAGCCACGGAAATTGGAGAGATCAATAGCTTGGTTGCTTCATCGAGTAAGACGGAAGAAGCATCTTATTTGGAGGAAGAATAGAATAGGGACGAGCTAGGAGCCAGGAGGAACGACCAATTATTTCCTTAACTCGTACCTCCTGGCTCCTAGCTTTTATATATTGGTTAAAATAAAAAAGTCCCGACTTTAGGCCGGGACTTTTTTGTAAAATTATAGGCTGTTGTACTATGCGTAGTTGTTCAACATAACCGGCATTACCAACATCAACAAATCTTCGTTGTCTGACTTGTCAGCAGGTGTTAAGATACCGGCTCTGTTCGGAGCAGACAATTGCAACTCGACGTTATCACAATCCAGGTTATTCAACATCTCCAATAAGAAACGAGCATTGAATCCGATTTCCATGTCTTCGCCTTGGTAATCACAAGCCAAACGTTCGTTCGCTTCGTTAGAGAAGTCCAAATCTTCCGCAGAGATTTGCAATTCGCTACCTGCAATTTTCAAACGTACCTGATGAGTAGTTTTGTTAGCATAGATAGAGATCCTTCTTAAAGAATTGAAGAAGTCATTTTTAGAGATGACCAATTTATTGGGGTTGTTCATCGGAATAGCGTTTTCATAATCAGGGAAACGCTCATCGATCAAACGGCAAATCATTTTAAGGTTACCAAAGCTAAAGAAAGCATTGGATGCATTGAATTCTATTTTCACCATGCTTCTGTCTGAAGGGATAGAAGACTTGATCAGGTTCAATGCTTTTTTAGGAATGATGATGTTGTTCGCCATATCAGACGTTACATCCACTCTCCTGAATTTCACCAAACGGTGACCGTCTGTAGCGACAAACGTCACATTGGTATCAGACAACAACAAGTAAACACCTGTCATGGCTGGTTTCAATTCGTCGTTGCTGGCTGCAAACAAAGTACTTGCGATGGCTCTGTTCAATACATCAGCTGGCATTTCCACAGAGTAACCATTTTTTACAGCCGGTACTTTAGGGAAATCGGTAGCATTTTCACCAGACAATCTGTAACGACCGTTATCAGAACTGATTTCTATGCTGTATGTTTCTTCGTCGATAGAGAAGGTTACCGGTTGCTCTGGTAAGTTCTTCAAAGTATCTAACAATATTTTAGCGGGAACAGCTATGCTTCCTTTTTTCTTGGCATCTACAGGAATTTCTGTGATCATAGAAGTCTGAAGGTCAGACGCAGAAACCGTCAACAAACCTTCTGTTACTTCGAACAAGAAATTTTCCAGGATAGGCACAACCGGGTTGGTTGTGATAACTCCGTTAACAGAGTTCAAATGCTTAAGCAATGTGCTTGATGATACTACGAATCTCATGATCAATAAAGGGATATGAAAAATTTACGTATTAAAATTAAGCAAATTCGCTTAAAATTAATAACCGATAGCTCGGTTTATTTCTTCACAAAATATGCTTTTTTGACCATGAGAGGGAATAAGCGTTGCGTCTTTATCAACGCCCACTCATTATTTGGACGGATGTACAGCAAAGCAAATCCAGGTTCTTTGTCCAACTTATAGATATCAAGTGACCTGGAAGCCCGTGCATCCAACATTTTAACATCCAGCTGTGCAATGAGGTCTGTTTTATTGACTGATTTAAGAGAATCTGCCTTCAATAAGGAGAGATACTTATCCACACTTAGCTGTTCATAATGCTCTAAATAGGTGTACAACTTTGTGGAATCAAGTGTCGGAACGTCGATAACCTGGTAATCTCCGTTGATAAAGCTGAGGATAAACGATTCCGACTGTTGATTACTGTATTGAAGTTGTATCGATTGAATATTTCTTGATGAACCCGCAATCAATGTTTTCTTCCTCCACTCTCCTGCTTCGAGTCTGAATATGTTAGAAATGTCACCGGTAAATCCGGGTACAAAGGCTACATACGTTTCATTGGCTAAAGCAGAAGAACGGTAATACGAACTATTAGGATCATTAGGATTACTCACCACACTGAAAGAACCTTTGTCTTCCGCACTTTTCCAATTCAAGACAATACCGTCTGCAGCAAACAACGAGTCAGCTTGCGCGATAAATTCCGTAGACAATACTCTCTTCACTTTTAAGCGGGAGAATCCTGTTTGTATCAAAGCCAAAAACTGATCCTTGACAGGATAGGTATTGTCGATGTACCACTCCTCGCCTGTTTGGGTAGGCTTCAGTTCATGCTTCTTTCCTTTATATAGAAAATCCAATTCATCCAGCCCGGCTAAGCCACCACTCAAGGCGATGTCAGGCAAGGCTTGTCTTTTCTCTTTCAATAACGGCAACAGGTAAGCCGTAGCCGTTACCAGGGCCAATACAAGAAAGATGACACTTAATAGTTTTACTCTTTTAATTTGACCCATTACCAAATCGGCTATACCGTTTTTTACGGATGATGTACAATGCTATTCCAATGGCCACAACAAGTAAAGCCGGAACGACGAGGTTGAGAACCTGCCAGTACAAACGTTCTTCTTGCGCTTTAAATTTATTCAAAGGACGTAAGACTATGTCTTTTCCTCTTACCATAATCAGTGGTTGTCCTGTCAAATAATCTAATGTATTCAATAAGAAATCACTGTTAGAAAATTGTGCTCTGGTATATTTATCATAACCCAAAGGTAAAGGTTGTTTAGAAGAAGGATCCCAATCGTTGATCATCATGTCTCCATCTGCAACCACTGCTACTTTGCCAGGCTTCACAGCATCCTGAAGTACACTCACTCCTGTTATTGGAGAAGGACGGTTCTTATAGAGAGAAGTGAACTTCCCTTCCATTAAAGCCGCAATGATTAGTCCTCCTTGATTGTAATTCTCCGGTGTAGCATTTTTGCGTAGTGCATCTAAATCTATTTGCAAAGGAGCTGCTACTGTACGCGCATTCGAAGAAGAAAAAATCAAAGGATATTTATTTACTCCGGATGTTTTTACGGTATCGATGTAAGAAGAAAACTTACCATACACCGCATCCAGATTTTTAACAATGGGATGAGTAGAAAAATTATAGAACAAGGGGAAGTATGGAAAATTCAGTAATTGAGTCTCTCCGTTCATACCCGTTTGCACAGGAATGACACCACATTGCAAGTCCTGAACTAAGCCGGTATTGACACGCACACCATACTTAAATAACTGATCGTCCAAATTGACATCACGAATAACAGCATATGTTTCTCCGTTTTTCAAACTATCCTGACGCACTTCTAATGGATCAACGAGGTATAACAGACTACCACCCTTCATCAGGTATTGATCCAATACGAATTTTTCATGTTCCGTAAATTTCGATTTCGGCTGCGCCACGACTACCGCTTTGAAACGAGACAAGGCCGTATCTTTACTCAGGTTGATGCGCTGAATAGAATAGTAATTTCCAATGGTACGAATAAAAGAAGAAGTTTCGTGTTCATCCAATTCTCCATGTCCTTCTACAAAGGCGATGTCCACAAAATCTTCCGAAGAAAGTTTACGCAAGGCCTGAAGCAAATCAAACTCTACACTTTCCACCGCCTGGTTTAAATACGTTGACGGATCTGAGAAGCGTACACCTTTAATAAACTGTACAGGAACTTCTCTTTCCTTGTAAGTCATGATGGCACCCGGGAAGATACGCACTTGCTCTTTCTTGCCGCCTTCTTCTTTGAGATACACCATAGGTTGCACACCTTTCTGCATCAGCATACTCATCTGACGTTCGCGAATAGACTCATCCGTTTCCGCAGAAGGATCTACAAAACGATAGGTCAACTCACTACCCGTGTATACTTTAAATTGTTCCAACTTATCCTCGATGGCGCGGCGTAACCGTTCGTAATCAGGATCCAGTTTGCCTGACAAATAAATCTCTACTGTGATCGGATCATCCAGTTTGGATAACATTTCTTTCGCTTGAGGAGAAACAGAATAACGTTTGTCTTCTGTAAAGTCAAGACGGAAGAAATAAATAGCGACGAAGGCATTCAGTAATAAAACGATTCCGAAGATCAAAGAGAACTCCAGGATGTCTAAAGACTTTTTACGGCGAGGGAAATGTAATTCTACCATTGTCTGCTCCCCAATTTTAATTTGCTTAATGAAAGCATGACCACAATAACACTCAAGCAATACGTAATATTTCTGGCATCGGCGACTCCTTTGCTCAATGCTCTGTAATGATAATCCAAACTGAATAAGTCGATCAGGTAACCGGCATTGTCCCACAGAGACAACAAAGCCAACCGATGCACACCATCGTACATCACGTAACAAAGAATCAAAGAGGTAATAAAAGACACAATCTGATTGGTAGATAACAAAGAGCAGAAAATACCTACTGAAACAAACACCGCCCCTACTAATAACAAACCAATGTATGAACTAAACACAGCAGCTGTATCAATATTACCTACCGGATTACCCAAACTATAAACAGAATAATAATAAATCAACGTCGGCAATAAGGCGAATACAACAAGCAGCAAACCTGCCAGGTATTTACCAATGATTAAATCCCAATCTGTAATGGGTTTGGTCAACAACAGTTCCAATGTACCGTCCTTCTTTTCTTCTGCGAAAGAACGCATGGTAATAGCCGGAATTAAAAACAAAAACGCAATGGGTCCAAAGGAAAACAAACTATCCAGTTCAGCAAATCCATAATCCAATACACTGCTTTCAGGAAATACCCAGGTATATAAACCGATAAAGGTTAGAAACACCAGAATCACCAGGTAAGCGATCAGGGCGTGGATGAAATGAAAAAACTCTTTCTTTAATATGGCTAACATAATGCTCTAACTATTCGATGTCAACATTCGGAAGATGCTCTCCAAATTTTGTTCTATTTGTTTCATTTCAGCCAGCTGAAGATGATGTTCACTCGCATAACGCATAACAGCTTCCTGCAAAGGAGTACCCGGTTGATAAAATAACATCACCGCCCCATCGGGCTGCAGTTGCATGGAAGAAATACCAGGAATGGATTTTAAAGAAGTAATGTCTATCGTTGAATTGAAACGTACATACAAACAAGCCACTTCATTCAATTTCAACAATTCTTTCACAGAAGAGTTGGCAACCAGTTTACCTTTATTGATGATGACCACCTGATCACAAATGGCTTCCACTTCCTGCAAAATATGAGAAGAAAAAATAACGGTCTTGTCTTTTCCCAATTCTTTAATCAGCTTTCTGATCTCTATGATTTGATTCGGATCAAGTCCGGTGGTCGGTTCATCCAAAATCAATACTTCAGGATCATGCAACAAGGTTTGTGCAATACCTACTCTTTGGCGATACCCTTTAGATAATGCGCCTATCTTTTTATTTTGTTCGGTCGTTAAACCACAGATACCTACTACTTGTTTAACACGCGTTGCAGAATTACTTCCTAACTGATGCAAAGAAGCGATAAACAACAAGTACTCGTGTACATACATGTCGAGGTATAAAGGATTATGCTCAGGGAGATACCCAATTCTGCGTTTGACTTCCAGTGGATGTTCCACTACGTCATAGCCGCATACGGTAATTGTACCGGAGGTTGGAGGAATAAAACTGGTCGCGATTTTCATCGTCGTCGATTTACCGGCGCCATTAGGACCCAGAAAACCGGTGATTTTGCCTTTGACCGCAGAAAACGAAATGTGATCTACAGCCACCTGCTGACCAAAAACTTTTGTTAACTCTTTTACCTCTACGGACACGTTGGGAGTATTTATTTCTTAACACAAAAGTGCGTATTAAAATTGAAAAAATCATTCTATAAACGCAGAATAATACGTAAAATTGCAAGCTGCTTTGTTACCAACCTCATATTTATCAACACCTTAACATTCGTTCAATGAAAACAATTAAACAAATCATCTTTGGTACTGCCCTTTTAACTGCGGTAGCATTTACTTCCTCTTGCAAAAAAACAGCTGATCCGGGACCCGCAGGCACAAATGGTACCAACGGAACAAATGGCAATGCTTATCCTTATAAACAAGCAGGGACAACTTTAAACCTAACTGGAAACTTTTATTCAGACGATGCTTCTTTTGACAATCTGATCAGCATGCCATTCTTCTCTACTTTAGAGGAAAACCATGTAGAAGTTTCAGCACCTGTTCTAAGAAATGGAACAGCCAGAACATCGCTTATTGTTGACAACAACAACTTCTACATTACAAGATACGATAGCTTAGGCAATTCCAACTTGTCTTTTAGTATCTACTACGACGGCGGTAACGATGAAACATATGTAAATGACTTTTACTTTAATGTAAAAACCAATATTACTGAAACCAGTTACAAAAAAGTCTATACCACAAACGGCGGTGGTGGCTTTAGAACAAGTGGACCTTATGATAACGAAACTAGCTTAAGTGAAGACGATATGAATAATGATGGCAATTCATTTAGCATCTCTAACTGGAGCTATAATTCTACAACTAAAGTATTAAGTTTTGATTATTCTGGTACACTTACCGGAGCTTACAACTCTACTGGAAGTAGCCTGACCGTTTCAGGAGCAGTGAAAGCGAATTTAAAAGATGAATCACTGAGAATAGCTCAGTAGAAAATTTTCTTCTGCAATAAAAAAGGCATGCTCTTCAGTATGCCTTTTTTATTGTATTGATTTCTATAAACTAAAAAAAATCTTTCGACAAGAAAAAAACATCGATCAGTAAAGTCAGTAAACAAACGATGATTCCTTTTTTCTCTATGGCATCGTATTGATCCCATAAATTTTCATAGTATACCAGAGTAGCTAAAGTAAATGTAGAACCGAATAAAATAATCATCTCTACATTTTCCCGCGTAGCAAAAGGGAAATACAAAGTCACATTCATTACCAGAAACAAAGCAGCAATAAACGTCAGCATTTCAAAGCTCTTTGTTTTCACCATCTGCTTCACCGCAAAAAACATCATTCCTAAACCCAACATTCCTCTGACACCAATACGAGCAGAATAAAGTGGTGCTTCATTTTTCAAATAAATGTCTGCTAACAAAGCCACTGCTAATAAGAGAAGAGCGAGCGATTTCCTGGTGAATGAAAAGAAGTAGGTATAATAGCCGATCAGGATCAATAAAAAGAGATAAGAAGCGGTAAACAGCCAGTAGCTATCCACTTCTTTCTTTACTATAAAACCTAACAACTGAGGGACAATCGCTCCTGCAATCAAGAGCGTTTCTATACGATTATCAGAAGAAGCGGAAGGCAACTGTTTCATTTTAATAATCCATCCAGTTTAGTCATCAATTCTTCACCTCTTAGATTTTTTGCCACTATAATTCCATTAGGATCAACAATAACCGTTGCCGGTATGCCTTCTATGCCGTACATAGTCACCACCGGTGAATTCCATTGCATCAAATCCGATACATGCAACCAGGTCAAACCATCTTTTTCAATGGCACCGTTCCACGCATCTTCACTACCATCCAACGATACGCCTAAAATTTCAAAATTCTTGTCTTTAAACTTCTCGTACAACTTGACCATATTAGGACTCTCTGCTCTGCAAGGTCCACACCAGGAAGCCCAGAAATCAATCAATACGTATTTACCTTTTAAAGAAGACAATGCAACAGACTTACCACTTCTATCATTCAAGGTGAAGTTAGGTGCTTGTTTTCCTATCGCTGCTTTTCCCTGAGCATCTTTCGCTGCCTGCTCGTCTTTATAGGCTTTCATGCGACTGATTTCACCAACAAACAAACGCGAATACTTACTATCCGGCATTTCATTCTTAATGCGATCGGCCAATTTATATACGTAATCAAATTCTTTTTCAATGCGAAGATAACCCGTCATTGTATACACGGCAAAAGAAGGCATGATCGAATCAATATAAGACTTAATAAAAGCATCCGATTTGTTCTGCATATCTTCCAACAACGTCAGGTAATAAGTTGCCGAGTCTTCTGTTGAAGGAGACTGCATATAGCCTTTATACTTTTTCACCCATTCTTCTTCATGAATGAGAACAGTGGAAAGTTTACGCTGAAAATCATAATACTCATTGTTTACTTTAGAATCCGCCGATTTAAAAGTTTTAATCATGTCTTTCAAATTGCCTTCTATGGTAATTGTTTTTCCTGGCTCTATAATAATAATCGCATAATTATTAGCAGTATCCAGCACACGGTAGTAATCTGGTTCCATACTAGTGATGGAAAAAGTCGTACTGCCTTTATAGTTTTGCAGACTGTCAACTGTAAACCAGGATTTGTCTCTTAGTTGTTGCACGACTAATTTACCTCCCGCTGTACCTGTTAACTTTAAAGTAAGTGTAGACGGACCTGCTGCTTCTTCTTTCTCTTTGTCAGAAGAACAGGCAACCAATAAACAACCTAGAAAAAGGAGGAGTGATGACTTAATCAGTTTATTCATCTCTTAATTAATTATCGAGAAATTTATTCAAAAGAGCAGTCGTGACTTTAGGATCTGCTTTGCCTTTGCTGGCTTTCATTACTTCACCTACGAACAAGCCCATCAAACCTTTCTTACCGTTTTTGTATTCCGTTACTTTCTCAGGATACTTCGCCAATACTTCCTGTACAATAGGCTCCAATTGACCGCTGTCGCTTTCCTGAATCAGGTTTAATTCTTCAGCGATCTTCAAAGGAGAACGACCGTCTGCTTTCAATAACTCCGGGAATATTTTTTGACTGGCTACCGAATAGTTGACCTTACCTGAATCAATCAAAGCAATCAAATCAGAAAGTTCAGCCGTTTTAATCGGGAACTCATTCATGTGCAGCGTCAATTCATTCAGGTATGATTTCACCGAACCCATTACCCAGTTCGAAGCCGCCTTGTAATTTTTTGTCTTCGCGCACAAATCATCAAAATACAATGCCAACTCTTTGGTGTCTGTCAATACAGAAATATCATAGTCAGACAACGAATATTCTTTATGGAATCGCGCGTATAATTCTTCCGGCAAAGCTGGCATTGTAGAACGAATATCACTCAACCATTGATCGCTGATGTGTAAAGGCTGCAAATCAGGTTCCGGGAAATAACGGTAATCGTTCAACTCTTCTTTTGTACGCATACCGTGTGTCGTACCATTCTCTGCATCGAACTGACGTGTCTCAGAGAAAATAGTTTCACCTTTCTCCAGCATTTCTATTTGACGCTCGATTTCAAAATCAATGGCACGTTGTACGTTACGCATCGAGTTCATATTTTTCACTTCGACCTTCTTACCGTATTCCTTCGCTCCTTTCAACATTACGGATATGTTGGCATCGCAGCGCATGGAACCTTCTTCCATGTTACCATCGCAAACCTCAAGGTAACGTACCAGCTTTCTCAACTCCGTCATTAAAGCAAATGCTTCATCAGAAGTACGAAGATCCGGTTCTGTTACAATCTCGATCAAAGGAACACCGGCACGGTTGTAATCCACCAGCGTATCTACCTCACCTGCCAAGTGCATGTTCTTACCTGCATCGTCTTCCATGTGGATACGATTGAGCGTAATTCTTTTTTCCTGCCCGTCTTTTAACTTGATGTCTACATAACCACCTTTGCAAATCGGTGCTTTGTCCTGAGTCGTTTGAAACCCTTTTGGAAGATCGGGATAAAAATAATTTTTACGGTCAAAGAAATTCACGCGATTGATTTCGCAGTGACAAGCCAATCCCATTTTTATCGCATACTCTACGACTTTCTTATTCAAACGTGGCAGAATACCCGGATGTGCCAATGTGATTACACTGACATTTGTATTGGGCAAACTTCCGAATTCCGTAGAGTCCGGAGCAAATATTTTGCTTTGCGTCGATAACTGCGCATGTACTTCCAAACCGATTACGGGTTGGTACTTGTCTAAAATTTCTTTACTGAGTGCCATACTTATGGTTGTAATGATTCAATATTTATCGTTTGAGTGAAGGGTTAATGGTGAAGAGTGAATAATGCTTAATAAGGAATTACCATTCACACTTCACTCTTCACCAAATTTTCAATTTAATTGCTTTAAGCTTTCGTTGGCTTTGGCTACTACTTTGTCCAGGCCTGCCGCTTCTTTACCTCCTGCTGTGGCGTAGAACTTCTGTCCGCCGCCGCCGCCGTTGATTTCTTTGGCCAGTTCTCTTACGAGTTTACCTGCATCCAATTGCCATTTCTCTACCACATCGTCAGAGAACATTACCGTTACTTGTGGTTTGTCGTCTGCTAATCCGGCAAATACTAAATACAAAGAAGGTGAAGCTTGTTTCAGATCGTAAGCCAATTGTCTTGCAGCATCCGCGGATGGAAGATCCACGCGTTGTATGATGACATTGACACCGTCGATCTTTTTCGCTTTTGCTAATAGTTCAGTTTTAACTACACCAACCTGAATCGCTTCCAAGGCTTGTACTCTTTTCAACAACGCTTCTTTCTCGTTGATCAATTGTTCCAATGACTTCGCGATGTCTTTCGGTTGTTTCAGCAAGTCACTCAATTTCGCCATCACAGCACCGGACTCTCTGAAGTAAGCTTCAGCTCCTTTACCTGTTACAGCTTCAATACGACGTACACCGGCAGCGACAGAACTTTCTGCCGTTACTTTCACCAAACCGATTTCACCGGTAGCCTTTACATGCGTACCGCCGCATAATTCGCGGGAGAAAGCAGGATCGAATGTGATCATACGAACATACTCACCGTACTTCTCACCGAACAATGCCATCGCACCCAATTGCTTTGCTTCTGCAATCGGTACCGAACGACGTTCTTCTAAAGCTATGTTCTCTCTTATCTTCTGATTAACGATCTCTTCTACTTTCAGCATTTCCTCATCTGTTATTTTTGAGAAATGCGAGAAATCGAATCGCAATACATTATCGTTAACCAATGAACCTTTTTGATTCACATGTTCTCCTAATACTTTTTTCAATGCCGCATGCAACAAGTGTGTCGCACTGTGATTCGCCTGTATGGCTTGTCTTCTGTCTGCATCCACCTTCGCTTCGAATTTTGCTTTCAGGTCTTTCGGCAATTTATCGACAATGTGAATGATCAGGTTATTTTCTTTACGCGTATCTTTTACTCTGATTTTTTCTCCTGCTGCTGAAGTCAGGTAACCGGTATCTCCTACTTGTCCACCGCTTTCTGCGTAGAAAGGAGTCGTATCCAATACCACTTGAATTTCCTCGGCACCTTTCAATTTCACTGTTCTGTGTTTTACAATAGCAGAAGTGGCAGTCAATAAATCATACCCTACAAACTCCACTTCATCGTCGTCAGAAACAATCGCCCAATCCGCTACTTCTGTTGCGGCCGCTTTGCGTGAACGTTCTTTCTGAATGTTCATCTCTACTTCAAAGCCGGCTTCATCGATGCTGTATCCGTTTTCACGGGCAATCAATGAAATCAAATCGACAGGAAATCCGAAGGTGTCGTACAATTCAAATACCACTTTGCCTTCAATGTTTTTATTCGCAGAAGTAAAGTTGCTGGTTAATTGTTCGATGCGTTTCAAACCGGTGTCTAATGTTCTTAAGAAAGAATTTTCTTCTTCCAAGATAACTTTTTGTACGAAACCTACTTGTGCTTGCAATTCAGGGAACACACCTTTAAACTGCTCAGCCAATAAAGGCACTAATTGATTTAAGAAGGGTTCTTTGAATCCTAAGAAGGTATAGGCATAACGCACTGCTCTTCTTAAAATACGACGGATCACATAACCAGCTTTTGCATTCGAAGGCAATTGACCATCAGCGATCACAAATGAAATAGCACGGATGTGATCAGACAATACACGCATGGCGATGTCTGTCTTCTCTGATTGTCCGTAAGGAATACCGGATTGTGCCGCGATGTAAGAGATCATCGGTTGGAACACATCGGTATCGTAATTTGATTTTTTATTTTGAACCGCCATCACTAAACGCTCGAAACCCATTCCGGTATCGACGTGTTTAGCAGGAAGTTCTTCCAGCTTACCGTCTGCTTTACGGTTGTATTGAATGAATACGTTGTTCCAGATTTCAACCACTAACGGATCGCTTTCATTGACAAGATCTTTACCAGGAACTTTCGCTACTTCTTCCGCAGAACGCAAGTCCACGTGAATCTCCGAGCAAGGACCGCAAGGACCCTGATCGCCCATTTCCCAGAAGTTGTCTTTCTTCGATCCGAAAATAATGCGGTCTTCCGCGATCCATTTTTTCCAGAAGTTATACGCTTCCATGTCCTTTTCTAAATTCTCAGCAGGATCACCGCCGAATACAGAGACATACAAACGGTCTTTAGGAAGTTTGTACACTTCCGTCAACAATTCCCATGACCAGGCAATGGCTTCTTCCTTGAAGTAATCACCGATCGACCAATTGCCCAACATCTCGAACATGGTGTGGTGGTAAGTATCGATACCTACTTCTTCCAGGTCATTGTGTTTGCCGGATACACGCAAACATTTTTGCGTATCGGCAATGCGTTTGTATTTGGAAACCTGGTTACCCAGGAAATAATCTTTAAACTGATTCATCCCCGCGTTGGTAAACAACAGCGTTGGATCATCTTTGTTGACAATAGGAGCCGAAGGAACAATCTGGTGTCCTTTGGATTGGAAAAAATCTAAGTACGCTTGTCTGATTTCGTTAGCTTTCATTGTAGGTATTTCTTTCTCTTGATGCGATGCAGCGTTTGTTCCCTGCATTTTAGCGAGCGCAAATTTAATCAAAATAAGCCAGTTTTGTGGTAGTTTAAATGATTTTTATTCATAAAAAAGTAGCCCGGCTTGCGTGAGGGATTAGTCCCGAAGCCTCGGGAGAAAGCCCACAGCGAGCCACGATGTCGGATAGCGCTAAACAATTCGTTCCGAGCGAGGACTTGCAGCGGATAGCCCGACCCGCAGGGGCACGCCCAAAACAATAAAATCATTCGACTCCCTTTTATTAAACACTACCTTCCTCCACTGATTATCAACACTTTTCTTCCTCGTGGATTCAATGTGGATAAGTACAACAGTGTCAAAGTTATATATTCAACCTCTTAAAGTAATTTAGAGCCAAATATTATCCCCTTGCCCTACAAAGAAAAAGACATCGAGAAACTCTATTACAGCATTGGAGAAGTGGCTGCAATATTCAAAGTGACGACTTCTTTGATCCGTTTTTGGGAAAATGAGTTCGAGCTGCTGGCTCCGAAGAAAAACAAAAAGGGCAATCGTCAATACACGCAAGAGGACATCGAAAACTTCAAACTTGTGTATTCATTGGTGAAAGAGAAAGGTTATACCTTACAGGGAGCGAAAGAAATATTGAAAACCGAAAAACACAAAGTCAGATCCAACAATGAAATGTTGGAATCACTAGAAAAGGTTCGGGATTTTTTAGTAGAATTAAAGAAGAATTTGGATTGATAGGTAGATTTTTATATTCTTGATTTCTATTTGAGTACTTATTTTTTGTATAGTAATTAAAAATCATATGAAGTATTGCATTTAAATTAGGGCGTTCCCTTCGGGCCGGGCTTTCGCCACTCGCTTTCCCGCCATTCATACCTTGTACTTACCGAAATTTAGTTTGGCGTGAAGAGCTCAAACAATGGCTCAATCCCTAACGCAATAGTTTAGTACAAAAGTATGGTGCGGTGGACGTCCAGGAAAAGAGCGGATGTTTGAAGACATTCACATCAATTAACTACGCGTACCAAAAGGAACCACAATGTCTTCAAACATTGCTTTTGGTGGCACCTTTTTCTTTTGTTACTTTTCTTTTGGGTGAGCAAAAGAAAAGTAAAAGGCTCGAATGAAACACTGTGTTATCATTTTGTATAAAAACAAATCGTCACAACTATTGTCCATCAGTGTCAGGTCTGAAGACCTGCCCCCCAAATCCGAATCATTTTTTAAATATTTTTTTTATGCAAGACCTCATCCATCGCGTAGCGTTAAGTATAGTCCCCGGAGTAGGCATATACAGTGCCCGACAGCTCATCACCTATTGCGGAAGCGTACAACAAATTTTCAACACACCAGCCGGCAAACTCAAAAAGATTCCAGGCATACGAGATCAGATAGCAACCTCTATAAAAGACCCGCAACTTTTTCAAAAAGCAGAAAATATTATCGCTCAATGCGATAAACACCGTATCACTATTGTTTTCATTACGGATCCCCTCTATCCTAAACGGTTGAAAGAAATAGAAGATGCTCCGATCATCATCTATACCAAAGGAAATACAGAAACTGATCGCAACAAAACCATTGCTATCGTCGGCACAAGAAAAGCATCGGCTTACGGTAAGCAATGTCTGGAAAATTTATTGCAGGAACTCATCCCCTGGAATCCAGTTGTAGTGAGTGGACTCGCCTATGGTATCGACATTACCGCACATAAAGTTTGTTTGGAATTAGGATTAAGAACCATCGGAGTATTAGGCAGCGGCATTCAACACATATACCCTAATCTTCATCAGCAGATTGCACACAACATGTGCGAGCAAGGCGGATTGATTTCTGAATATGCACCCAATACCAAACCGGAAATGTACCACTTCCCTGCCCGAAACCGCATCATTGCAGGTTTGTGCGAAGGCATCATCGTTGCCGAAGCCGGAGAAAAAGGGGGTGCGCTCATTACGGCTCAACTGGCCAATTCCTATAACCGGGAAGTAATGGCTATACCAGGAAATCTAAACATAGCGACTTCCATCGGTTGCAATAACCTGATCAAAAATAACCTGGCGCATCTGTTAACTTCGGGAAAAGATGTAGCCGAATTACTGAATTGGGACATCGAATCGACCGGTCCTTCCAAATTCAAACTGAAAGATGTAGAGCTCTTAGCGAGCTTGTCAGAAGAAGAACGGAAACTCTATGAACGGATTGAAAAGGAAGAAAACATACAGCTCGATGACCTGGCCTGGAAATGTGGAATCAATATCTCACAAACAGCCAGCTTACTTTTGCAACTGGAAATGAGTGGATTAATTCAAATGCTTCCCGGTAAAAAAATCCGAATTACTTAATCAGATATCGTTATATTTGATCTTAAGCCTTGATGAATTTTAGATGGAGTTTAATCATTACCAGGTATTAGGTGTTCCGCGCAATGCATCTCTTGACAACATCAAGAAGGCATACAAAACATTGGCAAAGAAATACCATCCGGATGTCAATCCCGGGAGTAAATTTTACGAAGATCATTTCAAAAAAGTAACAGCCGCTTATGCCGTGTTATCCGATCCTGTCAAACGCCAACAGTACGATGTAAAATTATACCAGGCCGAGCGACCTCCGATCACCCGACCTGCACAGACAAGACCTTCTGCTCAGCAAAGACCAAGAAGAACAGCACCGGCACAAACACAAGCTTCTTTTTCATTGAGCCTGGGTATGCCTTCCAAACAAAATCTCATCGTCATTGGTGTGATTCTGCTATTCGTAATTGGCGGTTATACTCTTTTTAATGTCATGAACAGACTGGCTTCCGATAATCATTACGAACTCGGACTGGAATCTGAAAAGAAGAAAGATTATGCCGGTGCCATGTATTATTACCAGCAAGGCATTGAAATGGACAATAGCAATTATAAAATACAAGAACACTTAGCGAATGTACTCGTTTCTGCCAGACCTGAATTTAAAGAATCGTACCTGCAAGCAGCTCATCTATATGCCCGTGTACTTCAACACACAAAGGAAAACAAAGACACCTTGTTGTATAAATTATCGCAATGCTACTTAGAATTGGATGAATACGATAAGGCATTAATTACCCTTGAAGAAATCAATCCCGCGTTTAATGATACGACGCTGCTGTTAAAAGGAGAATGTTACATCCAAAACAAACAATGGGATAATGCATTGATCGTGTTTGATGAGTTCATGAGTCACCATTCCTTTTCAGATCTGGCGCATCAAAAAGAAGGCTATGTGTTCTACAAAAATGTTGAATATGAAAAAGCAAAAGAACATCTCGATAAAGCTATTCTTATCAACCCTTCTAACGGAGCCAATTACTATGTGCGCGGGCTGGTAGCCATCGCTACTGCCGATACATTGGATGCCTGCCGTGATTTTGAAACGTGCAACGAACTGGAATACGAAGGAGCAGATCGTGCGCTCTATAAATTTTGCCAAACACATTAAATACAATGAAACACCTTTTCTTCAGTTTATTCTTCTTGTCGAATAGCGTGGCATTGTTTGGCCAGTCCTACAACAACGTCTTTCAAACACCCAATACGTATCGAACAAGTGCTAATACATACTACTGGAAAAACAAACTACCGAATGCGGGCTATTGGCAACAGGATGTGCACTATAAAATTTATGCTGCACTCGATGACTCAGCACAGGTACTGGATGCCAAATTTTATGAACTCACCTATTGGAACAATTCTCCTGACACGTTAAAAGAAATCTATTTCCATATTTACCAGGATGCTTTCAGACCGGGTTCCTACTATCACGAGCTTTCGAAAGAAAATCATGTAGAAGTAAAATTCGGTCCAAAGGAAGCACAAGGATTAACCACCCAGGTTACAGAAGTGACTGTCAACGGTAGGGCTGTTAGAATCATTCAAGACAATACTGTTTTTAAAATCGTCTTACCGCAAGCACTGGCTACAGGAGATTCACTTCGTGTCAACATGCAATTCAAAACATGGTTTGACACCGGCACGATGCGCAGGAGAATGAAAACCTATACGGAATTTGACAACAAACATTTTGACGGAGTACATTGGTATCCGACGGTTTGTGTGTACGATGCACACTCCGGATGGAACACCGACCAGGACCTTGACAAAGAGTATTACAATAACTTTGGAACATTTGACGTGGCGTTGGAATTACCAAACGAATACATCTGCGATGGTACCGGAGAAATTGTCAATTACAAAGAAGTATTGCCCGACAGTTTGAGAGCAGCACTGGATCTCAAAAACTTTGCAAAAAAACCATATGGAGAAAAACCGTCGGTCATTGTTCCTAAAATAAAAGGACAAACGAAAACATGGATCTTCCATGCAGAGAACGTGCATAATTTTGCCTTCACGACAGATCCTACTTACCGCATCGGACAATTAGAATGGAAAGGCATTAAAGTCATCACGCTCGCACAAGAACATCATGCCGCCTTATGGCAGCAGTCAGGTCCTTTTACCTTGCGTGTCATTCAGGTTTACTCCAGAGACTTTGGTCACTACGCCTGGCCTAAGATCATCATCGCTGATGCCAAGGATGGAATGGAATATCCGATGATTACACTCGATGGCGGAACCTATCCTCAACACCAGGGCCTACTGGCGCACGAAGTCGGGCACATGTGGTTCTACGGTATGGTAGGTTCCAATGAAACCTATCGCGCTTCCTTAGACGAAGGCTTTACACAATTTCTGACGGTATGGGCGCTTGATGAAATCAACGGTAAAAATCGTCAACGCAGAGGTAACAACGCTTACATTACCAAATACCTCGATCCTCTGGACAACGAATACATGAATTTGTATTTGCCTTATCTCAATCATGTCACGGAAAACTTTGACGAACCATTGAACACGCATTCATCAGGCTTTCATGGGGCTTTGCGTCATGGCGGAAATTATGGTTTGGTCTACTACAAGACAGGAACGATGCTGTATAACCTGAAACAGGTTTTGGGAGACTCTTTATTCCTCCAGGCGATGAAACATTATGTCGCGAAGTGGAGCATGGCACATCCCTACCCCGAAGATTTTAGGGAAGCCATCATTGAATCTACACATACAGACCTGACCTGGTTTTTCGATGAGTGGATGGAGACCACCAAATACATCGATTACAAAGTAGGTAAAATAAAAAAACATAAACTCGCTACCGGTTATGCCTATGACATTACCTTGAAACGCAAGGGACGTATGCAAATGCCCTTGGAAGTTTTAATCAATACCAAAGATAAAAAAAGCACGCGCTATTACATTCCTAATACATGGTTCGTGAAACCTGGCCTGGACAGTATTTTACCGAAATGGTACGGCTGGGATCTGCTTCAACCTACTTATACATTTAAAGTATATACAGACTCTCCGCTGCAATCGGTGATCATCGATCCTGACAGGCAACTTACAGATATCGATTTATCCAATAATCAAAAAGGGAAATCGCATTTTAGCAAACATACTTTTGATCATCGTGTTCCTCTTTATCCAAGTTGGAAAAGCAGACCGATCTACTGGAGGCCAGACGTCTGGTACCAGCAACAAGACGGTCTCATGCTGGGATTGCATACGGAAGGAAGTTATTATAGAAAATACAATTACTCCTTATCCGTATGGGGAAATACAACCTTGGGACAAGTGTTGCCGGAAAACTACAACACTTACAATCAGTACATCGCCTGGAACTGGAGTTATAAAAAGAACTTATCTCTTCTCAGCAAACAACTCTCCCATAACAATGCCTTCTCCTATAATGCCGGTATATGGATGGCAAGCGCGGGACTGGAAAAAATATTCCGCAAGCAAGATCAAAACAATCCCAAGTATACCCTGATTGGTGTGCAAGCGAAATACCTGATCAACGAGCCATCTACTTATGATTATCAATTGTATCGTTTCTGGGGAGATGTACGCAAAGCTCCGGCTACTTATGTACATGCCAGCTTAAGCACTTACCTCTTTAGAAAATACACCTATAAAAAAGGCACCGGTACTGTTCGGGTAGAACTCCGTACACCTTTCATCGCCAGTGATTACAACTACAATCGTTTAACGGTAGAATCCATCAACAAATGGAAGTGGAGTAAAATTAATTTCGCATCGAGAATCTATGCACAAGCAGCCAATCAAACCACACCGTTTGAATCCATGGCTTTTGTACAAGGCGCTTCCCCGGAGAGTATGGTCAATGATAAGTTCAGCCGCACCCGTACCTTCTTCCCGGAAAACACATTGAACTCCACCTGGCTTTATCAACCGGGCGGAGGCTTGAACTTACGAGGTTTCGCAGGAGAACGACTCACCGAGCAAGCTACTATAAACGGTAAAGACACCACCTTGACTACTGCTTTTTCCGCAAGCGCTGCTTCATGGAATGCAGAAATAGACCTGGATGAATTGATTCGCATCAAAGCCAAAAAATATACGCAACCTTTTCATCTGGATGTTTACTTGTTCTATGATGTAGCTGTTCTACAAAGTAACAGAACAGATCGTATAGAACTTTCTAAAGTATATGCCGATGCAGGAATTGGCAGCGCCTTAACGATCAAGTTCTCACCTTACGATATCACACCGCTTGTCATTCGTTGCGACATGCCTTTGTGGTTGAGTGAGAGTTCCACCAATTTCAAAGCGGGCTCTCGGATTGTGCTTGGTATTAACCGGGCGTTTTAATGAAGAATGAACGGTGAATGGAAATAGAATCTGCTCTCTTCACTATTCACTCTTCACCTATCATAACTCTATTCTGTCCTTAAATATTAAACTATGAACTGGTTTATTCTGATCATCGCCGGCTTATTTGAAGTAGGTTTTACTACTTGTCTTAAATTATCTGATAATTTTAGTAATTATAAATGGAGCATTGGGTTCTTCATATGCATTACATTAAGCTTTATTCTGCTCAATATGGCTATTCAGACGATTCCTATGGGAACGGCTTATGCTATTTGGACAGGAATAGGAGCTGTAGGTACAGTTATAATGGGCATTTTTCTCTACAATGAACCGACCGACTTCTGGAGGATTTTGTTCATTTTCATGCTGATTGGGTGCATTATAGGCTTAAAAGTAGTCTCTAAATAGCCTTTATACCTAAGTTCGAGTAAGAACAAATATGTTCCACCAGTCTATTTCTGTGATACATTCCGAAAAAAAAAGGGAATTCATGCATTTATTTTGCAAAAAAATTGTATCATTGTAGTAAATAAAATTAACAACACAATGGCTAATAAAGGAACAGTAAAATTCTTCAACACTTCTAAAGGTTTTGGATTCATTAAAGAAGAAAATTCAGGTAAAGAGTACTTCGTACACGTATCTGGTTTAGTTGACGAAGTAAGAGAAAACGACGAAGTTGTTTTCGAACTTCAAGACGGTAAAAAAGGCGTAAATGCAGTGAATGTTAAACTAGCTTAGTTCAACGATACAGCACATTTATTATTTTGTCCCGCTTCTTTTTAGAAGCGGGATTTTTTTTTCTATACTTTTTCAAAACAAAGTCTCACTACTGTGCCTTCATCTTGTCTACTTTCTATTCCTACTTTTCCTTTAATCTTGCGCATGTACTCCTTTATGAAATACAAGCCAAGCCCTTTACCCTGGCCATTGACGTGAAAGCGTTTGTATAAACCAAATACATCATTTTTATACCTGGCAGAATCAAAGCCGATTCCATTGTCTGAAAAATAAATACATCGGTACCTGCCTTCTTCCTCTTGCCTAACTGTAATCTTCAATGTCCTGCTTACTTCTCTAAACTTATAGCTGTTGTTAAGCAACTGATCAAACGCAAATTTGAGAACAGCTTCTTCAGCATATATCTTAAGGTCGAAAAAGGATTCCTCAAATAACACTTCTGTATCCTCAGGAAGAGTCGATAGAAAAAATTCCTTTGCCTCATAATAGGCAGGAGCAAGTAATAATTCTTCCCGTTGAGATTCTTCCTTATTATTCAACGTCAGCAGCAAGATCATATCCTTTACGACTTCGTCTAACTTCAGCGCGGATTGCCTGATAAAACCAACCACCTTATTGGTTTCATCGTCATTCTGCTTCACCATCTGAAACAAATTAGTCAATCCCATAATACTGGAAACAGGTCCTCTAATGTTGTGCGCAGTGAAGTTGGCAAATTTTTCCAATGCATTGTTCCTGGCTAATAATATCTCTCTGTTTTCTTCCGCCAATCGTAAGGCTTCATAATCCGAATGCTCTTTTGCTTTTCCTAAATCATAAATTTTATCGACAACGGCCATGAATAAAAAAATGATCTCCAGTATGTTTCCTATTTTCAAGGCATTCTTTGTAAGGAAAGTAAAAGGCAGTAAACCTTCTGAAGCCAGCATGTATACTACTCCTGATACAGAGTAAATCCCCCAGGCCAGCATGTAATAAAAAGCAGGTCTGTACTTCTTAATGAAGTAGATATAAATACCAGAAAATAAAAACAAGAAAGAAGACAAGTAAAAATAATAGACAAGGTATTGAATAGAGATGTTGTAATAGCCGATGAGGTTAATCACCGCCAACACGATTACATAAATAAACAGTGCATAATAGACTTTATTCAGTACTGGAGCAATCTCCTTAAGAGAAAGGAATTTCTGATTAAACAACAAATTCATGACTACACAAGCATAAAACAAACCGACATACTGGTTGATTCCCGGATGATTGGGCCATAAAAACTGAAAAGCCACACCTGAATCTACTGCGTTCAAAATGGCATTACCTAATAAACATAAAATATAAAACAAATAGATGCTTTCCGTTATTCTGTAATACAACATGATATTAAGCAAAATGGAAAGAAATACAACACCAAAAAAAAGTGCCAGCATCATCGTATCTACATTGGCATCCACCATGTATTCGTTTACTCCTTTGACCGTAATGGGCATCGACAAACTACCTTGAGTAGTTGTCCTCAACAAGAAAAAATCACAGGAGTCTGGCAGTGTAAATACAAACATATTGTACTGGTGTTCTCTTTTAGAAAATACTTGACGATCACCGGTACTGACAACTTGTGTATGGCTTTTGCCATACTTATACAAAACCAACGTATCAAGGTGGGCATTCTCAATCGTCAGGAGATAGTCCTTGCCGATTTTCTTATTCTTTAATCGTAGAAGAAGCCACACATTATAATCATTGTGACCCAAATTGAAGTTCTTAGGATCTTTGATCAACATCCATTTTGCATCGTCTTTTAAAACATCTGCCTGAGACAATTGATGAGTAGAATCGATGCGGTAATAAACTTCAAAGTGAATAGCATCATAAGCATCAAAACACCAGGCTCGGGTGGTGATGAAAAACAAAGAACATAAAAAAAAGTACCGATATGCCATGACCGCTAAACTCAAAAGATAAATGTTCTTAATTTACCAGAGTAAAAAGAGTGCCTACAGCGCTCTTAACTATCTATTTCTATTCTGCTCCTGGAATGTCTTTTATATCTACTACCATATATCCATCTGTTGTAAAATCACTTTCCGGTAAAACTGCCTTTACAATTTTTTTAATAAGAATGACCGTAGCATCTGTCTCCTTCACCTCTTTCACTTCCAGTGCCATATTCTTTTTGTAAATAGCCGTAGAATTAAACTTTACTGTTTGCGCATAATCTCCCCCATTTAGAGCTGCAGAAAACTTGCCTAAATACTCAGAAAACTGCGCCATGGTAAAGCCTAAATCAGGCGTGACCCACAATTGCAATTTCATTCCTGATAAATCATTTATAAATACTTCTTTGCAAACAAAGCCTTCCAATGTTTTTGTATTTCCTGTTTCCTTAACACTTATCTCAGAGGGAATAGTATCAACAGGAGCGACGACGGCTGGAACTGGAGGGTTTTCAAAAGTATACTTAATAGCTACTTTCATACCACCCTCTTCAGTCAGCACAAAGATGTCGTTGCTATTTTTACTCATCAATATTTTTACCGGTTTCGGTATCGTAGGATCCAGCGGTTGGAGAATCAACTTGTCTTTACGGACAGAAACACTCATCATATTTACAGAATGGTCGTCCTGTACATGCATTACAAATGACCCTTCAAACGTTTGAGCGGACAATGAAGTGATCACACCACACAGCAAGCAAAGGCCGGCCAATATTTTTCTCATAAAATGCAGGTTTATATACCTAATTTAAATTTAAACTATTAAATTTAAATAGGTTACCATTCTGTTCTTTTTTTAATTAACTCTAAATTCAGACTTAGTGAAAAGCATTGCTTGGACGTGTGTTTTTTGTCTTTTTATTCTTCTTACACAGGAATCCATTGCACAGGTCAATAGAATTGAAGGTTTCATACGAGACCAC
>JAQBNS010000028.1 GCA_028288405.1 Chitinophagaceae bacterium
ATACTTCCAACCACATCGACGAATACAAAGGAGTTCTTTTTGACTTTGTAATTACAGTGTGTGATCATGCAAAAGAAAGATGTCCCTACTTTCCCTCTAATGCACAAAAGTTTCACTACAACTTTCCTGATCCCGCGAAAGCGAAAGGAACAGAGGAAGAGATTTTGCAGCAATTTCGAGAGGTGCGTCAACTGATAAAAGACTATTGTCAAGCCTTTGTAGAGGAGAAATTATAGGCATAAAAAAAGGGATGATCAAACGAGCATCCCTTTTTTCGATAATATAAATTTTTATTGCACAATCACTCGTTGTATAGAACGCTTACCGTTTTGTTCCAATTCGACGAAGTAGACCCCCGGCTTGTTGATGGTTTGCAAGGTGTTTCCGTGGTATACTTCTTCTCCTACGATAGTCGTTACACGCACGTTAGTCAAAGGTTCTGTGCTGTTGATCTTTGGTAGTTCAGCTGTGCGTAATGGATTGGGGTAGATGCGGGAATTATTGTCCGCCTCTGCGGCGTCCACAGCAGTAGCCAGCTCATCGTATACCCAGAATTCACCATCAGATCCGTCGCCTTCACCTCGCATGTATATTTTGCTGTTGAATCCGAAAATGTGTTGCGGGTTAAAGTCCAGTGCTCCAGCTGCGACATCTTCTACCATCGATGTGGCGAAGGCACCATCGGATTTCCATAATTCCTGACCGTGCGTACCGTCGTCCGCGTTAAAGAAAAGTTCTGCGCCGATGGTAGTAAGCCATTGAGGAGAACTTCCGGCAGTACCTGGGTTGATGTCACTCAATAGGAAAGGTGTATTTACACCGTCGTAATACCATACTTCGTTTCCGTTGGCACCCGAGCTACCCATGAAATAAACCTTGCCGTTTAGGACTACCATTCCGCCAAAGCCTAGTGCTCCGTCTGCGGTACCGAAATTGAGGTCGTAAACCATAGCCGGGTTACCCGTGCCCGTTTGTGACCACAATTCTGTACCATGCGTACCATCGTTAGCGCAGAAATAAAGAGTAGATCCGTTGATTACAGCAGAACTTAAACTGATTCCAGAATTTGATCCCGCATAAATGTCCATTACCGCAGGGAAACCACTTCCGCTGTAGCGCCAAATTTCCGTTCCGTAAGTAGCGCTGTTAGCCAGGAGGTATAAGGTAGTAGCAGTAGAACCGAGAAAACCATAAGGCGTAACGCCTATGCCACTCAAATCGCCAAGGTTAGTGGCTGTAGTGCCGTCGTACGACCATATGGTGGTACCTGCGAGCACGTAAATTTTATTTTGGAATATCGCAGTAGCGATGTAGTCTGTGGCGAAATCATATGCCAGGGAAGGCGTATTGGTTCCGTCATACGACCATAATTCACGGGAGTTGTTGACAGTGAAATAAAGTTTGCTGTTGTAAACCATGAAATTTGCAGGAATTGAACTGCCGGTACCGGGAACGATGTCATACAGCAGAGATGGGGCGTTTGTGCCGTCGTATTGCCAAACTTCTATACCAGATGTGGTGGAGTTGGCCTGAAAATATACTTTACCATTGAATAAAGTAGGAAAGGCTAAACTTGAACTGCAGGAACCGGGACAAATGTCGGCAACCTCAGTAATTTGGGCTTGCGTAATAAAAGATGTTGTTAAGTTTACGGAGAGCGTAAAAATAAAAAAGAGTATCAGTTTTTTCATGGGAGAGAGTTTGATGAAGAATCAATTTACGATCGGATAAGGTAACAACCAATACTTAATCGTAAGTATAAAAGTATCGCCGACCCTGCCGTTCTAAGCCAGAATTCAAATTTATCGTCCAATGGTCGACAAGGATAGCATAAAACGAGAAGTCTCATTATCTTGATCCCGGGTATACAAACTATAGAATAATGTCATTGATGCAAGAACCCCGTTTCGAACAATTGATAGAAAAAAAGCTCGTAGGCAAACATCTGCCCATGTCCTTAGCCAATAACCGCACGATGGAGTTGTGGCAAAGTTTTATGCCACATCGGAAAAACATTCCTAATAGTTTGAGTACGGATTTGTATTCGCTACAGATCTACGATGCGGCGCTGGATTTCAAGGATTTTAATTTGCAAACGGTATTTGAAAAATGGGCTTTGGTAGAAGTTTCAGATTTCAATGAAGTACCCGAAGGCATGGAAGCCTTTACGTTGCCAGGCGGATGGTATGCTGTATTCATACATAGCGGATTGGATTTTCAACCGACGTTTCAAAAGATTTTTTACGAGTGGCTTCCCGCATCGGATTACGTGTTGGATCAGCGACCGCATTTTGAAATACTCGGAGCGAAGTATAAAAACAATTCACCCGATTCGGAGGAAGAAGTCTGGGTACCAGTTAAAAAGAAGAAAGAGAGTGGGGAAACAGAGCTTCGCTAAAGAATTTTTTTATTGCCACTCTACTGGTGCGAGCACCATGCTCGTGCCTAAAGTATATATAGTAATGGACAATTCAGCAACCCCGTTGGAATAACAATTGATGCAGGATCGTATGTATATGTTGTAGATACTAATAACAGTCGCATTCAGAGGTTTAACAGCAGTGGGACGTATTCAGATCAATGGGGTACATCAGGTATAGGAAATGGGCAATTTAATCAACCTATTGGAATAGCAGCAGATGCTACAGGAAATATTTATGTGACAGATCAGTTAAATAATCGTGTTCAGAAATTCTTTTATAGCACATTAGATGTGATGATCTGCTAAAAGCAAGAAGTTAAAAAGCTCTGCCGATGATCCGGCAGAGCTTTTTTATGAGGGATTAAAATCCTTTCGTTAGGTGGGACAATGAATGGAAAACAGCTCCTAATTTTAAGCAGCCATTTCGTGATAGAAATGGAAATGCAAATGTTATTCAAATCAAAAGCTTGAGCTTATTTTTGCTGCAAGAGTTTCCTTATGAATGAATTCCGTTACCATCGTCTGTACCAATGCCACTCAGGTCTTGCAACATCTATGCGCGTGGAGTATCTATACGCTGTTGCACCGAAAATAATAAACGACCCAACAGCAATTGCAATCGTTTCTTAGTATCCTCGTCTGTAATTTCTCCCGACTCATTTATTTTTTTCTTCACCGCTGGAATGCTGAGGGAAGAATGTTCGTCTTTGATGGTGCCTAATGCAGTCAAAGTATACAGCAAAGATTCCAGGGCTTTGTCTCCGCCCGACGTGAGCGGTGAAGCGCTGATGGCGGCTACTGGTTTTTCGTTGAACTCTCCTGTAGACACCACCCAGTCCAACGCATTTTTCAAAACACCCGGTACACCAAAGGCATATTCCGGAGTGGAAATAATGACGGCATCCGATTGTGACAACAACTTACGAAAATGTAAAACGGCCGGAATGTCTTGTGGTTTGTCGGGATTGAAAGGAGGGAGTTCTTCCAGCCCTTCATAAAAAGTGAAAGTAGCCAGTTGGGGTACCATCTCTGAGAGCGCTTTCAACAACAGACTATTGGCGGATTGACTGCGAAGACTTCCTGAAATGGCCAGTATGCGGAGTGCTGTGGAATTGGACATGTATGATGTTGTGGATGCTACCCTAAGTTGGGAAAAAAATACACGCCAACAAAATAGCTCAAAAGTTAACAAGCCTTGTTTTTCAGCGAATTAGCATTTTCCCCATACTGGTATGATTCTCTCATAAAGCTTATTCGAACAAATGAATTTAAAAACTCTAAACACATACGACTATGGCAACTAAAGAAAATAACATCGAGATACTAAACGATCTGATTCGTATCAATAACGATCGTGTAATCGGTTATACAAAAGCAACAGAAGAATTGAAAGCTGAAGACAACGACATCCGTACGGTATTCCAATCTTTCATTCTAAGCAGCAAAAGACACATTACTGAATTGACTGACTTAGTGTTGAAATATGGTGGCGAACCTGCGCACGACAATACTGCGGCGGGCAAAATCTACCATGCATGGATGGATGTAAAAGCAACTTTCACCGGTCATGACCTTCAAGCGATCTTGAATGCTTGTGAATACGGAGAAGATGCGGCACAACGTTCTTACAAAATAGCGATTGAAGATTCAGCAGAAGTTTCTTCTGACGTATCTCAATTGATCACAGAGCAAAAAGCTTCTTTGAAAAAAGAACACGATGCGGTAAAAGAATACAGAGACTCTGTAAGAGTGAGCAAATAGTTTTACCAGTACCATACAACCTATATATATAATGCTGCGCCGGCATCCTCTCGCCGGTGTGGCATTTCATTCTCCCACAAACTACAACCACAACCTTTAGCATTATGAAAAAACTAGTATCCTTCATGAGCGCGGCTATGATTGCCCTTGCTTGCTCATTCAGCATCCAATCTTGCGAAGAAAAGAAACAACACGAAGACAGTGCCGAAGTAGCGGCCGACGAAAACGACAGAAAATTCGAAACGAAAGAAAGCGAGAAAAATGCTGACTTAGTGGCTAAATCTGTTGAATGTAGTTATACAGTGATTGAACTGTCAAAATTAGCAGAAGAAAAAGCAGTGCGCAAAGATGTAAAAGAAATTGCCGGAAAAATCAAAAGAGAACACGAAGCTAGTTTGGTTGAATTGAAAGCCGTAGCTGAAAAGGAAGGCATCTCTGTAGCATCCGGTCCTAGCGACAAAGCAGAAGATAAGATTGAAGATTTGAAAGAAAAAGACGCTGACAAATTCGACAAAAAATACATCAATAAAATGATTGAGAAACATAAGAAAACGATCTCTGATTTGGAAGATGCTTTAAACAGTGAAAAAATTCACGGCATTGAAAAAGAATGGGCAAACAAAACATTGCCTGGCCTGAAAGATCACTTGAGCAAATTAGAAGCGATCGACAAGGACATCAAATAGTTTGCATAAAAGTTTAAACTGAACAAATGAATAAAGCCGGTGTCAACATGCACCGGCTTTATTTTTTTAAGGAATGGGAGAATAGTTGTTAAGCTAAAAATGCTGCTGCAAAATCTTTGGCAAAATCCTTTAATTTCATCTCACCTAAAGTAGGTGGATGGAGGTAATACTCTTCAAACAATTCTCCGCTGTGCATGCAGCGATTCATTTCTATTAAGCTGGCTGCAATGTGTGGGTTCATTCCAACTTTTTCGAACAGACTTTGCATCTGTTCGTCAGGAACTACCAGCCATTTCAAATCAGGTTGTCCAATCGCTGCGCCCAGTATAGCGGCTACTTCATTATAACTTAATACTTCACTTGCTACGTAACGTATTTTTCTGCCTGCCACTCTCGTCTCGATTTCTTCGGCAATGGCTGCCGCTACATCCAGTGGAGAAGTCCATGCGATGATGTCTGTTGCACCATAGTTTGATAACATGTTGCCCGTATTTTTTATCACGTGGATAAAAAAATTCAAATTGTAGTAGAAAGCGGTTGGTCGCATAAAAGTGATGTCAGTATTTGATAACTTGTTTAAGATCCACTCCGCCTTAAAAGCTAAGATCGTCCGCACTCGGCCCATAACTACCGGGAATAGGTACATTCAGCAAGCGGAGAAATACACCGAGCTGCGCACGATGATGTATCAATTGAGAAAAGGACATGCGAATGACTTCTGCTTTGGTAGATACACTATAAATTTCTTCTCCATTGCGTAAAGTCCAGTTGTGCAACAATTGTTCTTCCGTTGCTTTTTCCAGCGCTGCTTTTCCAGCAGCATACGAGCGTTCGAAGTAAGCGAGTAAATCGTGTGTAGTGTCGATGTTTGGTTGCTGATAAGGATTCGCAGCAAAATCTAATTCTTCTGTGGTGAGAGTCATTGAGATCCAACTTGGTAATTCTCCGATGTGGGTAGCCAATCGTTTAATGGACATACTCTTGGGATGCGGTTGCCAGTCGTATTTGTCGTTGGGCACCACAGCCAGCATCTTGCGGGTAGTGGTTGCTTCCTGTTCTAATTCTTTCAAAAACAGGTCAATGATGGCGAGGGATTTAGTTTCAGTCAGTGGCATACGCTTTTTCGTTTTGGTTTAGAATACAAAGAAAAAGCAGGGCACTGACAACCCTATGGCAGTGTAGATTTTGGGTTTGAAATAAATTTAAAAAAAGGATGAAATAGCAATTAGGGTGAAGTTTTGACAGATAAGGGCGTTTCCCTTCGGGCCGGGCTCTCGCCACTCGTTTTTTTCTTTGGAGTCCGGGAGTACGTGTTATTTCATTTATGGAATCCAAAGAAAAAGAACTCAAACAATGGCTCGATCCCTAACGCAACGATTCATAAACTGCTGGTAAAATCTCCATATATTCACTCAACAGCATATGCTTCGCTTTGGTAAATGGTATGTCCGTCAATCGGATAGTGACAATACGCGCCACTTTAAAATCACGGTATTCTTTTCTCAAGTGGCACCAGCCGATGACATGCCAGGCAAAAGCATAAAAAACTAATCCAATCGGTTCGGCTTTGCGCAGGCTGGATTCGGCTTTGTTATTTTTGTATTCGATTTCTATAATGAGTTTGGAAGAAAGGGCTTCTTGTAAGATGGATAAATAAGAGAAGTTTGGCCTCACACAATCCGGCAAGCGCATGCGGATGTTGTTGCTCATCGCTTCCAGTTTTTCTTTCTGGCTATTTTTTAAAACAGCCTTTACTTTGTTGAGTGCAGAAGAATAATGTGTCACAATGGATTGATCGGCGAAACCTGCCACCAGGGTCTCCATTAGTAATAAAGCATTGGCTTCCTCTGAATTAAAAGCGACAGGAGGTAAGAAATAACCTTGTACAATGAAGTACCCTTTATGCTGCTCAAAACTTACCGGCACGCCCTGTTCACCCAGTGCTTTCACATCCCGGTAGACGGTGCGTACACTGATGTCGAATTTCTCGGAGATGCGTTCTGCCGTTACGTATTTTTTGGATTGCAGCAGGGTAAGTATCCCAAAAAGTCTGTCGATGCGGTTCATGTTTATAGAGCGTTAAGCCAGAACATAAATATAATAAAATTCATCCTTCAAATAGACAGATTTAACGAAAGCCAAATAACAAAGGAATCAAGAAGTCGTTATCGTGTTAGTTTTTGATACCTTTACAATCTGTTTAGTTCTGTCCTCGCAGAGGACCTTGCGCGATACTTGAGAAGTCGAATATTAGACACTCAAGAACGCAGAGTCCCTTTCAGGAGACCCTGCGAGAACATACCTTTACAATCTGTTTAGTTTTTGAATTTTTATTTTTAATACCCATGAAACATTTCATTTTATTTTTTCTGCTGATTTTGACTTTGTCAGGGGCTGCTCAAATCCCTAATCCATTTCACAGTAACGTAGACAAACTGGCGAAGAAGTTTAAGAAAAAATATCCGGACGACAGCACCAGAACGGTAGCGATTTACAATTGGATCAAAGGATATTTGCGTTATGATTTGAAGGCGTATAAAAGATACAAGTTCAAAGTAAACAGCTATCCCATGAGTAAAGTATTGTACCGAAGAAAAGCCTTGTGTTACGGTTTCTCGAAGCTGTTTCAGGATCTGTGCCTCCGGTCAGGCATTACCTGTGCTCAATTGAGCGGTTACCCTTTCGAGAATCCTAATGATCCTTATATACACTATTATTATGACGAACACGCCTGGAATGCCGCTGTTATAAATGGACATTGGTATTTATTTGACGTGACCTATGATAATGGTTTTGTTAAAAAGAAAAAAAGAGTCATTCGAAAGTTTTTGAATAGAACATTGGCTGTTCCCCTTTTATACGATAAGACAAAATTTGTTCATCAATCCAAAGACAAATTTATTTTTCAATCAGGTGGTATTTTTGTTGAGACTCATTATCCCATTTTAATCAATGGCTTATTGATCAGTGATAAAGTAAGTATAGAGTCTTTTGCAAATAAAGACATTCAAATCTGGGGAAGTTACAATGCTTCTAGCTATCCAAGGATGGTGCAACTCAGTGATTACGCAGGAACGAATCAGGCCATGCAATTGAAAATAGCAGCAGACCAATCGGTATTGTTCAATCCTAAAAACAATTTGATCAAAGCCGTCAACTATTATAATGGCATGGTGATCAACAAAAAAATTAAGGACAATTTTAATAAATCCGATGTAGATACCGTCATAAAATATGCGGCCTTATTCAAAAGAGACAATAACTTACTGCATACCAGAAATATTAAAAGAGTAGGCGACGAGCATAAAAATTTACTGGATCCATTGAACAAGGCGTTTAGTCACAATACGCGATTGGCTGTTCAGTTCAATAAGAATGGGCTTAAAGCCATTGTTAAATTAGCGAAGACCACAGAAAAAAATGCGATCAATGCGAACAAAATGGAAGAACGCCAATTGAAACTCGAAGAGCATCAAGCCGGATCAAGCAAAAAGTATGATACCATTCCTTTCACTACTCATTTAGGACAGTATCAAGCAACATTGAAAACAAGCGACAGCTTGTTGTTGGTACTGACAGCAAGCAATCAACTATTGGATAGCCTAAGCCTAAGCGCTGAAGAGTCATTCGGCACACTCTATAGTTTGCTCGAAAAAAGAATGTTGTTTTTAAAAGTACACAGAACAGCAGACATGCATCTTGTCACTTATCCTGAATTACGACCGGTTTCAACAGGTATCGATTCGTTAACCAAATTGGTTGACCGCTATAAAGCGCAGGTTGATAAAACAGAAAACGAATACAATAAGCTGAGACAACAAGCCATACGAACGGCGAATACAGGATATACATTAACCAGTAAGGAGTATATAAAAATACAAACGGGTATTGCTGTGAGCAAACCTTTTTCTAAAGACTCGCTGGTTGCAGACTTAATGAATCGTACCCATGCTTTTAAAGAAGCATTGGTAAATTTGTACCATCACGACGAAGAACTGCTAAACAGTCATACGGCTCAATATTTATCCGCTGCAAAGTTTTTAAAGAAAGAGAAAAAAGTGATGTTAAAAACGATAGGTATGCGAGAGATGGCTTATCACTACCGGATTAAACATGAAGACAGCCGTTATAAGGCCTATGACAATTTGATTTCCGGAATCGGTGAAAGAATGCGACTATTGAAAATAAGTTATAAAAGAAAGACTGCCGGTAAAACCAAATAAGAAATGGATTATATTAAACAGCACTGCCCACTTGGGTTTTCTTTTTCATTAATTCAACATACACTCCATCCCATAGCTCTATCCTCTTCTGCAAAGAAAGTAGTGTAGCTTCTTCCGCGGCAGCCCAAAATGATTCGTTGTCACCGCAAAGGTTTGCTGTCATTTGCAAGGCCAGGTGACTGTGGTGGTCGCCGTCTACTTCGATGTGGCGTTCCAGGTAATACTTGAAGGTAGAAACGCTCTCAGGAAAGTTGCGGTGGATATCGCGTACCAAAGCGATGAACATACCCGGTATTAAATCTTCTCTGCCAAAAGTAAAGATGGCCGCTTGTAAATAATCCTTTTGACTGTTAATCGTTTGAAAAGTAAAATCAACAAAACTGCGCACCGCATCTGGTGTTTGTGCTTTGTCATACGCTTTGTTGAAATCGCTGGTGCTTTGTAAAGTAGAAATAAAAGCATGGATAGAGGAGGAGTTTGCACCCGATTGCTTCATCGCATCCAGGTACAATTCAAAATGACTTTTACGAATGCCGCCCGCATCCACATCCGATTCTTCACCTACTACTATTTCGTTGATGAGATGACGTGTATCGGCAGCACCTTTTGGAAACCAAGGCACCGTAGTACAGGTCAAGTTGTTTTGCAAGGCCTTCAACAGCGACATAAAATCCCACACGGCATAGACATGGTATTGCATAAAGACATTTAAATCCTCGATGTCGTTGATGATGGAATAAACTTTGTGGTTGATAATTTGTTGTCTTAAAGGTTCAGCAACTTGCTGGATACGTTCAATGTGCGGATTCATATGGGGTAAGGCAAATGGAGGACAAATATAAAGAGAGGATTATAGATTTCCTTCTACTTGGGTTTCTTTGTCTTTAAATTCAATATATTGGAATGTAAATAATCGGTGTTTTAATCTTGTATTGAACGGGAAGCAAATCTGCCTGACCCCTAAATCCCCTGAAGGGGACTTAACAGTATTGAGTATAGAGCAACAGCAAGAACTTGTTTCTATTGCTCTATACTCTTGCTCTAAACTGACAAGTCCCCTTCAGGGGATTTAGGGGTCAGACAGATTGCTAAAGGAATTAACTATTAAATAGTATAACTCTTTCTAAAAAATAATTTTATGGCCTCACTTTTCTCC
Source organism: Chitinophagaceae bacterium (assembly GCA_028288405.1). Classification (GTDB taxonomy): domain Bacteria; phylum Bacteroidota; class Bacteroidia; order Cytophagales; family Cytophagaceae; genus JACMQM01. The sequence goes on from JAQBNS010000028.1 coordinate 10,249, forward strand.
AACATCAAACAAGCCTACAAACTCTTCAAGCAAGTTGACCTGGCTGCGCTCAGTAAATTATCGGCTAAAGTTGATTTAGGACAAGTCATGCAAACCGTCAGTAAGATGGACGATAAGCAACTCCATGGCTTGATGAAAATGCTGAGTCATTCCGAGAAGAAAAAAGAATTACCGCCGATTGAAGGAGATTTTTATCACCTGGCACAAATGCTCACCGAAGAAGACCGCGCCACACAATTGAAAGTACGGGCGTTCATGGAGCAAGAAGTAAAACCCATTGCCAATCACTATTGGCTGAAAGGGGAGTTTCCGTTTGAAATCATTTCAAAATTTGCCGCACTGAATATTTGCGGTGTCACCTATAAAGGATACGGTTGCCCCGGAAGATCAAGTCTGCTGGAAGGCATACTCGCTATGGAAATGGCGCGTGTAGACACTTCCATCGCCACGTTTTTCGGTGTGCAGAGTGGATTGGTGATGGGCAGTATTTATTTATTGGGTTCGGAAGAACAAAAACAAAAATGGTTGCCGGATTTACAACAGTTTAAAAAGATAGGCGCTTTCGGTTTGACAGAACCGGAAGTGGGTTCTGCTGTAGCCGGTGGATTAACGATGGAAGCCAAACGCGTAGGAAATAAATGGGTATTGAACGGACAGAAAAAATGGATCGGCAATGCCACCTTTGCAGACGTCATCATCATTTGGGCGAGAGATGTGGACGATGATCAGGTGAAAGGATTTTTGTTGAAAAAAGGAACAGCAGGATTTGCCGTGGAAAAGATGGAAGACAAGATGGCCCTGCGAATTGTTCAGAATGGAATCATTACATTAACCCATTGTGAAATCCTGGAAGAGGATCGCTTGCAGAAAGCCAATTCCTTTAAAGACACAGCACAAGTCCTGCGCATGACCAGAGCCGGTGTGGCCTGGCTGGCGGTAGGTTGCGCGAGAGGAGCGTATGAAAGTGCCTTGGCTTATACCAGAGAACGCAAACAATTTGGTAAGCCCATTGCCGCCTTTCAATTGATTCAAAATCATTTGGTAGAAATGTTATCCAACCTTACCGCTACACAAACTTTAGTATTCCGTTTATCGCAATTACAAGATGAAGGTTTGTTGACGGATGAACATGCTTCATTGGCCAAAGTCTTCTGTAGTTTGCGTACCCGTGACATCGTGAGCCGTGCGCGGGAAGTGATGGGAGGAAACGGAATTTTATTACAACACGACGTAGCACGTTTTGTAGCCGATGCGGAAGCGATCTATTCGTACGAAGGAACGAAGGAAGTAAACTCGCTGATCGTTGGTAGGGCGATAACGGGGTTTAGTGCGTTTGTTTAATAGTTAAGGAGTTGTTAGTTGTTAGTTAAATAGTTAATAAAACAACTAACAACTAACAACTAACAACTAACAACTATTTTCCCTACCGTCCTTCCACTCTCCACCGCCAGATGCGCTTCTCCGATCCGATCAAAAGAAAACGTTTGAGAAACGGTAGATTTTAAAATGCCTTTTTCCAATAGTGCAGCGATGTGTTGCATGTCGTCTCCATTGGATTGTACCAAGAAGAAATATCCGTTGATGCCTTTCGCTTTTGCTTTTTCTACCACGGTTTCATTCAATCCACTGGGGATACTGATGACTGTTCCTCCTTTTTTCGTCACGTTCAACGAATGATCAATGGATTCTCCGCCGATGGTATCCAGCACGAAATCCATGTGATGCGCGACATCTTCCAATACTTCTCTTTTATAATCGATGTGCTGATCAGCGCCTAGGCTTAATACAAAATCTTTATTGGTACCGGAAGAAGTTCCGGTTACATTCGCGCCTAAATGTTTGGCCAATTGCACCGCATAATGGCCAACACCGCCTGATGCCGCGTGAATCAATACATAAGCACCGGCTTGTACCTTGGCATGTGTCACAAGTGCTTGCCAGGCTGTGAGCGCAGCAAGAGTAGCCGCCGCTGCTGCTTCGTGAGAAATGTTGGCAGGTTTTAAGGCCAGATGTGCTGCAGGCGCAGCAACATATTCCGCATACGCTTTGCCATGTCCGGGAAAGTTGACCATGCCAAATACCGCATCGCCTTTTTGGAATGCGGTGACAGAGGTACCCACTTCTGTGACGACACCGGAAACATCCCATCCGATGATCAGGGGTTTTTCTTCTTTCAATCGACCGGCCATGCCTTTGCCCGCGCGCGTTTTCACATCCACCGGATTGATGCTGATGGCTTTTACGTGTATCAGTACTTCATCTGTAGTAATTACCGGTACCGGCAATTCCTCCGTTACCAATTGCTCTACACCGCCAAATGCCTTCAATACAACTGCTTTCATAAATTATTTGTAAAAACAACTAACAACTAATACGGTCTTTGATTCAATAAAATCCAGAACATACCCATCGTTTTCATCGCTTCTGTAAAGCCACTAAAATCAACCGGCTTCAGGATGTAAGCGTTCACATTCAATTGATAGGCATCCATGATATCTTGTTGTTCCTTAGAGGTGGTAAGCACAATCACAGGAATATCTTTTGTTCGTTCATCGCTGCGTATTTTTTTCAATACTTCCAATCCGTCTACCTTAGGCATTTGAATATCAAGCAAAATCATTTTTGGTTTGTTGTCAATGCTGCGGTCACTGTATCGGCCTTCCGCGAAAATATATTCCAGTGCTTCTTCGCCGTCTTTCACCCAATCGATTTTATTGATCAGGTTGTATTTTTTTAAACCCATCATAGCCAACTCGGCATCTTCCAGGCGATCTTCTACTAACAGGATGTCAACGATGTGTTCGGTCATGAGAGATTATGTTTAGTGACGGGGAGTGCGAAAACAAATTCAGTTCCTTTTCCAAGAGTGCTGCTTACCTGAATCCAACCGTCGTGTTTTTGTATGATACGATTGACGATGGCAAGGCCTACGCCGGTGCCTTCAAATTCTTCGCTGCGGTGTAAACGCTGAAACACACCGAAAAGTTTATCCTTGTATTTTTCATCAAATCCCACACCGTTGTCTTTGATCGAATAGACCATAAAGTCCGCTTCTTTTTTGCAATCAATGGTAACAGAAATGTGATCATTTTTAGAAGAATACTTTAGTGCATTGGAGATGAGGTTTTGCCATACTTGTCCCAGCATGACACGATCAGCTTCTACATCTTCTAATTTCCCAATATGTAATTCAATGCTCTTATCCGGGTAATTATTTTTTTCCGCGTCAAACAGTTGTTCTACTGTCTGCTGCATGGGAAAATAACTGGTATTCAAATTACTTCGGCTGATGCGGGAGAAATTTAAAATATCATTGATGAGTATGCCCATGCGGTTGGCATTCTCTGCAATAAAGTGCAGCCAGCGGTCGGCATCGGCATCAAACTTACCTTTATAATTTTCGAGCAAGAGTTTTGAAAAACCTTCCAGCGAACGAAGCGGTGCTTTCAAATCGTGCGATACAGAATAACTGAAGGTTTCCAGTTCTTCGTTGGCCTGCTTGAGTTGATTGGCCTGCATTTGCTTGTGGGCTTCGTCTTCTTTCTTTTGTGTAATATCCAGCATCGTGGCCAACAAACATTTTTCATTGTTGATGTCAACCATTTCTATGGAGCAAGAAACCCATCGTAAAGTATTATCGTGCTGTCGTATTTGTCCTTCAACACCAATCACCTTTTCACCATTTTTCAGAGTAGCAACAATCGCTTCCCGGGATTCCTGGTCCATCAATATATTAAGTTCAGCAGACGTTTTTCCAATGACTTCTTCTTTGTTGGAAAAACCGAAGACAGAGAGGAATGCGTGATTGACATTGATGAGTTTGGCATCGCTCACTCGGGACAAAGCGATACAGGCCGGATTGTGTTCGAAAACACTACTGAATAATTGTTCTGAGCGAATGAGGTCTGTAATTTCTGTAACACTGTGAAGGATGTATTGTACCTCGTTGTTTTCATTCAGCAAGGGCTTGTCTTCCGAACTCCAGTATTTCGTTTCGGATGTTCCGTCGGACTTCTGAACCTGGTATTTTCGCAGCGGTGTATGGAGCGGTTTTTTCTGATCCAATACCGTTTGCAAAGCACTCTTTAGGTTATAGCCTGCGTTGTTTTTGGCATCTTCAGGATTGTCCGGAAAAGCGTCAAAAAAGACACGATCCATAAGCTCCTCTCTTTTTTTATTTGTTGCAGCAACATAGGCATCACTGACCGCTACAATTTTGAAGTCGGGCGAAAGAACAATATGGAGTCCAGGGATGGCTTCAAATAAGTGCTGAAAATCTATCGCGTTCATTTAAAAATTAAAGGAGGAATTCGTCTTTAAAGTAGCCGTTCCTTTTGGTTAAAGCCAGTTGAAGGAAGTTTTTTTTCGGTTTTAACAATAGGTGTTTGAACGTTGGAAGATAGCCGGGGTTATTTGAGTTTCTGTTAGAAACATTAGTCCCCGCAGGGTCTCTCGAAGAGGACCCTGCGCTCTTGAATGCTTTGAGTTTTCGTCTTTCAAGAAAACGCAGGGTCCTCTTCGAGAGACCCTGCGGGGACTAACATAGCTGATCCTTCGAATGATTCAATCTGGTATACATCATTCAAAAGAATCTATCATCTCTACATAAATGATTCCTGACTTAACGAACGGCCAATCACATTTATACCCTGGGGATATTCTACACAGTTGCAACTGTGGCAATGGAGTGATACTTTTAAGCGTTATCACACAAATCATCCCAGCTAAAGCATGCCCGTATTTTTGAAGGAGAAGTTGAAATTGTTTTTTAGGAATCGTTGGGTCAAACGACTGTTGATTGCTTTCGCCGCATTATTTCTTTTGTTGATTGTCGGTCTGGTCTCAGTGTACAGTTATGTAGCAGGCAAGGCGCCTTCTGAAGAAGAGTTGAAAAACATTCAGAACCATACCGCATCAGAAATCTATTCTGCCGATGGCGTATTGCTCGGTAAATATTTTATTTATGAGCGCAGTAATGTAGCCTATTCTGAAATATCCCCCGATCTTATTCATGCCCTGGTGGCCACGGAAGACGCCCGCTTTTACGAACATACAGGTGTAGATGGCATCGGTATGTTGCGTGTGTTGGTAAAAAGTATTTTGCTGCGCAAAGAAAATTCAGGCGGAGGCAGTACGATCAGTCAGCAGCTGGCCAAGAATGTTTTTCCACGCAAATCGTATCGCTTTTTTTCTTTACCCTTAAATAAATTGCGCGAAGCCATCACAGCACGCAAACTGGAAAAGGTATTCAACAAAGAACAGATAGTGACCTTGTACCTCAACACCGTTCCGTTTGGTGACAATGCCTACGGCATCAAAGTAGCAGCGAAACGTTTCTTTGATAAAACACCTGCAACCCTGAGCATCCAGGAATCCGCTGTGTTAGTGGGTATGTTGAAAGCCAATACGTCTTACAATCCACGCAAAAATCCGGCGCGCTCTAAAGACAGGAGAAACGTGGTACTGGAACAATTGTATAACAACGAGTACTTATCACGTACAGCGGTTGATTCATTGAAAGCATTGCCACTCGTGGTGCACTACACGGTAGAAAATCATCACGAAGGATTGGCGCCATATTTCAGAGAATATTTAAGACAGGAATTATTGACTTGGTGTGCGGAGCATCCGAAAGAAGACGGTACGGAATACAATGTCTACACAGACGGCTTAAAGATATACACCACGCTGGATTCCCGCATGCAACGCTATGCAGAAGAAGCGGTACACGAACATTTGGCCGTTTTACAACACACTTTTTTTTCACATTGGAAGGGACAAAAACCCTGGGGCAAAAATACGGCAGTCATTACTGATGCGAAGAAAAGGTGCGACCGCTACAAAGACCTGAAAGAACAAGGCTTGTCAGAAAAAGAGATCACCGCTATTTTCAATAAGCCTATTCCCATGAAAATATTTTCCTGGTCCGGCGACAAAGAAGTGACGATGAGTCCGATGGATTCACTGAAGTACTACCAGTATTTTTTGCAGGCCGGTTTACTGGCTATGGCTCCGGAAAGCGGCTACATCAAAGCTTGGGTGGGCGGTATTGATCACGAGTATTTTCAATACGATCATGTGAATACAAATACCAAGCGCCAGGTGGGTTCTACCTTTAAACCGATCGTTTACGCTTCTGCTTTGAAACAAGGTATAGATCCTTGCGAACGGTTTTCCGATGAAAAGAAAGTGTACGAGGAATTCGACGGTTGGTCGCCGGGCAATTCGGAGAATGAATACGGTGGTACCTATTCGATGGAAGGAGCGCTCACTAAATCAGTCAATACGGTTTCTGCGGAATTGATTATTCGTTCAGGTATCGGTAATACCATTCAACTGGCTCGTAGCATGGGCATCAGCAGTGAGTTGGACCCCATTCCTTCTATTGCATTGGGTTCGGGAGATGTATCGTTGATGGAAATGGTAACCGCTTATTCTACCTTTGCCAATGAAGGATTGGTGAATGCTCCGGTGTATTTGATTCGTATCACGGATAAACACGGCAAAGAAATTTTCAGACAAAAACAACAAAAACCGAAACGGGTGTTGTCAACAAACAATGCTGCGATGTTGACGCACATGTTGCAAAATGCCGTCAACGAAGGCACCGGTTCTTCCTTGCGCTCTGTGTATGGATTTCGGCGTGACATCGCAGGTAAAACAGGAACAACACAATCGCAGGCAGACGGTTGGTTCATCGGTTATACCCCTACATTGGTTGCAGGAGCCTGGGTGGGCGCGGAAGACAGAAGGATACACTTTCGTTCCCTGGCACTGGGCAAAGGAGCCGCCACCGCTTTACCGGTATGGGCCAAGTTCATGGCGAAGGTAGATCGTGATCCTGCGTTTAAGAATAACAGAAACCAACATTTTCCTCCCTTGTCACAACTCGCGATGGACAAGTTGAACTGCCTGTCCTATGAGGAACCCAAACAAAATCTCTGGAACAAATTATTTGGCAGAAAGAAAAAGGACGATAAAGATTCAGGGGAAGAGAAAAAGGATAAACCACGCAGAGGATTGTGGGGATTGTTCCGCAAGAAAAACGAATAACAATTGTTGCCTAAGAGGAAAAGCCTTGTGACGTTTCTTCACAAGGCTTTTCTTGTTTAGCAGGAAATGAAGATGTTTTTGAAAAAAAAGTATTCTTGGTACGTAAAAGATACAATTGACTAACGATTTTTTCTAATAGCTTGAAGCATAGTGTCATCAATGTGTTTAAAGCCCAACAATAAACCGGTTGGCACCGTATAAATAACCGCTTGGAGCCCTATAAGACAGTCAATCCACGTCATTTTTTAACCCGAATGAGTATCTATTAGTATTGACAGATAATGTGAAACATTAATGGTGCTGTGCATGAAAAAAATTCAATGGCTTTTACTCTTCTTATGTGGTTGTACTTTGGTGTTGCAGGCTCAGGTGAGTCCGAAAAGAGGCATGGCTTATGGTCATCATTCTCAAGCGGATTTGGACAAAGTAACAGAAGGAGTATCCTGGTGGTACAACTGGAGTTCTACTCCGGATGCCGCCGTCAAAGATTATTACAGTTCATTAGGCGTTGAGTTTGTGCCGATGATGTGGAACGATGATTATACGGTAGCAAATGCCATTGCTCAAATACCTGCCGGAGCAAAATACCTGTTGGCTTTTAATGAACCTAACTTCAATGTTGAGGCCAACATGACTCCCGCACAGGCAGCGGCAGCATGGCCTAAGATCGAACAAATAGCGGCGGCAAGAAATTTGCAGATTGTGAGTGCTGCTGCTGCGTATTGCGGAGGTGGTGTTTGTCTTTCGGGTTATACTGATCCGGTGAAGTGGCACGATGATTTTTTTGCTGCTTGCCCGACGTGTAAAGTAGATTACATTGCTTTTCATAATTATGAATCCACGGTAGGCGGGCTGACGGCACTGGTAGGCAACATGAAGAAATACAATCGCCCGATATGGGTGACGGAATTTGCTTATTGGGATACCGATACAGAAGCGAATAAAATTACCTACCTGCAAAATGCCGTATCGGCTTTTGAAAACGATCCGGATATTTTCCGTTATTCCTGGTTTACGGGAAGAGGTACTTCCAATCCTTCTGTGTCTTTATTGGGCGCCGACGGTTTATTGAAACCCCTGGGCACGGCGTACATCACGGCGGCTTATGGCCCTCAAAATGCGATTCCCGGAAAAATAGAAGTAGAGAAAATGTACCGCCGCAAAGGTACCGGTTTTCAAACCACCACCGATACAGGCGGCGGGCAGAATGTTGGATTTACAGATGCCGGTACCTGGAATGAATACCTGGTCAACATCAGCACAACGGGTTCTTATACGTTTCGTTTTCGTGTCGCTTCGAATGTATCTACCGGAAAGTTTAATATTTTGTTGGATGATCAGTTGGTGAAAAGCAATGTCAGTATCGCTGCTACCGGTGGTTGGCAAACCTGGACAAATTACGACGTGACCGGTGTGGTATTGAGCAGCGGTCAGCACCTGGTGAAATTTGTATTTACAGATACCGGAACGAACATGAATTATTTCACGACCACCTTTGAAGGAACGGTGCCGCCAACAGCAGACTTCTCTGCTTCCACTGTATCTTCTTGTACAGGCAATCAAGTCGTGTTTACCGATGCCTCCGATCATTTGATCGGAGGAGAAACGTATGCCTGGAATTTTGGTGCAGGCGCCAGTCCTCCAACAGCAAGCACGGTGGGTCCTCATACGGTTACTTACTCAACAGCCGGACAAAAAACAGTGACCTTGCAAGTGACGAATACAAACGGTACAGACAGTGAAACGAAATCCAATTACATCACGATCGCTCCGCCTCCCACAGGTTGCCTGATGGCAGATGATTTTGACAACGGTACAGTCAGTTGGATCAATCCTATTCCCGGGGCTTTCACACATACGGAAAGTGGTACAGACTGGACGATTTCTAATGGTGGATACGGTGAGTGGGAAAACTTCACGTATGCGTTAAATAACGGTACAACTACTACTCCGATTAATTTCTCCTGTGCGGCGAATAAACCGGTAGTTCGACTCAGAGCCAAAGCTTCCGGTAATTGTTTGTTGCGTTTGACCATGATGGATGTCAACGGGAGAACGGTGGACAATACGAATACCATTGACCTCGAATTGACCAGCAGTTATCAAACCTTCACCATTAATTTTGCGGGTAAGTTTAGAAATTACAACAGCGGCAGCCCTGGTGTGCTGGACAGTACAAACATTACTAAACTGCAATTTTATATCAATCCCGGTTTTTATTCATATCCGATTACCGGAGCCAATGCTACCTATAACGCACACTTTGCCGGTACCGTAAACATTGATTGGATAGGCTTGGGTAACAATTGCAATGCACCGGTAGTGACGGAAATCGAAACATCAGAAAGTCGTTCGTATACGATTTCCCCCAATCCCTTTGTGCAAGAAACGACGATTGATTTGCAAGCCTGGAAGGGAGAAAAAGTAGCTTTAAAAATTACGGACATGCAAGGTGTTGTAGTTTATTCCAACGACAATCAGGATGTCACACAAAACATCACGTTGGGGCAATCTCTTTCTGCCGGTGTATACATTGTAATAGTACTACACGATAAAGAAGTGACGACATTTAAGATTGTAAAGGTCAAATAGTAAAAGCATGAGACCTGTTTGACACCATCTGTTTCCCCTAAAGTCCCTAAAGGGGACTTGACAGTCATGAGTATGTAGCAAGAGGAAGAATCATTTCTTCGCACTGTTTCTGCTTTTTATTTTGCTTGTCCCTTTAGGGACAATATCTCGGTAGAAAAGAAACTTATTACAATGCAAAGTCCCCTTTAGGGGATTTAGGGGCAAAAAGATGGGGTGAATGCAAACGATTTAAAATGGGCCGTTATTTATTTACAAGTTTCCCTTTTTTATAGAATTGCCTGATCGTATCTGATCCGTCTTCTTTATACATGATCCATTCACCGTCATACACATCATGTTTGAAATTGCCTATACCTCTTATTTTTCCATTAGGATACCAATAGGTATGAGTACCTTCGCGTTTGCCTAAAGTAAAACTTCCTTCTCTAGCTTTTTGTCCGTTGTCGTGCCAATAAGTCCAGAAACCTTTTTCTTTTTTATTTCTGATTTCTCCTTTTCCATAAAGAGATCCATTCAGATAATAAATTGTTTTTTGGCCGTCTGTTATAGGTCTGAAGCTAAGATTCTTTAATCGAGTACTATCCAAATCCTTTGCTTTTTCTAAAAAAGCAGACTTACAAATCGAGGTATCGTTTAAATAAATTTCGTATTCATCTAAATTCATCGTTTGTGCGAATGTCAAATTAGACAATAAAAAGAGGGTGATGACAGGAAATATATTTTTTGCCTTCATAAGAATCAGATAATAAATTTTTAAAAAGAAGATCGCTTAAACGGAATCCCAAAATCCCAAAACGTCAACGCTCTCAAAACCATTCGAATGGTCCATAATAAAATCTCTTCATCCAATAAGAAGAGAAGGCCAGTTGCAGCACGACAAAGGCAATACCGAATAACACACTAAAGGTCACACCGAAGTATTGGTACATCCCCAAACCAAAACCATAAAAGAAGGGCACGCCAATAAGAGGTTGCACGATGTAATTCGTGAGACTCATTTTTCCATAGGAACTCAATAGCGTATTTTTATTTTCTATGTTCCATTCCACCGACAGTAAGATGAAAAGGGTAAAGAGTAAAATGGTAAAGAATAAATTGCTGTACGATTCGCAAAGAACAGTGATCAAAGCAGTTTGAGAAGGATTGAAATAATCGCTCACATAAAAAGAAGGAATATACACCGCAAGAAATAAAACGGTGCTGACCAACGCAGTGATGCGCGTCAGCGGCAGGTATTTTTTTAAATGTTCAAAGTAATGTATACGTCCGATCAACAGACCAAGAATGAATAAACCGATCAATTGCAAGTAGCGTCCGGTGTTTAAGAAGAACTGCCATTTGGCTATGTGACCATTATAGGCGTTGAACCGGATCACCTCTAAGAAAGAACCTTTGGCAAAAGTAGAGAAAACATTTTGCCAGGCACTCCAATCTTGCTGGTAAATAAAGTCTGCTTGCGAAAAGGAAATCCTCAATAAGAAAAGCGTAGGTGCTTGCAGCAAGAACAATACAGCGAGAATGACCAGCCAACGATTGCTGAGACGGTTCAGTAAAACCAGTAATAATCCCAGCAGGGCGAAGGCGCTTAGAATTTCTCCGATGTATAATAAAGACAACAAGTAACCAAGGACAAATAAAATAACGAGGCGCCAGACGAAGCGTAATTGAAAATTTACCCCACGGCTTGCTTGTTTTTGCATTTGTATATAAAAACTCAAACCAAACAGCACAGAGAAAATAGAATAGGCTTTACCGGCGAATATAAAGAATAGCACTTTGCTTAAATTGATGTCTAGCGTCGCTAGCACTCCCGCGACTACCGGAGGATACAAAAGCAAATCAAAATGTTCAATGGCGTGAAGCAAGAGTATGCCGAGCAGTGCAAATCCGCGTAAGGCATCAACAATAAAAATTCTGGAAGGCAGGTAAGCGGACATTCTTTTTTGTGTTCAATATAAGAATATTTTCATTCTCCTTTGCCATTCTCCATTTACCGGTTATTTTTTACCGCTTACCGATTTTGTATGTTGTAGAAAGAAAGGATTGCGTACGTTTGAAACATCATTTAACAAAAGAATAAGAGGACAATGATTTCAGGCAAACGATTATGGGCAGGCACCTTGTTGCTGCTCACAGGATTATTTTATTTACTGTATAATTTGAACGCACTTCCTTTCGCAGTGCCGGCTTATGTATTCACCTGGCAAATGGCCGTAATTCTAACCGGCGTATACTTCTTATATAAATCCTGGTTCTGGGGATTGCTGTTGATGGTTACCGGTTGGTATTTTATGTTGCCGCTTATGGGTGTACTTCCTGCCTTCGATGGTTATAAATTATGGCCTGCAGCCTTGATCTTAGTGGGGGTTATGGTGTTGTTCGGGTCTGGATTCAAAAAGAAACGAAAAAGAAAACAATCAACTAAACATACGATGAGCGATACCAACGAAGGGTTATTCGAAATTACAGCGATCATGGGTGGCGACAACAGACAGATCAGCGCCTATGATTTTAAAGGAGGAAAGATCACGGCTATCATGGGTGGCGTAGAGTTGGATCTTACGAATTGTTACTTGACAAAAGACGAGCCTGCCATCATTGATTTAGAAGTAGTCATGGGCGGTGTTAGTTTGAAGGTGTCCAGAGAATGGAACATTAAATCGGAAATCACACCGATCATGAGTGGCATAGAAGACGATGATTTAAGAAAGTTGGATATACAGGTAGATCCGGCTGCAGTGGTTATTATCAGAGGAACATTAGTAATGAGTGGTGTAGAAATCATAAGAGCTTAATATGCGTCATCCTCTTCTATACAAACGAAATCATCTCTACCATTACCTGCTTGACAGTCTTATTCTGACTGTGCTGCACAGCGCACTGCTGTATCGTTTGTGTGACTTGCCTTTAGCGATATCCATAACGGATGCTATGGTATACAACAGTTTGTTTGCTGTACTGGGATTTTTTTCCTGGTATACCGTCAGGTTTCTGAGTATGGATCTTGCTTCTCCAAAACTCTCGTTGCTCTCACTCTTCAATCAGACTGCAACGGCTTTGCTTTTTATCAGCGGATGGCTTTTCTCTGGCTATTTCATTTTGTATCATCTGCATCTTTCTGCAAGCTATGATCAATTTTTGAAAGCGGCTTTGCCCTGGAGGTTTGTGGAAGGATTGTTTTTATACAGTATAGTGGCTCTGGCTTATTACCTGTACAAATATTACTATTCTTACAAAGAGCGAATAACCTATGAAGCACAGTGGAATGCGGCGATCAAAGAAAGAGAACTCGCTTTGTTAAAGTCCCAGTTACAACCGCATTTTATTTTTAATGCATTAAATTCGATTCATTCCCTGATGCTCTCTGATGCCAAAGGTGCGGAAGAAATGCTGACAAAGCTGGCGGCCTTCCTGCGGTTGTCGATTCATCAGGCAGAAGAGAAAACAGTATCCTTAACAGAAGAATTGGAAAACAGTGCTTTATATTCCGACATTGAAAAAATCAGATTCCGTGACCGGCTGATGATTCAAACACATGTCGAAGAAGGCTTGGAACAGACACAGGTTCCACACTTGATTTTACAACCTTTAATAGAAAATGCCATCCGCCATGGGCTGCACCAAACGATTGAAGCCGTGACGGTGACTATCGATGCACAGAAGACAGAGAAAGGAATTGAAATTTTCATTTCCAATAACCACGATGTCAAAGAGAAAAAGCAAGCGGGCAGCGGTACCGGTCTTTTGCATGTGCGACGCCGGATGACTTTGCTGTATGGCCGCAAAGATTTGGTAAAAGTGAAAGATGAAAACGGTATATTTGAAGTAAGATTATTGATTCCTCAATATTAGATGTCAAAAACTCTACGTACGCTACTCATCGATGACGAACCGCTAGCCCGGGATTTGCTGCGTGCTTTTTTAAAGGAATACAGCGACTTTGAAATTATAGCAGAATGCAGCAACGGCTTCGAAGGATTGAAAGCCATTCAGGAATTGAAACCGGATGTTATTTTTTTGGATGTAGAAATGCCTAAAGTCAGTGGTTTGGAAATGCTGGAATTGGTGGAAGACCCGCCTCTCGTGGTATTTACAACGGCGTATCAGGAACATGCCATCAAAGCCTTTGAGTTAAATGCGCTGGATTATTTATTAAAACCTTTTACAAAAGAACGATTTAAAAAATCGATCGAGAAAATAGAAGAACGCCAAAAGTACAGATCGGACGAAACAAATAAGCTGCGTCAATTGACGGAAGAAGGTGCTTTGCAAAAACAAGAGTTGGAAAGGGTGGTGGTAAAGACGGTGAATTCTATCAAGGTAATTCCCATAGCAGAGATTCTTTACATAGAAGCGCAGGACGATTATGTCTTAGTCCATACGGCGGAAGGAAAATTTTTAAAACAACAAACGATGAAGCATTTTGAACAAGCCCTACCTGTTCAGCAATTCATTCGTGTCCACCGCTCGTATATCGTCAACGTACAACAGATGCAACGCATCGAACCTTACGATAAGAATGGCTATCAGTTGGTATTGAAGAACAATACGTCTTTACCGGTCAGCAGAAACGGGTATAGTTTGCTGAAAGAGAAATTGAATTTCTGAAACAGCTTTATTTTATCTCTCCCAACTGTTCAATCAAATAATAATACTGGTAAAAAAAATGATGGCAAAACACATTGGTTTTGCTATCCGGATATATTTTATAATATGCGTCATCCGCTTGCAATACAATCGTACGACCCGTTCTTACATAATCGCTGCTATGAAAATATACAGGTTCCTCGAAATCCGGCAATGTTTTTTGGATGCCCTTGTATAAATAATGCCCTAATATTTTCTCGTACTTTTTCTGTGCTTTGAGTGGATGCTTACTCAGTTGTCTAAATACATGTTTCAGCAGTAGTCTTTTCGGTCCTTTCGTTTTTTTTATCAATCGCTTAGCATCCTTAAAAGGATTTACTGTATTAAAATCGTGAATCGTTTGTACACTCAATGGAACTTCCGGCACCCAGTCGGCGGTGCTCACCAAATTGTAAGCCCAGCCTTCTTGTGTAAGGGTTTCGTAAGCGTAGGCAAAGTATAGATTACCGGGCTTGGGTGCGGCGGTGCAATAGGTTTTAAAACGAATATCGGCGGGAAGTTTGCCTTGCTTTTGCAAACTGTATAAGTGTGCAGTGAGGAGGAAACATACACCACCACCCTGACTATGACCTGCGAGAAGAATATTTTTGACACCTTTCTTATAAATGGAATCAATTTTTGGCAAGATGTCTTTGGATAAAAAAGCTACACTGAGCAGGTAGCCCACATGCACGGCGGCTTTGGAATCTGAAGAAAGTTCGTAAGAGAATGTTTCTGTTTTAGACAACCTTAATTCTCCCTTAGCGGGCACCATGGCGCAATAAAAATTAGCCAGCCAGCTTTCCTGATCTTTCGTACTGCCTCTCACATTAATGACTGCCTGATGCTGTTCATTGGTCCATAGATCCCAGCAAAATTGCAGACCCATTTCCTGGCAACGGTAGTTCGGTTTGAAATTTTCGGGTTGAGGTAATTTATTGTAAAACGAACTGTCTGCGTGACGGGCACTTAGCTTGAGCAATTCCAGACATTCTGCTTTATCAAAACCGGGTTTAAGATTTTGGCCGGAGACAGAAAGGTGCAGTGAAATACTGAGGAGTAAGAATAATAAAGGTCCGGCTAATCTCATAAGCGGTTATTCAGTGTGCAATTATTAAACGACAAATAAAGAAAGAGGTTTATGATTTAGTGTAAACTACTTCTGTTTTTTTATTCAGAAAAGCGCCGTACAGTTCAGCTTCTCGTTCCAGCAACAAACGTGCGTCTTTGGAAGGGGATTTGAAAAAGGTAGCTTCTATGGTTATGATTTCTTTTTTTATCGTGCGACTCCAGATGCCAATTCCTTGTCCATCAACCAAAAGAATCGGACGGAAAATGCCGTTTGTAGTAAAGGCGACGGGTTGATGATCCAGCGCGAGAGACGCTGTACGGTCTTTATAACTGATGATGTATTCATCAAAAGCGGGTAAGAAATGAGCGGATGTTTTTTTACTTAAACTCGTTTTGAAAGCCGCGGGTAACCAATACGTTTCAGCTCCTATTTTTTCTTCCGTGAGTTTCTTTTTTATACTTTCCAATGCGGTCTTGGAATCGGTCAGTGATAAACCCGACCACCAGGAAAAATCTTTTAGCGTAGCAGGAGCGTGACTGAAAAAATAGATCGAGGCCAACTTGGCCAGGGCTTCTTCACGGCTTATTTTTTTAGGAGACTTGATCAGGTCATCCAATAGTGTATAGGTATGCGTTTTTCCTTTTAACTTTCCACTGCAAACAATTCCTTCCAGCTCCGCGCGTATCATCAGATGTGACGCGCGGTTTCCATCGGCTTTGATATGATGGTTCGCCAATTCAGCCATCAGTTCTTCTCTCGTCAGGTGCTTGTTTTTAGACAGGGTTTTTTCAATGAGGGTATTGCTTTTGGTATAGAGTTTTTCTGTCAACTCCAGTTCTTTGTCGCGCGATTTGGTAAGTGCCTTGATGTGAGGAGCCGTCAATTGAAGCATCCAGTGAATATCATCGGGAGAAACTAAATGCCAGGTAGGCCTTAAGACATGGGTGCGAATAATTTTACCGTCACTGATCGCTTTTTCGATGGCTTGATCTGTAGTGCCCGGAATACGAATACCAACGGCCCATTTGGACATGTTATAGTCTTGCGCCTGCAGGGCACCCATCCATTGGACCAGGTCTTGTGGTTTTTTGAATGAAGTGCCGGCTAATTGCTGACTCTGTAAGCGAAGGGAAGCGATGTCTTTTAAATTCATAAAATGAGAGATCTGAAATCTCCATTATTATCCAATAAACCGCTGCATCAATACCTCCTTTTTATTCGGCGATACATCTACATAAGACTGATCGCTCATGATCAGCTGGCCGCCTTTACCTTTCAGGTATTTGGTGACATGTTGTACATTGATCAGGTGTGATTTGTGCACACGCACGAAATTATAATCTTCCAGCATGGTTTCGTAATGCTTGAGCGTACGGCAAATCATGATTTTGCGGTTGCCGGTTAAAATAAAATCGGTAAAGTTATCATTCGCTTCGCAGCGGATGATGTCTTTCACTTGTATCACTTCGAAGCCATCTAGCAAAGGCAATACAATTTTTTGCGCCTGTTTATTTTCGGTGTGAATGTTCTCGACCAGAATTTTAGTGTGCAGCAGTTCCTTGTGTTCCTCTTTTTGTTTTTTGATTTTACCTACTGCCAGAATCAACTCGTCAATCTCGATCGGTTTTAAAATATAATAAGAAGCGCTTAGGTTTAATGCTTTCAAGGCGTAGTTGCTGAATGCCGTCACAAATACGGTTTCAAAGGAAACATCCTGCACTTGCTCCAGCAAATCAAACGCATTGCCATAAGGCATTTCTACATCAAGGAAAACAATGTCCGGTTGGTATTGACGAATGGCTTCTATGCCTTTCTTCACAGAGTCGGCCTGAGCCATGAGCTCTACATCCGGGCAGTAACGCCCCAAATAATTCTTGAGCGTGTCGCGGCTCGCTTCTTCGTCGTCTACAATAATGGCTTTAAGCTTCATGGTGTGCCGATGGAGTTTGTGTAATGTATACCGTTACTTTTGTTCCGCTTCCTGTTGCGGGATCCTGGTCTTCAAGGTGAACACGCATATGGGTTTTATACAATTCGTTGATGATGGCAATGCGGGCCTCCGTATTTTTCAAACCGATGGAATCTTTATCTTTCTGATTGTGGGTTTTAAGTTCTGCCGATTTTTTTCTGCCAATACCGTTGTCTTCTATCGTTACCATCACGTCGCCTTCATGAGGCAGAATGTTAACAGTCAGCAATCCTTTTTCTTCTTTGTAACGCAAGCCATGCCAAATGGCATTTTCAATATAAGGCTGAATCAACATCGGAGGAATTTGTGTTTGTTCTAAGGAAAGTTCTTCCGATACAGTCAACGTATAATCAAACTTGTCTTTAAAGCGAGCATGCTCTAAAGAAAGGTACAATTGCAAAATGCTAAGTTCTGTAGACAAACTAATGAATTCATAGCGCGAGTTTTCCATGACGGTACGCATGAGTTTTGAAAAGTCCGACAGGTATTTATTGGCCGAACGCTCGTCGTTTTTAGAAATAAAATTATTAACGGAGTTCAAGGCGTTAAAGATAAAATGTGGATTCATCTGACTTCTCAGTGAGCGCAGCACTAAAGATTGATTAGCGATGCGTCGTTTCTTCGCATTGACATAGACGATCCAGGCACTGATCAATACAATCAATAAGCCCATCAACAGCGCATAAATGACGAGCTTGGAAAAACTTTTCTCCTCGTTCAACAACTGAATGGTTTTCTCATTGAGTTGCATGTCCTTTTCCAACAAATCGATTTGTTTTTGTTTCAGCGACAAGTCATCGTTAAAACTGATCATGTTGTTTATTTTATTCTCTCTGGAAGAAAGCAGAGAATCTTTCGCCTGCACGTATAATTGATAATGCTCCAGTGCTTTGGAAAAGTTTTGTTGTTCTTTGTAAACACCGGAAATGGCTTCTTGCGATTTCGCTTCTACCTCGAGTAATCCTTTTTCTTTGGAAATGCTCACACTTTTGTTGAGGTAACTTAAGGCTTGCGCGGGTTTGTTTTGTGTCCTGTACAATTGCCCGATTTCCAGGTAATCTTTTGCCAATGCTTCGTCATCGTTTCTTTGATCACTGACTTCCGCTTTCTTTTTTCTCAGTTCCAGCTCATCTTCCGTTTTCCCTTCCAACTTCAGTGTGTTGGCTATGTTGTCGTATGATTTACTGAGTCCTTCCTGGTCCTTGTCTTGTATGGCGCTTTCCTGCGCGCTCTGATAGACTTCTTTAGCCTCTTCTACTTTGTTTTGCTGGATGTAGACATCACCCATGTTGTCATAAGCTTTGCGTTCGCCGGATTTATTCTGTTGTTTTTTTTCTTTGGTCAAAACTTCTTTATATAAGGCAAGCGCTTCTTCATTCTTTCCCTGCAGTTTATAGACGTTTGCAATAAGATTCTTTAGCTCGAGCGTTTCGGATATATCGCTAGCACTATCCACTTCTTTTAATCCTCTTAAGTATTGGTCTAACGCAAGATCGTATTGTTTGTTTGTTTCATAGACAGCTCCCAGTAGTTTCCTGCTTTTCACGACAAGAGAAGTTTGACCCTCTTTTTGATACAGAGGAATGGCCTTGGTATAAAAATTAGCAGCCTGTGCATAGAGTTTTTGTCTGGAATTGAGATTCCCCAATACCACGTAAGTATTGGCTTCTCCTAGCTTATCGCCTTCCTGCAAACTGATGCTTAACGCCTGCTCCAAATAATCTAGCGCTTCCTTCGGATCTTTTGCAGAAACCTTTTCTGCTCTTTGCAACAGGAGCGGAACGCTTGTTTCCTGCTTGCTGCTGTAGCGGTTAGAGGAGGACATCACTTTTTTCTTCTGTTGTCCGTAACCGGAGAAGTGACAAAGCAGAAATAGTGAAATAAAAACTAGATTTTTATAATTCATGTGAATGGAAATGAATTTACAAAATAATTATTTTTTAATTCTATTAATCCAACTTGTTAGTTGAGGATTAAGAACTGAAGGATTATTTTTAAAAAGCTCTTTTAAAGAATAAACTCTTTGAGGCTTACATTCTTGTTTATAAATTATTTTTTCACCCGATTGTTTTGCTCTTTCAATTATTTCTTGATCCTCTCTATCAAAAACCACTTGACCTTTTCTGGCTTCATAATTACATATTTCAATAGCTAAATACTTTAAAGCAGGATTTTCTGAAGCCATTAACATTTTCAAAGAATCCCAATTTTCTTCTTTTATTAAGCTTTCCGTTAATATCACAGATTCTGATTTTTCTAACCCTTTAATAGTTATAAAGCATATTGTTGGAGGAGGAGGACAAGACTGCGAAAAGCCTGCATATGAAGCGAAGAGAATACAAATGAAGACCAGGTATTTCATAGGAGTGTAACCGATGTAACTGAACAAATGTACTGGATAATCAGCGATTTAGATACCCTAAACAGCATAAAAATTTCCCTCAGTGAACCGTCGGTTTCACTCAGTCAAAGCGGCGATTGCCTAAGTCTGTATTGGCGTTTGTAAAAGCTTCCCGTAGGTTCAAACATAAACCAAACCACAAGACCCATGAAAAAGATCACAAAGAGTATACCTTACCTGTTATTGGTTTTCGCCTTTTTATCAGGAGCTGTTGCCTTATATGCGGGCAACATTCACACGAGTGTAAGAAAAATTCATACGATCGAACAACCACCGGTTGATCCTACAGCAACAAAGACCGCAAAGAAAATTAAACTGGCTTTGCTATTGGACACCAGCGGAAGTATGGATGGACTCATTGATCAGGCCAAGTCTCAACTCTGGACGATTGTCAATGAATTGGCAGCAGCCAAATGCGACGGAGCCAAACCGGAAGTTAAAATCGCTTTGTACGAATACGGCAACGACGGACTTCCTGCGAGTGAAGGGTATATTCGTTTGGTGACTCCTTTGACGAATGACCTGGATAAATTGTCGCAGGACTTGTTTGCCTTGAAGACCAATGGCGGCAGTGAGTTTTGCGGACAAGTGATTCAAACGGCTTGTCGTCAATTGGATTGGTCGGCTGATGGCGGTGATTTACAAATCCTGTTCATTGCAGGCAATGAGCCTTTCACGCAAGGATCAATCAGTTATCAGTTGGCCTGTGCAGAAGCGAAAAGGAAAAACATTATTGTGAACACTATTTTCTGCGGAGATTTTCAGGAAGGGATCAACACCTCATGGAAATCCGGTGCCGACTTAACATCGGGTTCCTATGCCAGTATCGAGCAAAACTCTAAAACAGTTTTCATTCCCTCTCCTTACGACGATAAAATAGATCAGCTGAATACACAGCTGAACAATACCTATATCGAATACGGTAGAGAAGGCCGCGAGAAAAAAGAAGCACAGGTTAGTCAAGACAAGGCTTCTGAAAGTTATGGCGAAGCAAACAAAGTGAATCGTGCCGTTTCTAAATCGACACATGTCTATAAAAATAAATCATGGGACATGGTGGATGCATCCGAAGACGAATCGTTTGATGTAACGAAAGTGACAAAAGATCAACTTCCGGACGCCATGAAGAATATGACGGATGATCAAAAGAAAAACTACGTAAAACAGAAAACGACAGAACGAGAAAAAATCAAAGTGGAAATTCAGGAACTGAATAAAAAACGCACGGCGTTTTTATTGACTCAGAAAACGAACGACAAGGAAAACATGTTGGACAAGTCTATGATCCATGCCATCAAAGTACAGGCGGAAAAAAAGAATTTCAAATTTTAATAGGTCGGTGAGGTAGAATAATGCCACAGCAGATCAGATGCCTGATGGGTTGCAGGTACTGGTTATGCTGTGGTATTTTTGCAAGGAATTACTTTTCCTTAATCTCATGCCCTGGTTCTTCCAAAAAAGTTACGATGGCTTTACTGCCCGCATAAAGTCCCTTGTATGTATTCCCTTCTTTAAATTCCGGGATCATTAAGCTATCTATAATTTTTTTAGCGATTTGATCAGTCAGTACGTTCTCAGTTCCATAACCTGTTCCTATCCAAATCTCTCGGCGATTTTTGCTAAAGACGATAATGACACCGTTATCTTTTTCTTTTTTACCTATACCCATCTTGTTGGCGGTATTGGTAGCATATGATGAAATGCTGGAATCTGAATCGTAACCGGAAGTAGTAAACAATACTATTTCATTGCTGGTTTTTTCTTCGTGCTGTTTATACAATTGATTCAATTCTTCCTTTTGCTGAGGAGACAAAAGTTCTTCTTTGTCAAAAACAAGACCGTCGACATATTTATCGGCTGTTTTCTTTTCCGAGCAACCTGTTATCAGGAAAAGGGAAAATCCAATGGTGAAAAAAATAATTTTTATACCTGCCATAATCTGATTTTTAATTTCCCAAAAATCTAAGCTTTCAACTTCGTAAAGTAAACAAACGATCGCATAAAGCAATCGTTTGTTTATGGTTTAAAATCTGCTTAATCAAGGTAACCAAATTTACCTTGATTATAATCGTCAATCGCTTGTACAATTTCCTGTCTGGTGTTCATGACAAAGGGACCTTGAGCCGCGATGGGCTCATTGATGGGCTCTCCGCTCAATACCAATACCACCGCATTTTCCAATGCTTCTATGGTGAAGGCTTCTCCATCATTTTCGAACAAAACAAAGTGATCGGTTTCTGCTACCTCTGTATCATTCACTTTCAAACTTCCCTCAATGACCAACAATGCGGTATTATAATGGGAAGGAAAGTTGAAGTCTGCTTTGCCTCCTTTATTCAGTTTCGCATTTTGTAAATGCACCGGAGTGAAAGTAGAAGCTGCACCTTTTACGTCCTGGTATTGTCCTGCTATCACTTCAATCGTACCGCTATTATCTGGCAATTGAAAGGTCTTGATTTCAGCATGAGTAAGCCCTTGATATTTCGGTTTGGACATTTTGTCTTTAGCCGGAAGGTTTACCCATAACTGTACCATTTGAAATGCTCCACCCGTTTTGCTGAATTCTTCTTCGTGGTATTCTTTGTGTAAAATACCGGAAGCTGCTGTCATCCACTGCACATCGCCTTCACCAATGACTCCGCTGTTACCGGCGCTGTCGTGGTGAGCTACTTTGCCTTTATAGGCCAACGTCACGGTCTCAAACCCGCGATGCGGATGCACCCCAACTCCTTTGGGTTGTTCGGAAGGAGGAAATACAAATTTGGAATTATAGTCCATCATGATAAACGGAGTCATTCTATGCCTATCCAAATGGTATCCATTGGGGATAAAGTTATGTACTCTAAATCCATCTCCTACATAATGTGGTGCAGGTGGTGGAACGATGACTTCTATCGATCTTGTTTTCATAATCTTGCGTTTATATGATACAAAAATAACGCACTATTCATGCTGCCGCATTGATGTAGGATAAGAAATGCAATCAGTGAGGCTTGAAGTTGTTTTTGGCGAGTTCCTTTCTTACCCTGCTCAGGCTTTCAGGAGTGATGCCAAGGTAAGAAGCGATCATCCATTGTGGTACACGGAGTGTGAGGTCCGGGTAAAGGCGAATAAAATCCAGGTAGCGCTTTTCAGCTGTTGCGCTGAGTAAGAGGTTGATTCTCTTTTGCAATTGGCGGATGTGGTTTTGTAATGCTTTTTCATTGAAGCGCATAAAATGGGGATACGCTGCAGAAGCACGGCTGATGAATGCTGCATCAATCAGTACTACGGTAGTGTCTTCAATGGCTTCAATAGAAAAATCAGAAGGCTCACTAAAGTAAGCACTGCTGCGGTCGGTGACAAACCAGTTTTCCGGTCCAAATTGTATGATGTGTTCTTTCCCTGTTTCATCGATGGTGAAGGAACGAAGCAATCCTTTTTCTACAAAAAAAGCATAGGCACAAACTTCACCGGCATGCAGCAAAAACTCACCTTTACGAAATGTTTTGGATTGAAGTGAAGAAGTTAAGCTTTCAATTTCTTCGGGCGTTAAAGCAGCCTTTTCCTGCAAAAAATGTTTGTACTGCTCCATCATTTATTTCGTTTCTTTAAGAATGTCTTTTATGGACATATCGTTTACTAATACATCTTTCAAAACGGCTTCTCCATTTTTTACATATACCAGTGCATAAGTCACCTGAGTGCTGTCACCTGCTGTATGTCTGTACAGGTCTTCCGCATCCTGCGCCTTCGATTCTTCCATATAATAGCGGTTGAAAGGATACTGTATGGAAAGGGTATTGTCGTTGTTGTTGAAATAAGACACTTTGGCCAGTATATAATCAGTGGTCGCATCGGAAGGTTCTTCGTGATGAGCTGCAGAAATCATGGCATAGCCGCTGCTGTCGTTAGTCAGTTCCAGGTATACAGGACTTTCATAAGACCAGTCTGTGCCTTGCGCAACGGGAACGGAGGTGGCTTCAAAATTCAGTACGATGTATTTACCGCGCAAAGGATCGGAAGGATCGATGGGAGCTGCCTTGAACTTAAAAGGTTTTCCGGTAACCAATATGTTGTCTCTGTCAAAAACCATTTTAGCAGGGACATAGAGTTGCGCTGCAACAACGAGACAAAAGACGATGAAGATGATTTTCTTTTTATCCATTTCTTTTTTTGATCATTAAAAAGTTTGTAACGAAAAAACCTATGCCCACAAACAGAAATAGCACGCCTCTGACAACAAATTCCAAATGGGTATCAAAGAAACGACAAGCGACAAGCGCTGTAATCATCAATAAGCCAAGGTTAGTAATACCCAAATGCTCTCTTCTTATGCCTTCACGAATGATGAGTATGCTAAGGATCAGAAACAATATATTGGACAATGCTACTACATTAGGGAAAACAAACGTGAGCAGGTAGATGATAGCAAAAAACACGAATGTCACTTCTAAAGGCCTAATGCGCTCTTCAGCGAATGTTCTTTTTTTGAATATCAATAATCCTGCAGCTGCTAATCCTGTAAGACATGATGCGATAAATTCAGGTCCAAAAAAAGCATTATCATACTGATGGTGACGGGTAATGTCCTCCCAGAAAAAATGAAAGGAGGAAATAAGTAGTAATAACATGGACATGATCTGACCCACAGAAAGATAACCGTTGGATTTGTGAGCATTCGTTTTCAGGTTGATGATATGCCCCAGCAAAATAAATACACAAAAGAGATTCATATATGCCACAACGATCAATCCTTTATTGTTATCTGCTATAGTGCCCAGGCAAATCGTAAGAGCGATAGCCATAAACCAGTGATGTACCAGAACGAAATGACTGCGGGTATTTTTTTGAAAGATAAAATAATAGTAAGGTAAAATGGCAAGGAACAATAACCAAAACCAATAAGAGGGTTCCTGATGATAGTTCCAGTAATCTCTGTATGCAGCATAGACGACAACACCGGTAATATATAAAAGCGAAGTAAAGGAAGAGCGAAGCAGGTATATCACCGGCAAGCCTAGTAACAACCAGGTCAGCAGAAAGCTGCTGATGTTTCCGGGTATATTATAAATCTGACTGATTAAAGAAATGGCAGCACCAATCGAAAGGAAAAGGAGCGTAGCAGAACTTTCTCTCCAGGTGGACTCGGTATCTTTTTTAATCAATGTATAACCGCAAGCCAATTGAGAGATGACCAGAGGAACAAAAGCGAGAACTGTTTTGGTGGAAACAGAAAGTTCGTCCCAATTGTGTGCGATGATCAACAGCACACCAAGCCCTATCAGCAAAGCGCCTAGGATGGCAAAGATAACAAACAGTTTATTGCTGGAAGGCTCACTTTTCCCGGCATAATAGTTTTGAATGTTATCTGCTGTTTCCTGTGTAATGACAGAGGCAGCAACTAAATCTGCGAGTTCTTTTTTTAGGTTCATGTGGTTTAGGGAAATATAAAACAGAGAACAGCAGGAAGGAGATTAAAACTTTTTTTCCGTATTTCTGCATCTTTCGCTTTACTGTCCAATTTGACTTGGTCCATCCAATACCACCATTTCAATTTGTCCAGTTCCTGTTTTGGCTTAGGAGTCTCTGCAAAATAAATGGCGCAACGGAAGGTATAGAGCATGCAGATATCCTGGACTTCTCCTCTCAGGTCGTTGTGCAGGACAAATAGTTTTTCGGCATCCTGTCCTTTCAATTCATCAACGGATTTAAATCCCAGTTGATATAAATCTTTAGCAATGACTTTCCCCACTCCGGGTATGCGTTGCAGGTCTTTGAGTGAAGCATCCATAGTTATTCTTTTTTGGTTGTCAGCAAAAAATGCCCATAAAATGTGTTGTGACAATATAAAGAAAGAGGAGGTATATACAAATGGATGGCTAAAGAAAACAATAGGAGAAGGTGTTAATTTCGAAAACTAAAACCTCTGGACTGGCAATAAGATGGTGAAACGACTACCGGTCGGTTCCGCACTCTCGACAAGAAGTTTGCCGTTGTGTTTTTCAATAAAGTCTTTACAAAGAATAAGCCCTAATCCTGTTCCTGTTTCGTTGTTTGTGCCTGGTGTCGCTACTTTTTTATCCAGTTTAAACAAATCGCCCAAAAGAGATGGAGGAATACCAATGCCATTATCTACGATAGACAGTTTGGCAAAACACAAATCATTTTTTGTGATATGTTCAGCAGAAATAAAAACTTTTCCTTCAGAATGGCTAAACTTGATGGCATTCGTCAAGAGGTTACGGATAATCGTATGCATCATGTGATGATCAGCATGCAGCATAAAATCTTTAGCCACCTCATTGACTATGGTTATGTTTTTATGAATAGCCATGGCATGAAGCAGTTGAATGTCTTCATCGACAATAGCTTTTAGTTCCAGAGAGGTAGGATTAAAACTAATTTTTCCAGTCTGATTATTTGCCCATAACAATACATTGTTCAAAAGCCGTGATACGTTTTCAAGACTGGAACGAAAGAGTTGTTGAATTTCTTTTCGCTCTTGTTCGCCTACATTGTCTTCCTGCAGCAATTCTGTCAAGAGTAAAGACGTTGCTATTGGGCCTTTCAGATCATGAGAAAGAATAGAAAAAAACTTGTCCTTACTGGCATTTGATTCTTTCAGTTCTTCTGTCTGTAATTCGATCAAACGGTTTTGCCGGAAACGGATGAGATTATTGTTCCAGGTAAGCAGGGAAAAACAATAACTGACCACTAAAGTTCCTAAACCCAATACACGATTCAGCAACACATAATTTGGATTGCTTTGGTTTATCGAAACAAAAAAATAAAAGATCACATACAGGAAAGCAAAATAATAGAACAGAATGACAGGACGCATCAAAAGCATGACAAAAACAAAGCAAGCCAGCATGAAGGGTGTGATAGTCCAGGAAACCAATTGATGAAATACAGTACCTGCAATACCCCAGACGCCAAGGACGACCAGCAAGACGTAAGGGAGATAGGTATAGAGCCAGTGAGTTGGTTCTTTATACCGCAAACTATAAAGCCCGACAAATGCGATAGAAACGTTAATGAATATCATGTAAACATTAAGCTGTATGACACTTGTTCTCCACTCGATTTCTAAGGCAGTACCATTGGTTCTGTTTGGATAAAAAGCGCTGATAACAGCAGCGCTAAACAGCAGTGCTCCACAAGTTGTAATCACTGTGCGAATGAGATTGGCTTTTCGTACTTCCCTCTGGATGACAGGATCGTCTATATCGGAAGTAATGAAAAAGGATTTTATTCGGTCAATCATGGAGCAACAGCTATGCGGGGTTTACTTTTAAACGAATGTTAAAGATAAAGGTTTTAAAACCCAATCGACAGTAGTCTGTAGTTTAATTCATAGCGCTAAGAACACTCTTTGCTTCTGCAATGGCTAAGCGACTGGGAGTTTCAAATTTAAGGTAGAGTGAGTGTAAAGCAACTTTTTCATTTCCTGATTTTGACAGGTGTTCCATATGACTAAGAAGATCCAAAAGAGAAATATCCATGCCAATCATTGTAATGGAAGATTTGAGTTTGTGCGCCAGGTA
The DNA here is from genome assembly GCA_028288405.1 of Chitinophagaceae bacterium. GTDB lineage: Bacteria > Bacteroidota > Bacteroidia > Cytophagales > Cytophagaceae > JACMQM01. The sequence continues at coordinate 37,491 of JAQBNS010000028.1, forward strand.
TTCGGTTGTTGCATCATCCTGTTCCTCTATCGAAGATTCTAATTGTTGAAGATGAGCAGTCATCTCTGATACAAAAAGCACTAACATTTCTTGAATGAAAGACAGGTTGTTGTCGGACATTTCTTGCAGCTCTGACAAATCAATGTTTTTAGTAGAGAAAGAAGTTGTTGCCTGGTCTTCACTTGCAGCCGCAGAAACACTGTTCATCTGGGCATTGATTTTTTGATACAATTCAGCTGCTTTGAATGGCTTGGAAATATAGTCGTTCATACCGATGGCCAGGCATTTTTCTTTTTCACCACTCATGGCATGAGCCGTCATTGCAATGATCGGCAAGGTTAATTTCAGTTTTTTACGAATAATGGTAGCCGATTCGTATCCGTCCATTTCGGGCATTTGCATATCCATCAAGATCAAATCGTAATGAGATTGCCCTAATTTTTCAAGTGCTATTTTACCATTGCCTGCAATGTCTGTTGTAAAACCAAAATTTGACAAATGCTTCTCTGCTAATTTTTGGTTGATGACATTATCTTCTACTAAGAGAATGTGGAAACTCCTTTTATCTGTGGACAGCATTCGAATGGTATTAGCCTGCAGATCTTTTGCTATTTCTCCTGTCTGTTCAATAAGAGGAAGTGTAAATTCAAATACTGATCCTTTACCCGGTTTACTTTCTACACGAATGTTGCCGTCCTGCAATTCTACCAACCGTTTCACGATGCTCAATCCAAGACCGGTACCGCCGTATTTACGTGTGGTATCATTACTTGCCTGATTGAAACGTTCGAATACCGCGTCCAATTTATCTGCGGGGATACCGATGCCTGTATCGGTTACTGTAAACTTCACATCAACAATCCGGCCTGCTTTTTTGCTCAAAACAGCGTTAACGGTTACACTACCTTTTTCCGTAAACTTGATGGCGTTGCTTACGAGATTGATAATGATCTGCGTCAATCGTGTGGGATCGCCGGCGAGATTTTCAGGAATGGCAGGGTCGGTGTTAAAGGACAGGGTGATGTTCTTGTCATTTTTTTTCTGGTTAAACAACACAGACAAAGAACTGAAAATACTTCGCACACTCATAGGTACCCGCTCAATGGTCATCATACCGGCTTCTATTTTGGAATAATCCAAAATGTCATTGATGATGGACATCAGATTTTTACCGGAAGTTTGTATCGCTTCCACAAAATCTTTTTGTTCCAGGTTAAGCGGCGTATCAATTAATAGATCAGTAAAGCCAAGGACTGCATTCATTGGTGTACGAATCTCGTGACTCATGTTAGAAAGAAAGTGTTCTTTAGCGATCACAGAATTTTCCGCTGTTTCTTTCGCTTGGCGCAATTCATGCTCGAGCAGTTGTCTTTCTGTAATGTCCTGCATCGTTCCACGGTAAAGACAGATATTGCCATCTTTATCCAATTGCGGAACAATCCTTGTCTCGATCCATCGCGTGTTTCCCTTTGCTGTAACAAATCGGTTGACGATGACCTGACTTGTTTTCAACAACTTCATGTTTTCAATCCGGGCGCTAACTGCCGTCACGTCATCGGGATGAACGGAATGGATGAATGTATAATAATCCAGAAAGTCATTGTCAACCGGCATTTCAAGCATGGTGAAAATTTCTTTTGACCAGGTGACATTGAAATTCAAAGGATCATTTTCAAAACTACCAAGATGACCGATGGTCATGGCTTCTGAAAGTAAGGATTTTGTTTTTATAAGTTCTTGCTCAAATTTCTTACGAATGGAAATGTCAATGTATACATTCAGCCTGAATGGTTTCTTGTCTATTTCTATATTTTCAGAAGAGAGCAATATATATTTCTTCTCTCCGGTCTTGGTATGAATGACTACTTCCTGATTTTGCAAAGTACCTGTTTGGTTAAAGAG